>NZ_JABBYJ010000001.1:2207436-2522784 GCF_012932565.1 Sneathiella limimaris
CATTAAGTCCATCAACGAGATCCTGAAGGCGAACCCCGGAATTGAGGACAGTCAGTTTTCGGTCACCATCTTCTTCAACCTCAACAGTAGTTCTCGGAACTGTTACAGTTTCGCCGGTTTCCGCAAAGGGACCTGGTTGAGAAACTTGTGGTGTTTCGGTGATGCGAACGGTCAGGTTTCCTTGAGCAATCGCAACCGTATCTACTTTCACGTCTTTTCCGATAACGATGATGCCGGATTGTTCGTCAATGACTACCCGGGCCATTTGATCAGGCTCGACCATTAATTGCTCGATATCTGTCAATAGGCTGACCATGTCATCGCGTTGACTGCCCTGGAGGTTCAGGACGACTGTTGATGGGTCTGTTGATTTGGCGACTTTTGTGCCAATAAATTTATTGATTGCCTCTTCGACCCGGCGGGAAGTTGTGAAATCTGGGTTGCGAAGTGAAATGCGCAGTGTCGTCAAGCTAGACAGATCAAAGCCAAGTTCACGCTCAACAATTGCACCGTTCGCGATCCGACCAGCTGTTGGAACACCTTTGGTCACGGTTTCCGCCTCGCCGCCCGCAGAGAAACCCGCAACAGTAACGGACCCTTGGGCAACAGCGTAAACCTCACCGTCAGCGGCAAGGAGTGGGGTGACAACCAGTGTACCTCCCAAAAGGCTTTCAGCATCGCCAATGGAACTGATTGAAACGTCAATTCGAGTACCTTGACGGGCGAATGGGGGCAGGGTAGCCGTGACAACCACAGCGGCAACATTATCTGTTTTAGACTCAGCGTCCCTCGTGTTGACGCCCAATCTTTCCAGCATGGCTGTCAGACTTTGCTCAGTAAATGGGGAGTTGTTAAGGGAGTCGCCCGAACCGTTTAGGCCGACAACAAGCCCATATCCAACGAGAATGTTTTCCCGAATACCTTCAAAGTCGGCGATATCTTTCACGCGAGAAGCTGCAAGCGCTGTAGGGCTATTCATTGCAAAAATGGCAAGAATGGCAATAATTCTTCCGGCGAGGCCCGATGGCTTCAAGGCCACTTTCAAACAGGTTTGAATGTTATCAAATATGTTGCGTTTCATCTGTACCCAACTCTTTTTCTAAGAGACGTGATGGTGTCAAAATAAATACTCGCAACAATCAATGCGAATTCCGTGCCAAATCAGATGCGATTTAAGTGGTTGATAAATATGGATATTTTTTTGGGTCTGTCGTTGTAAAATTGCCGCTCGGTAACTATTTCCTGTCTGCTCGGCAATTTTAACCTCTTGATATTTTGGTAAAAAAGACCAACAGTACCAATAGGATACGTTGTAAATTATGACGAGTGGTGACTTGTATGAGCATGAGAGTCTCAGGACCTGGCAGAGTTGGCTCTACTCAGAAATCTAAAGGGTCTAAATCTGCTTCAAAGGTTGAGGGCAAGTTTGTTGTTCCCTCAGACAGCTCTGATGTGCAAACGACAAGTAATGTATCCTCTTCTTCTCCTATCGCTTCGGTGGATGCAATTGTCGCTCTTCAGGGTGTGGAAGATTCTGTTTCCAAAAATAAGAAAGCTGTGATGCGGGGGCAGGACCTTCTTGCGCGTCTGGAAGAAATTCGCCATGGCTTACTAATTGGAGCGATTCCGGTAGAACGTCTCAAGCAACTTCAGAGCACATTGTCGCAGATGAATGTTGAGGCAGAAGATCCAAATCTTGCCGAAATAATTGGCGATATTGAACTCCGCGCCGCGGTAGAACTGGCGAAACTCGGCTATTGATCCCAATTTGAGACCTTTGTCATATTTTTTTACAAAATATGCGTTTATCATTTCCGTATAACATACAATGTATGATATAGACCGACATCTAAAATTTAGATGTTCTAGAATTTAATTTGCGCTATTTGGAGTTGCGTAATGAACGTTCATTTATCCGATGATTACAGGCCATCCGAGGACGAGCCGTTCATGAACTCTCGTCAACAGGAGTACTTCAGAAATAAACTGCTGAAGTGGAGAGCTGAAATCCTCGCAGATGCGAACCAAACGATTACGAACCTGCAAGAGGAAACCGTTAAGGAACCTGATATTGCAGATCGTGCCTCAACTGAATCCGAAAGAGCCCTTGAGCTTCGTACTCGGGATCGCCAGCGGAAATTGATCGGTAAGATCGATGCAGCGCTGCGGCGGATCGACGAGGGCATCTACGGTTATTGTGATGAGACCGGGGAGCCTATCTCTCTGAAACGCCTCGAGGCAAGACCAGTTGCGACACTGAGTCTAGAAGCGCAAGAGCGACATGAACGCCGCGAAAAAGTCTACCGGGATGACTAGTTAAAAAAAAGCCGACGAATTTCTCGTCGGCTTTTTTTATTGGGCTTTCTGCGTTCTATTAGAACGGGAATATGATGTCGAATAGCTGCTGTCCATAGCGGGCTTGCTGGACGTCTGTTAAATGTCCTCTTCCGCCGTATGCGACGCGTGCTTCTGCTATTTTTGAGCTCGCAATTGTGTTGCTTGAGGTAATGTCTTCTGGCCGAATGACGCCTGTGATGTACAGATCACGGCTTTCAAAGTTCACGCGAACTTCCTGGCGGCCAGAAATTACCATATTTCCATTTGGCAAGACCTGAGTGACGATGGCGGCTATCTCCATTTCGATAGTCTCGTTACGTGTTACCGCACCGCTTCCGTCTACTGAATGGGTGCTGCCGAGATCTGCAGCTGTTTCTGGTGCAACAGCTTCAGGGAAGATTTTGGACAATTGAGATTCTAATCCCAGCAGGTTAGTGATGCCCGCTTCTTCAGAGCTTGTCCGAGAAGTGGATGTTGAATTATTCAGCGTTGCCTGGTCTGCAATTTCGACAACGACTGTCAGGATGTCACCAATCCGGTTCGCCCGCTGATCTTTAAAGAAGGCGCGTGATCCTGGTCTCCACAGGGAATTGGCTTGTTGAATTACAGGTTCAGGCCGCGGCATTGGCAGAGAAACTGGTTTATAATTTTTCTCAGAAACAGGATTGTCGATCTTGGAAAGAGGAGGTGCCTCTCCGATAGCGGCAATGCGGCTGTATGCGTTACATCCAGCAAGAGCGGTTCCTAGTCCGAACAACAGGGCGGCTTTTGCGAGTGTTTTCATGTTCAGGTGGGTCATCTTCTAATCTCCACTTATTGGATTACTGAATGCCAGCCAACAATTGCTGGGCAGTTACAATTCTGACTTCTTGGTCGCTGATAATCTCAGCCTGGATAGGTTTCCGACTTGCGATATTTTCAACCCGGATCACATCACCTGTGGATCCGCTTTCGAGCGCACGCCCTGTAATTGACAGAGCAAGTCCACCGCGTTTTAAGGTGACAGAAACAAGTTTCCCCTTAGAGATGGTTACGGGTTCACCAAGATTATTAAGGCTGATCGTGCCGCCAGTACGAATAGTCCGCTTAGGGGCTTTACCGATTACATCTTCAATCCGCAGTGCGATGTTTCTTTTAACCTTGCTCGCTCGGACTGGCTTGTAGTCAATATTCTCTTCTGTGATTTCATCACCAGCGACAATGAGCTTGGAGGTTATAGGAACCATAATCTGTGGGTAGAAGTTGCCCGATACTCTGAAGCGGCGAGGGCTGTCTGAATTCGCTGGAGCAACAAGCACTGCAACAAAGGTTTCTTTATCCCGATTGTATGAAATCGTTTCAACCGCAGCCAAAGGATCTTCTGTAAGAGCAACAGTTATCCGCTGTGTGTGACGCCCCATGACAACCTCAAATTCAGAAGTTCCCATTTCAAGCTCCAGTGTGTTTCGGATCTCTTGAAGAATTTGTTGCTCAGGAATTTGTTGCCCTTGTCTATGGACAACGATCTGACTGATGGATTGTTGCGGCAGCCATTTCAGACCGTGCTTATTGGCAACAAATGCAAGAGAGGATGCATTGAAGACAATACTTTTGCCTGGGAGTGGGGCTGTCGCGATTACGTAATCAGATTTTCCTTCGGCACCATGAAAAACATCTCCAAAGGTCACGCTTTCACCTTCAACCACAATATTGTGTTTCAAGGTCACTTGTGCGGCAGCAGCTGAGTAGGCAAAACTTGCCATGCTAATCAACACTGCTATTAATTTTGTGAAATGCTTCATGGTTTCAATCCTCTATATTAAGAGATTTTCGGCTTATCTAAGCTGATTGGTTACAGACATCATTTCGTCTGCTGTCGTAATAACTTTTGAGTTCATTTCGTAGGCTCGCTGGGCGCTGATGAGGGCTGTAATTTCACCCACAGCATTCACGTTGGAGCTTTCCAGATATCCTTGGCGAATTGTACCAAAACCAACGGAGCCTGGAGCTCCTGTGCTAGGGGCGCCTGATGCAGTACTTTCTTTGTAAAGGTTTTCACCTAATGGCTGCAGGCCAGCTTCATTGAAGAAAATTGACAGATCGAGCTGTCCAACTGTCTGCAGGTCTACCTGACCATCGATTTTAACCTGGACTTCACCGCTAGAGTTGACGGTTACGCTCAAGGCATCCTGTGGTACGGAAATGGATGGCAAAACGCTATATCCATCCTGCGTTACAATCTCGCCAGTTGGGCTGATCTGAAATGATCCAGCCCGAGTGTAAGCTTCTTCCCCTGATGGAAGCAGAACCCGGAAGAAACCGTCGCCCTGTATGGCCAAGTCGTATGTGTTGCCGGTGGATTCCATACCACCCTGATCAGTAATCCGATAGACGGATGCCGCTTTAACACCAACACCGATCTGAATACCGGATGGGACAATCGTACCAGCATCGGAAGATGAGGCGCCAGCCCGACGCAGATCTTGATAGAGAAGATCCTGAAATTCAGCTCTTTGCCGTTTAAAGCCGGTTGTTGTCATGTTGGCAATGTTGTTGGAGATCACATCTACATTGAGCTGCTGAGCCAACATGCCAGTTGCTGCTGTTCCAAGTGCACGCATACTTATACCCTCTCTTAGTTCATTGCAGGCAGTGTATCGACTGCCTTCATTTGCAGTTCATGCTCAGCGTCCAGAAGTTTCTGGGCGGACTCATAAGCACGAAGAATTTCAATCATTGTGGTCATTTCCAGAATTGGATTGACATTGGAGCTTTCCAGACTTCCTTGCAGAACTTTTGCATTCGGGGCCGGAAACGGATTTTCCCGTCCAGCATCGTAATAACCGTTACCGACTTGTGTCAGGAGCTGGTTGTTGTCGAAAGTGACGAGTTCGAGCTTCAGAACATCTTCTGTACCAAGGTTGATCGTTCCGTCAGCAGCAACTTCGATGTCTGGATTTGTCAAGTCGACTTGAATGGTATCGTTGCCTTCATCGACAACAAAGTCGCCATTGCTGGTAACCAGGAACCCTTCAGGGTCTAGTTTGAAGTTACCATTGCGGGTGTAGCGAATTCCTTCTTCTGTCCGGACTGTAAAGAAACCGTCACCAGCGATCGCAAAATCGAGTGGCCGGTTTGTGCCATAAATCCGACCTTCGCTTTGATCGTGATAGACACCATAGTCCTGAACAAAAGAGATCTTGGCATTGGGCTGATCCTTTTGCAGATATTCTTCAAATACCGGGCTGACGCTCTTAAATGAGGTCGTTGACATGTTAGCCAGGTTATTTGCGACGATGTCCAGGTGCCTTTTTAGCGCCATTTGTTGGGACAAGCCGACATATACTGCATTCTCCATTTAACTCCGCCTTTCTGGCAAAAATTACACTTGCCACCTTTAATGCATAAGGCGTGCCAAAAATATTATTCATATAAAACAATGACTTATGAAATTCGTGTGATCGGAAGAGGGACTGTAAGCTGAACAAAATTCCGATTAGTCGGTAATTTTTGCCACCTTTATCTCAAGACAGAGGAGATCAATGTGTGGGTAATTAGTTACGGTTGCATTTTGCGAGAGCTATAATATCAAAAAAGCTATACAAAGCTTTCATTGGAAACTTATTATTAACCAAGTTTATTTAGAGTTAGAGCATCTGTAACAGACAAATAGTTGTGGGACCGGTACCTAATGGCAGACGAAGATCAAAATGAGTCTCCTGAAACAGGTGAAGATGGCGGCACCGAGAAGGTCAAGAAAAAGGGCCTGAGTGGTAAAGTCCTAATCCTGTTTATCCTCCTTCCATTGCTGCTGATTGGCGGCGGTGTTGGCGGCGCCTATTTTGCTGGCGTGTTTGACAGTGAAGAAGTTGCTGAGGAAGAACAAGAGCCTGTTGAAGAGGAAGTCGAAAAGGTTGTTGTTTTTTATGACATGCCAGACATGCTCGTTAATTTGAGTTCTTCTACATCTGATGCAAGTTTCCTGAAATTATCAGTCTCATTGGAACTGGATGATGAGACAGTTTTACCTGAATTGGAAAAACTGATGCCGCGTGTAATGGATAATTTCCAGGTTTATCTCAGAGAATTGCGCCGTGAGGATCTTGCAGGATCAGCCGGAACTTATCGTTTAAAGGAAGAGCTGCTTTATCGCATCAACACTTCCGTCAACCCGATCCAGGTCAAGGACGTGTTGTTCAAAGAAATGCTTGTCCAGTAGGAGTTTTCATGGCTGACGACGACGAAATGGATATGGCTGCTGCAATGGCAGCAGAGGCCGACGAAGAAGAAATGGACATGGCTGCTGCTATGGCAGCGGATGGCGATGACGGCGAAATGGATATGGCTGCCGCCATGGCAGCAGATGGCGATGACGGTGATATGGACATGGCTGCGGCTATGGGCGGAGCTGAAGAAGAAGCGCCGGCAGGCGCAAGTATCAGTGAAGCCTCCAGCGGCCACTCAACCCGTGTTCTAAACCAGGACGAGATCGATAGTCTTCTTGGTTTCGATATGGATGGGGATGGCTCTAACGAGAAATCCGGCATCAAAGCCATTATCAATTCTGCTCTGGTGAACTATGAACGACTTCCAATGTTGGAAGTTGTTTTCGATCGCCTTGTTCGCATGATGACGACTTCTCTTCGGAACTTTACCTCTGACAACGTAGAAGTGAGCCTTGATAATATTACTTCCATCCGGTTTGGTGATTATCTGAACTCAATCCCGCTGCCTGCAATACTGAGCGTTTTCCGGGCGGAAGAATGGGATAACTATGGTTTGATCATGGTAGATAGTTCCTTGATCTATTCCATTGTGGACGTTCTGCTTGGAGGACGCCGTGGTACAGCGGCTATGCGAATTGAAGGTCGCCCTTATACAACGATTGAAAGAAATCTGGTTGAGCGGATGGTCGGCGTTATCCTGCATGACATGTGCGCTGCTTTCGAGCCGCTTAGCCCCGTTACTTTCACGCAGGAGAGGGTAGAGACCAACCCACGCTTTGCAACGATTGCGCGGCCTGCCAACGCTGCGATCCTCATTAAATTGCGGATTGACATGGAAGATCGTGGCGGCCGTCTGGAATTGCTTCTTCCTTATGCGACCCTTGAGCCTGTTCGTGAACTTCTTCTGCAGATGTTTATGGGTGAAAAGTTTGGTCGTGACAGTATTTGGGAAAATCACTTGGCGACAGAACTTTGGGCAACTGAAGTTGACATCCAAGCTGTTTTGGATGAGCAGCAGCTATCGTTGAACGAAATTCTCAGTCTTGAGATTGGGGATACGATCATGCTGAATGCGTCACCCAAAAGTCCTGTAGTTCTTCGATGTGGTGGTGTTGGAATGGTGTCTGGAAAAATGGGACGCGCAGGCCAAAATATTGCTGTCAAAGTTGATCGTACCTTGCGGCATTTGGGGTAGCGGGTAATGGAATCTTTATCAATTTCGCTCATTCTGGATCTATTGTTAATTCTCATGCTCGGTGCGTGCATCGGCTATTGCGTGAGTTTGAGCCGCAAATTGTCCGTTATGCGAGATGCGCAGTCTGAATTGCACAAGGTTGCCGCCGAATTTGATCGGGCAATAGTGAAATCCAAGCTCGGGATTGAAGAGCTGAGAAAGACAAGTGAAGAGCTGGGTGGCAGCCTGCAGAAAGAAGTGGATGAGGCGAAGGGTCTTCTGGAAGAATTGAAACTGATCAATGTTTCCAGTTCGCGGATTGCGGATCGACTTCAGGAAAGTGTTGATGGTGTGGGTAAAAAGATCAGTTCTTCTCAAGCGCCAGAGGCGCCGGATGCAGAGGAAGCTGACATCAGTTCCGATACTGAGCCGCGCACGGACGCCGAAAGAGAATTGTTGCAGATGTTGACCAAGTCCAAATAGGGCTTCAGGAAATCAGATTATGAAAAGTCTTCGAATTTTACCCGTAACAATTATTGCCATGGTTTTGGTCTTTGGCTTGAAGGTCAGTACTGTATGGAACAGTGCGCAAGGTTTGTTTGTCGACGTCAATGTTGCTTCTGTTCAAGCTCAGGCGAAGGAAGACGAAAAGCCGGAAGCTACTGAAAATAATAGCGAAACATCTGAGACCACAAGCGAGGCCAATCAGGAAACGGCTTTAGAGAGTGAACAGTCTTCAGAAGCTGCATCCTTCGATGCGACAGATCTGAGCAGTAGTGAAATTGAGGTGCTGCAGAAATTGACTGAACGGCGTGTGCAGCTAGATGCTCGGTCAAAAGAATTGGACATGCGAGATAATCTCCTGCAGGCGACAGAGAAGCGGATTGATGGGAAAATTGCCAAGTTGAAAGAGATCGAGGCAACTATTCAGGACCTTCTGAAGCAATATGATGAGCAAGAACTGAAAAAGCTGAAGAGCCTGGTTTCTATTTACGAGAAAATGAAACCCAAAGATGCGGCTAGTATTTTTAACTCATTGGATATGGATGTTCTGCTGGATATTACGGGCTTGATGAAAGAGCGGGCGCTAGCAGCAATTCTAGGCAAAATGGACGGGAAACGCGCAAAAGAGCTGACGATTGAATTGGCGACTCGCAAGCAGCTGCCAGATGTAAAAGGTGAGAACGGCTAATCTTAAAGTAGATTTCAGGCGAGTTAGATTTTACCTGTGATTAAGAAAGCTAGGGTAATCTTGGTGCCGGATACGAAGTGTATAGGAAGCAGGTGACATTATGGATTCAGCAGTTTTTGCCGAACATCTTTCCAACCGGGTTGAAACTATTCGTGAAGAGATGGGGCCGACCGTTAATATTGATGAGGTTGCTGATCTCGTTGAAAAGCTGATGAGCAATGTCGAAGGTGATATCAGTGCGCCTCAGGTTCATATACAGGGTCAGATCCTGGAACTGGTCGATTTCATCAAGAAAGCCAGAGGCGAGATTGCCAGCCTACAACCTCAGGAAATTAGTGAACAACATATCCCGGCAGCGACAGATGAACTGAGCGCTATTGTCGAAGCGACTGAAGAAGCTACGAATACATTTCTGGATGCGGCAGAAACTCTCTCCGAAATTGGAGCTGATATCGGGGGCGAAAAAGAAGAGCGCATCACCGACATTATTACTAAGATAT
This sequence comes from Sneathiella limimaris, assembly GCF_012932565.1. Lineage (NCBI taxonomy): Bacteria > Pseudomonadati > Pseudomonadota > Alphaproteobacteria > Sneathiellales > Sneathiellaceae > Sneathiella > Sneathiella limimaris. The sequence goes on from NZ_JABBYJ010000001.1 coordinate 2,216,845, forward strand.
ATGAGGCTTCCAACTTTCAGGACATCACAGGTCAAAGGATAAACAAAGTTGTCTCAACCCTGCAGCATATTGAAGCAGTGATCAACAAGATGGCTGAGTCCATGGGTAAACCGGTTAACAAAGAAAAAGACCGCGAAGATGTTTCTGGTGTGCATAAGGAAGCAGATGAACGTCCTGATGCCGATTTGCTAAACGGTCCACAAAAAGAGGGCGAAGGGGTATCCCAGGACGATATTGATGCCTTGCTAGCGAGTTTTGACTGAAAACAGGAAAACCGGTTCCAATGTTAGGGTATTCTCAGCAGATTACGAAAGAAAGAACGGCTAACAAAAACACGACTATTGTGTTTGTTGCGCTGTATTTCCTGCTGCTCGCTTTTTTCATTTATTTGACATCGATCTCTGAACCTGCGGAAGAGCGAATTCGCTCGGTAATTGGTAGTATTGATGTAACGTTTAAAGGAAAAGAGAAGGTTCAGTCCGAAGCGCAATCTACAGAGTTTAAGTCCAAAGACCTTGGAACAGCGACATTTCATGCGGAACTGAAGCAGGTTTATGAAACCGCAATACCGTTGGTCCAGAGTGAAATCAATAAGCAGGGGGATATTCTCCAGTTCAGGATCCCTGTCAGCCAGATTTTTCCCGATGGGACCTCCAGTGTGAGGGATACACGTGAACAACTAATCACTCGAACAGCGAGCCTTTTGATTAAGCGCTCAGGGATTGTACCAACCGACATGGAAATCCTCATGGATGTTGGAAATGATTTACCTGCGGCAGCTGAAATGCGGGGAAACTTGACAGTTAAGCGCATTGATAGCTTGGTCACATTGCTCCTAGATGCAGGCGTTCCTGCCCGGAACTTTTTTGTTGGGCTTACGAATGCCAATACAGACGAAATTGTCTTTCGTTTCTACATTCGGGAAAACTTCAACAATCAGTTCAGAAATGAAGAGGGGGCAAATTAATGTTTGAACCGCTTCCTCAGCCGACAAATCGACGACAGAACACAATGTGGCTTACGTCTCTTGCTGACTTGCTGGCGTTATTATTGGCGTTTTTTGTTCTGGTTTTTGCAATGAACGAGATCAAAAGAGATAACTGGGAAAAGGTGCTAGAGTTCCTGGGAAACCCGCTAAACATCAATAGTGAACAGACAGAAACTGGCCCAACTGCAGAGGAAAATGTTGAGCTGTTTACGGAACAGCGTGCGTTTGATCTGGACTATTTGCAGAATATTCTGAAAGCTAAAGTTTCAAGCAGTGAAGAGCTGACTAATGTGGAGGTTTTTAAGGCTGCTGATCGCCTGATCATTTCCTTTATTGGCGACAGTTTCTTTGGGCAAGGCGGCAACGACGTCACTGGAAAACTCTTGGATGCAACTCGGATGCTGGGCGAAACCCTTCGCTACGTGAAAAACCGTATAGAGGTTTATGGTCATTCAGATCCAGTTCCTATCCAAAATAGGGCTCCGGACGCTTTGTCAAATTGGACATTGTCGCTTTCGCGCGCGGTGTCTGTTTCTGAGACGCTCGAAAAAGCTGGCTATGGATATCCGGTACAGGTCTATGGACTGGCGGACTCTCGTTATTTTGAATTGGATCCTTCTAATGGTGAGGAAAAGAATTTCCAACTAGCGAGGAGAATAGATATTGTCATTCGGGAAGCAAAAGGTGCCAATCGATGAGAATGTTTGCCGAGAATTCATTTCGCTCCTTCATGCTCCTTCTTGTTTTAGGGGCGTTCTTGTTTGCGATACAGACAGGTATTGCTGGTGCAGCAACGTCGATTGAGGTTAGAGCTGGAGAGCATCCCGAATATGGGCGGCTTGTGCTTGATTGGAAGAAACTACAATCATATGAAGCTGAAATTGAAAATGGCTATCTTGTTGTTCGTTTTCCCGAAGCTTTTGAAGCAAATTTAACGTCTGCACTTCGCATACTTGATGAGTATGTGGAGAGTGGTGAAATTATAAATGAAAACAAATCATTAAGACTAAAACTTAAGGGTAGTTTTCAGCTAAAAGATGCCGTCTATGGAACCGCTATAGCGCTCGATTTGGTAAAGCCAAAGGGGCAATCTGAAAAAGTCCGTGTGCGTGCGGGGGATCATCCAAAATATAGTCGGTTGGTGGTCGATTGGTCTCAAATCGTTGACTATGACGTTCGCGAGAACGGAAACCAGTTTGTTTTGCAATTTGCCAAGCCTGCGGAACTGGATCTTTCAAATGTTACCCGCGATATACCGGATCATATTCAATCAGTTGAGGTTAGCCAGACAGATGCCGCAACGGTTTTGTTGGTCACAACAAAGGGGCCAACTGCACTTAAATCTTTTCGCAGTGGAAACAGCATAGCCTTCGATTTCCAGCCGAAAACCTTGGCTGAAACCCAGAAAACTGAGAAAGAAGAGCCCACTCAAGCACTAACAGAAAAATCTGACAACTCTGTTCGCAAAATTACAAAACCTGTTGAAATTAGGCCTGTCGAGGTCGAGCCTGCGAAGAAGGAAACAGAAAAACCAAAGGAATTGGTTCAAGTAACTGAACCTGTTGTTGCTGAAAAAGAACCTGTCCTACAAAGGGAAGTTGAGCCTGTTGCGGACACAACATCTCCAAGATCATTAATACCGCAATCTGACCAGATGGCATCCACTAATGCTAATGTGGCACTACCTGAGGAGAGACTTGTCCTTGATGTTGGTAATCTCAAAGATGGTTTTCGTTTAATCTTTCCGTGGGAACAATCAGCAGCAATGGCGTTGTTTGAACGGGCTGGTCAATATTGGATTGTGTTTGATAAAGCCGTTCGCCTTGATTTCAAAAACCTAGGTGGGCCCTATAAGTTTCTGGTTATCAGAAAAAATCAGTTTGCTCATCCGACTGCAACAGTCGCGAGACTGTCCGTCCGTGAAGGCTACACCCCGAGTGTCACACGGATTGATAATGAGTGGCGAGTTGATTTCCGATTAGCTGAAGCGCCTGTCATCAAGAATACGATTGATATTCAACCTCAACCAGCTGCCCAAGGCGGTGCCCGTGTTTTCATTCCAGCCGTGAATAATGGCGATCGTGTGGAACTGTTGGACCCGCAGGCCGGTGATGCAATTATCGCTGTTCCACTCCATTCTCCAAGTTGGGGTGTCGGCAGATCACGGACGTTTACTCAATTTACAGTCTTGCCATCCGTTCAGGGGATCGCAATGACCCCTCGGGATCCTAAAGTACAGATTGCGGTTGAAAGAAACGGTGTCTCGGTCACTGCGCCTGATGGCTTGCAGCTAGCACGTGCGATTTCTCAGGAGGATCTCTATGCGGATGGAGATTTGACAGATCGTTTTGGCAAGCAAAAGGATAAGGCCCAGCTTGTGAAGTTAGCGGCTTGGCGACAGGTTCCTATGCGCGAGTTTCAGGAGCAAAAACAGTTATTGCAGCGACGAGTTGCGCGCTCTCCATCTGCTGGACGGAATGGTGCGCGTATGGAGCTCGCCAGGTTCTTTGTCGGGCATAAATATTATGCGGATGCGCTCGCTGTCCTGGAACGTGTCAGACTGGATGATCCGAGGGCAGATGACGATGGGATGTTCCGATTGCTCAGAGGGTTGTCAAATTTAGGCATGAACCATCTTCAGGAAGCCGAGCAAGACCTCATGGATCCTGTCTTTAATGGTGTTTTAGAGGTCGCCCCTTGGAGAGCTATGCTGGCTGCAAAGCAGGGGGATTGGAAGCAGGCGTCGTCTGAAATCCGGATTGGTCGCGATGCATTTCCAGTTTACGATCAGGGATTGCAAAACGAGTTTAATATTCTGGCGGCCGAAACCGCCCTTGAAGATTACGATATCGAGGGAGCTATTAAGGCGCTTGAGGATATCAAAACTGCCGTTGGTGAGGGCGTTGATAAGAAGATTGCCGCCAGCCGTGAATATCTGGAGGGGGTTGCGGCTCTTAGATCAGGCGATCCTGGTCGCGCCGTTGGAAAGTTTCAACAAGCAATGGCACTCGATTACCGTCCGGTGACCGCCAAAGCAAATTTCGCCCGCGTAAATGCAATGTTGGCTCAGGAAGAAATCTCACCTGAAGAGGCCATTGAAGAGTTTAAGAAAATGACCTTTGCCTGGCGGGGAGACCAGCTGGAGTTGGACATTTTGAAGCGGATTGGGGATTTGCAAATAGCCAGCGGTGAAATGCGTGAAGGTTTGAAAACCTTTAAAAGTATCGTGATGACCTTCCCTAAAGACCCTCTGTCTCGGGATATTGCCCGGGAAATGAATGACTTATTTATCCAGTTATTCCTTGAAGGGGGCGCTGACAAATTACCACCTGTAAAAGCTTTGGCACTTTACTATGAGTTTCGAGAGCTTACTCCTTTAGGAGACAAGGGTGATGCTATGATCCGTAATTTGGCTGACCGGCTGATTAAGGTCGATCTGTTGGAGCAGGCTGCACAGCTTCTTGACCATCAGGTTAATTTCCGCCTGAGTGGAGCGCAAAAATCAGTCACAGGTGCCAAGTTGGCTGTCGTACATCTTTGGAATGAGAATCCAAAAGAAAGCCTGGATATTCTCAACAAAACTCGCTGGAGAGCTTTGCCAGATAAGGTAAAGGATGAGCGGCGACATATTCAGGCACGCGCAAGTCTCGACCTGGAGCGGTATGATGCTGCATTGGAGCTGCTGGAAGGAGATACCAGTCAGACCGCCGATCTACTTCGGTCGGATATTTATTGGCGGTCCAAAAACTGGTCAAAAGCAATTGATGCGATTGAAGTTCTTTTGGAGAATTCTGGAGCAAATAAAGCTGCGTCTTTAACTGATGGTGATCGTCAAAGGGTAATGCAATTGGCTGTTGCCAGAAGTCTTGCCGGAGATCGTCAAGGGATCGCCAATATGCGGGATCGATACCGTAAACATATGGTCAACACTCCCGATCTGGATGCATTTGATCTGATCACAGATACTTCTGATGGAGCAGACACCTCATTCCGCGAACGTTCGACAGCAATTGCCAAAATAGGCCAGTTAGAGAGTTTTATGGCAGGCTATCGGGAGCAGCTCGAAAAAGGAGAGTTCTGGTCCACTAACTGACCGGGCTGAAGGCTAATTAATTCTTTCGAGCTGTTAGTCCGTGTTGTTTCATGCGCCATAGAGCAAGATCTACACGATCCTGACCAAAGAAGGGTTCTCCATTAAAAACAAGAGTGGGGACCCCCCAATGACCTGAGTCGTCCAACGCTTCCTGGTTTCTTGAAATATCTACGTCTATCTTATCCTCATTTCCTTCAACCTGCTGTGTGAGCTCAGTCAGAGAGAGTCCTGCTCTGGCGACAGTTTTTTCCAATGTTTCAGGTAGATGCCAGTTGGTGGTACTCCCATCAAAGATGGAGCGGGACACTTCATCAATAAATGAAAGTCCTTTGCCAGCTTCTACCGCTTTCATCCCTAGACGGGTAATCATGCGGATGTAGGGTTGTTCTTTGGCAATGGTTCCATTTGTACGATCAATGACAACAGGATCTGGATTTGGCCATTTAAATCCCATGCCTCGATAATCAGCAATTCTTTTGCAATCGAGCATTAAATAAGGGATCCATTTTGGATTGACGGATTTAAAGAATTCAGGGGTTCGAATTGCAATTGGATAGACTGGCCGGACATTGATCTTTAGATCGTAGTCCTCCGTCATCCGTCTATATTGTGGGGTTGCGAGATAAGAGTATGGGCTTCTAAAAGACCAAAAGAGATCTGCCTCAAGTGTCATGGATAGGCTCCTTTTTTAGTTATTGAGCCCAGTTTGGCAAATCCTGGCCGAAAGACAATCTATAAACTCTCCATTTTCGGTCACTTTTCTGGGGAGGGAGTTCGATTTTTTCGGGAAGATCTGGCGTAAAGCCCTCTTGGCCGTTCTTGAGGAGTGCCCGGTGCAACAGCCAATTGGTAGTAGTCATTCCAGTCTTCGTTTGTGAAGTCGTCTATTGAGGCTATAGTCTCAAAATTATTCAGAGTTTTGTCCTGATAGGTGAGCCGTTCAACTGGCTGGACCTGAAAAAGAGGCATTTCTCGTTGGAAGAAAATAGGTTGATCAGTCTTTGTTAGGCGAAAATTCATGAAAAGTGGTCCGAACCACCTGTCCGTTTCAATGATACCTTCATAATGCTCATACGTTTGATGACCCGGCAGATTGGCCGGCTTACGAACAAGGCTGCTCCAGCCAGGACGTGTTCTGGCGAAAAGGCCACTCCAAACTTTTAGGACACCAGGTTCAGGTGCAGCCGAAATAAATGGCGGTGCATAGCCCATAAGTTCTTTCGGGCAATGATCATCAAAAAAATCCGAAAAATAGGGGTATTGAGCAGCGCCTAGAGGCAACCAATCTTCGCATTCATCAAATTGCCAGAAAAGCTCTGACCCGGTCCAGAGAACCTGAAAATTCATAGGTGGAAAGATATACCATCCAAATGCAGATGCCGCTGTCATTGGTTCACAGTAGCGGAAGGCCCGTGTTGGAATTAAACCACCCGCAGATCGATCAGCTCTTTGAGGAAGAGGGGTGTCTTGAATGAGGCGATAGAACCGAATGAGGGGATCCGGAGCAGCATGCTGCTCCGGATCTGGTTTTTCCAATGTGGATTGGATACCCATTTAGCAATCCCAGCTTCGTTAGATTTTAAAAGCAGGGCTCATATTGCCCAAACGTACCTTGTTGGAATTTTGGGTGGCTTTTTTGCTATCTTCAACTTTGAAAGCTGGGCTCATGTTACCAGTCCGTACTTTACCCTCGTCTCGAGTTGCAGACTGTTCAACTTTAAAAGCAGGGCTCATATTCCCAAGGCGAATATTTTTTTTATCAGATACTGACGCGTGTTTAGGGTCCACCTTAAATGCAGGGCTCATATTACCAAGTTGGATCGACTTGCAATCTTTAGTAGCAGTTTTGATTTTTTGAGTGTTTGATTTAAGAGTAGCCATGAGTGCTTCCTTTTCAGTTGTAGACTAGTAATTGCCTCTAAGAGGGTTGTTTTACTCGTTAGTTTTGTTCGTCAACATTTATGGCTTCAAGCTTTTCTGGCTTGAGTTGACATGAAACTAGGCAAGCTTATGAAAGCTCTCTCATTAATGTAAAGCTTAGGTGCGAGGCTGATTTTTGGGGAAGGGGAATTGGTGTTTATTCTTACTCAATTTCTAGTCTAAAATTATTTAAAACATTGTTTATAAATTATAATTTCCAATTTTGCGAAGATTGAAAACGAGATTTCTAGCTAAATTAATATTTATTAAGTTTAGGAGAGCAGGGAGGGATTTAGACCAATTTCTTTTCTAATCACTTAAGATATTAACCATAAATCACTGGTCTCATTTTATGTTTAATATTTGGTGGAAAAGATTAAGTTACGGGCGATAGCGAATTTAAAAAAATGGACCTGACTTATTTGATATGCGCATGACATACTAATGTAACAACACTAATTAATAGTAATTTAATGTAAGTGGTGTCGCCGAATAGGCTTGTTGATAGGGTTAGGTTTTGGATAGAGATTGAAGATCACAAATGCTTTTGATCAGTTTTTTATTGATCGACGATCTCTCAATCAAAATAAGCGATAAAATTTTTTTATTAATTGATTTTGAAATCTTTCTAATAGGATCGAATCTTCTTATTCATCGAATAGAAAATTCGATCCTCGTAAACGGTCTTCATTATTTAGAACTGAGTATGGAGCAATAGAGATCAGGATCTACATTGCCCCCAGAAGTAACCGCAACTGCGACAGTCGGCTTTTCAGCCATTTTGTCTGATAAGAGCGCAGCAAGCGCTACTGCACCTCCAGGTTCTACGACAAGCTTAAAATAGTGAAAGGCGACGCGCATTGCCTCTTTGACGTCCTCTTCTGATACTGTCAGGCCGCGCACATCATTCTGTCGCAGGATAGGAAAGGTTACTTCACCGGGCATTGGAGTGACTATCGCATCACAGATGCTTTTATGATTGCCGTCATTCGAAAGACGAGACCCACTTTCCAGCGATCTTTTTGTATCGTCAAACCCTTCGGGCTCCGCAGCATATACACATGTTCCAGAGGATAACGCTTTGATAGCAATGCTGATGCCGCTGGTCAGTCCGCCACCGCCACAGGGAACAGTAATAACATCAGCTTTTAAGTTCTGTTCACTCAATTGATCGACAATTTCAAGGCCGACTGTGCCTTGCCCCGAAATGACATCTGGATTGTCGTAAGGCTTTATCAGTGTCAGCTCTTTTTCTTTGGAAATTTGAAGCCCGATTTCTTCTCGGGACTGCGTATAGCGATCATAGGTGAGGACCTCAGCACCATAACCTCTAGTATTTTCTTTCTTTATGGTTGGGCTATCTTCCGGCATCAAGATTGTCGCATGTGTCCCAAGAAGTTTTGCAGCCAGAGCAATACCTTGAGCGTGATTGCCGCTGGAGTAAGCAAAGACGCCTTTTGATTTTTGCTCGTCATTCAATTGGGAAATTGCATTGAAAGCCCCTCGAAATTTAAACGATCCAGTCTTTTGGAGCATTTCCGCTTTAACAAACAGTCTAAAGCCGATTTTTTCATTCAGGGCAGGAGATTCAAGTAAAGGGGTAAGGACAGCCTGGCCATCGAGCGTTTGCCGAGCCAGGTTAAGCGACTGAAGGGAAGGGGTCATGTTTATGTTTTATCCAAAAATCGGGTTAAAGCTTGGAGGGATTGTGGCTCGTTAAGGAGGGGAACATGTCCACGGTTGGGTAAGGTAATATGTTGCATCTCGGGAAGGATGTCTTGCATTTTCTGGAAAGTTTCTTCACTCAGAACATCAGATAGCGCACCTCTGATTGCAAGCATGGGTATGTTCTTGAGATTTTCAAATACTGGCCAAAGGTCGATTGAATTTCCCTCTTCAATCTGTTCGACCAGAGCTTTACCCAAACCAAGATCATAGTTCGGGCGGAAGTTTTTATCTTTATCATCATATGTGAAGCTGACTTTCGCAGTCTCTAGCCAATAGCTGTCCTCAACATCAGGATAAGCTGAGGTGTATTGTTCTTTCTGGGCCGCGGCTATCTCTTCAAGGGACTGAAAGCGAACATCCTTTCCAACATAACCGGCTATTCGGCTCCCACCTGCACTCGCAACTTCAGGACCCACATCGTTTAAGATAATTCCCCCAACATATTTTGGGGCTAGGCCACCGATTGCGATTGAGAGAAGGCCGCCTAAGGAAGTTCCAAGAAAAACAGCTTTTTCTATCTTCTGGCTCTCTAGGAAGCGGAATATATCCTGAAGATAGGTTTGTGGGTTGTAGTTCTGATAATTGGGGTCATAGTCAGATTTTCCCCGACCTCTGTAATCAAGGGTAAAGATTTGACGGTCTCTAGAGAAAGTCTCAGCAAATTCATCAAAATCCTGCGAGTTGCGGGTCAGACCTGACAAGCAGATAATGGGAAGGCGTTGAGACGAATGTCCATAACTTCTGAAGCAGAGGTTGAGGCCGTCTTCTGACTGGTAATAATCTTCTACGTAACTCATTTCACTTAAAAAGTCCTGTTTTGCTAGACCCCGAGGATCGGCAGCATCTCTCTTAAATTTGTTATTTGAAAATCTGGAGATGAGGGCAAACGTTCCTCTGCTTGACCGAAACGGTTACACCACAGCGTTTTGAAGCCATAGTCTTTTGCGGAGTAAGCGTCCCATCCATTAGAGGATTGAAAGCTGATCTGGCGGGCATCCAGATCAAGTCCAGTTACGGCGAGATCATATACTGAAGGGTGAGGCTTGTAGACCTTAACGCTGGCCACAGAATAGACACCATCCAGAAGGTCATGAATGCCGGCGTTATTGACGGCTGCCTTCAGCATATCCGGAGAGCCGTTTGAGAGAATGGCACATTTTATGCCTGCGCCTTTTAGTCTCTCCAAAACCTCTGTTACTTCTTCATAGGCGGTGAGGGTCATGTATAGGTTCATGAGCCTTTCACGCAGTTTTCCATCAGAGATGTTGGCACTTTGCAAGGCGAAGTCTAAGGCGTCTCCCGTTACGCGCCAGAAATCAATATAGTTTCCTTGTAAGCTGCGAAGCCAAGTGTATTGAAGTTGTTTAAGCCGCCAAACATCGGAAATTGATTTCCATTGATCTCCTAAAGCCTCCTGTTCCTGACGGGCGGCGGCATCCACATCAAATAGAGTGCCGTATGCGTCAAAAACGCATGCTTTGATGTCTTCTAGTTTTCCAGAGGTCATATTGGGTTCCCGTATTTGAGCGCGCCCCATCTGGATTTTGTCGGTTTTTAAAAGAAATGCAAGCTTAACAAGCAAACGTTTAGTTTGCAGGTCCACCCCGAGACAAATCAATGTCTAGCTGTACAAGTTCATATTCTGGTGTAGCTGTTAGCTGTCTGTAAACTTGAAGGTTTTCCATAACGCGCTGAACATAGTTTCTTGTCTCACTGAACGGAATGAGCTCAATCCAGTCGACTGTGTTTATGTCACCCCGGCGTGGGTCACCCCAATCTTCTATCCACCGGCGAACGCGAGAGCCCCCTGCGTTATAGGAGGCAATCGCAAGGATATAGGATCCATCGAAACGATCAATCAAGTTGCCTAGATAATTGCTACCCAAAGTTACATTATAAGCGGGATCCTGTATTAAACGGGATCTGGAATAGGAAAGTTTGAGCTTTTTGGAGACGTGTTTCGCCGTTCTTGGCATCAATTGCATCAAGCCTCTCGCACCAGCAGGAGAGACGGCATCTGTTGCAAACGCGCTTTCCTGTCTTGTAATAGCCAGAATGAGAGGGTGCTCAATGGCGGCATCTTCAGGAAGCTCGATTGCAGTTGGCCAGCTAATATCTGGAAGTTCCGTTCCAAGTTGAGAGGCGCGTTTTGCAACCGCAACTGAATAATCAGGTCGCTCAATCTCTTCAGATAATTTAGCAAGATACACATAGTCTTCTGCAGACTGAGACCTTTCAGTTAATTTCATTAAGAAGGGGCGCGTGTATCGTGCCTGGCCCAATTCGGCCAGATTTTTGACAATGAGAACCAATTCGTCCTGGTCAAGCCGACTTTTGGCTTGAGATCCAAAGGAGGATTTTTTCTTGAGGTCTGGAGCTTCATTTGTATTGAGCTCAGCCATGGAGAGCTGCCCATAGAAAGTTGAGCTGAACTGGCTACCTTGCTCATACCAGTAACGGGCAGACTTTTTGTCTTTTAAAGCTGCATAGGACCTGGCGATCCAGTAAGCCCCGCGTGACCGGCTTATTGGATAACTGACGTTGTTGTAAAGACGGGTAAAATGCGCCAAAGCCTCGTCATATTCATGAAGGAAACGAAGCGCGACCCATCCGGCTAGCCACTCTGCTTCCGCAAACTTGGCTCCGCTCGTCAAGCCGTGTTGACTTGCAAGTTGATAGGCGTCTGTAATGTGTCCCTTCCGCAAAAGTTTACGTGCCTGTATTTCCCTCTCACGCCACCAGATTTCTGGATATGGTGCGGTGCTCGGAACTTTTAGCAACAAGGACTGTGCATCTTCGTCGCGGCCTTTTCTGCGACGCCATTTAATCCGATCAAATATGAAGCCATAATCGTTTTGCAGCTGATCTGGAACCTGGCGAACGCCAGCGTCGACATTTTTGGACATGCGCATTAGCCGAATACGAGCGATAGCTACTTTTTTCTGGTCAGATGAAACACGATCAAGCATCCGAATGGCATCTTCTGCGCGGCGCCCCCACAACAGCCTGTCTAGCCTGTTTTCGTGATCTTCGAGGCTTAATAATTTTTTATGCTGGCGTAAGAACTTGTTCTCTAGACCCTTGCTAAAGTTACCTTCATGCCAGGCTTTACGGATCCATTTTTTTCCTTCTTCCGCTTGACCGACTGCAAGCAATGCTTCTCCATACCGTTGCATGCCCATTCCGGTGATCGGCGGGCGCTCATAGAACCAGGAAATCGTTCTTCTTGCATCAATCGGATTGATCAAGGCTTCCTCAGCCCTGCGAAGAAGGGTTTGACGGTATGGCCAGTCCGGATTGTCGATCACAAAACTGGTGATCTCCTCAAATGTCGCGCCGCCCTTATACGCTCTTAACCAACTCCAGCGAATAAACTTGGCTGGTAGCGGATAAGTTGCTTTGTCTGCCTCAGCAACAGCTTGCCGCCATTTATATTTGCTCAGGTAGGAAAACGCTTTTTCATAAACTGCTTTATCTTTTGAAGTTAAAAGACCCGTGGCATATGGAGGTGGGGCAAACTGCATTCCGGCAGGCCGCTTGAGCGGTGTCGGAATATCAGAGATATGCTTATTAGCTAAAGGTTTTGTTGGTGGAACAACCAGCGCAACATTTTCTGGCTTTTGGGTTGGCGTTGGAATGTTCGCGTTATCTAGCGAGGAATTAATGGCCGAACGAATTTCAATTGAATCAGTGTCTAACTGAGATGATTGGTTCGCATGCGCTTCTAAAGGCAGCAAACCAGCCAAAAATATGGCTCCAGACAGTGCTGAGCTTTTGATACATTTGAGTATGTCGGCGTTTAGTTCCTGCATATCCAATCCTGTTTCCAAAGCGGATACTCTACTCTTTAACACTATATCATGAAGAGGGAGTTAAGGAAGCAATTCATCGTGATTTGAGTGTATTCAAAAGATCCGGCAAAGTTCATGGGTCACTATCAATCGGATGGAAATGATCAGAAAGAAGTTAGATCAAGTTTATGGGAAAGAATGTTGAATTTGTGGACCTTTTTTCTGTTGAGAAGAGCAAAGTTCTCAGCTTGATGAATAACGCTGAAGTCAGGCGTTATCTGCCTCTACTCTCTGGTGAGTTTACCGAAAAAGCATGTGAGGATTTTCTCTTAAGCAAGAAAAGGTTGTGGGAAGTCAATGGGTTTGGACCCTTCGCTATATCTGTTGATGGAAAGTTTGCAGGTTGGGGCGGGTTGCAGCAAGAGGGGGAAGATGTGGATTTTGCCCTTGTGCTGCATCCGGATTTCTGGGGATGTGGGGGGCAAGTGTTTCAATATTTCAAACGGCAAGCGTTTGAGGAAATGGACATTCAATCCATTACAATCTTACTCCCCACTTATCGACCAAGCTATAAAGCCCTTGAGAGGTTTGGGTTCCTTCAAGAGGATGATGTTCAAATTAATGGGCAAATATTCCTGAGATTTCGTCTCCTGAATCCCAAGTCATAAAGCGGTACTAACTCTCTCTAGTTTCTAAGACTCTTGTTGGCGATTTCAAACACATCATTTGAGATATTCGGCGCTTTTAAGATCCGCTCTAACTCCGCTTTCATTAAATTCTGGCGTTTCTCGCTGAAGCGTTTCCATTGACCCAAGGGGCCAATCAATCGGGCCGCAATTTGAGGGTTGATAGTGTTCAGCTTAATAACCGCATCGCTAAGGAAGCGGTAACCATCCCCAGACGTCTTGTGGAAATGTCTCGGGTTTCCAGCTGCAAATGCAGCGATTAGGGAACGTACCCTGTTTGGATTGAGATAGTTAAATGCAGGGTGGGAGAGGAGCTCCTGCACATCCTCCATTGCCTTATCGCGATAGGACGTTGCCTGCAAAGTGAACCATTTGTCGATTACAAGTGCGTCATTTTCCCAACGCGCGTAATAGTCCTGCAGAACTTTTTCCCGATTGGGATGATTGGTGACAACCAGCCGGCTAAGGGAGGAAATTTGATCCGTCATGTTGTCAGCATTGAAATACTGATATGTTGCCAGATTTATAAATTCCTCTTCTTTTAGGGATGTCAAAAACATCAAGGCACTATTTTTCAAAGACCGGTCACCGACGCTATCTTTGCCATGATGCGATTGATAAATGGATTGAAGTTTATCTTTATATGTACTGGCCAATGTTTTAATGGCGTTCTGCCGTTGTGCGTGAATCGTGTCTACATCAACGATATCCATTTGTTGGCCAATAAACTGCTCGCCCGGTAGTGTCATCGCAGCAGCCTTAAACTCAGGCTCTAGGGACTCATCATCCAGAAGATCACCAAATGCACTAATGAACGATTGTGGTAGAGCATTCTGGCTCGGGCTCTCAATCATGTCGAGCAGGCATTTGATCGCAAGGCGTTGGCCAGCTTCCCAACGGTTAAATGGATCACTGTCATTTTTGAACAGATGCACCATGTTTCCATCGGCAGGATTTTGCTTGAGTTTCACGGGAGCTGAGAAATTCCGAAAGAGAGACGGGGTTGGTTTTTCAGAGATATTCTCGAAAGTGACAGTTTCCTCTTTTTCTTTCAGATTGAAAATCTCGCTTCCGGTTCCATGGATTCCGGTTAAAAGGTTATCGCCATTGGCGCCAACAAGACCCAGTTCCAAAGGGATATGAAGTGGTTTGGCATTAGGACCCGCTTTCGGGTTCTGTTGACGAATAGTCAGGCTGTAGGATTTGTTCTCTGGATCGTACTGATCTTCAACAAAAACCTCAGGAGTTCCGGGTTGGGTATACCACTCTCTGAATTGTTTGAGATCTATGCCGCTGCCGTCTTCGAGTGCCGCAATGAATTCTTCAGTTGTAACCGCCTGGCCGTCATGTCGATCAAAGTACAGATCCATGCCTTTCCGGAAGTTATCTTCTCCGAGGATGGTGTGCGCCATACGGATGACCTCTGCGCCTTTTTCATAAACTGTCGCGGTATAGAAATTGTTGATTTCAACGTAGCTCTGCGGCTGGATTGGATGGGCGAGGGGGCCTGCATCCTCCGGAAATTGAGCTGCTCTCAGTCTTTGGACATCTTCGATCCGCTTGACTGCGGCTGAGTTCATATCCGCAGAAAATTGCTGATCCCTGAAAACAGTCAATCCTTCTTTCAGCGTGAGTTGAAACCAATCACGGCAGGTGATGCGGTTGCCTGTCCAATTATGAAAATATTCATGGGCGATAACGCTCTCAATACCATCAAAGTCTGCATCTGTGGCTGTCTCCTTGGAGGCTAATACATACTTGGAGTTAAAGATATTGAGACCTTTATTTTCCATAGCGCCCATATTGAAGTCACTGACAGCGACGATCATGAAAATATCTAGGTCATATTCCCGGCCATATTTCTCCTCGTCCCAGCGCATCGATTTTTTCAACGAGGTCATAGCGTGCGCGCATTTATCCTCATTTCCTTTTTCAACAAAGATCTGGAGTTTGACCTGGCGTCCTGAACGCGTGACAAAGCTGTCCTCAACAGAACCGAGGTCACCGGCAACCAAAGCAAATAGATAGGCAGGTTTTGGAAAGGGATCTACCCATAGATTGTAAAACCGTCCGTCTTCCAAATTTCCACTTTCAATCAAGTTTCCGTTGGAGAGCATGACCGGGTATTTGTTTTGATCGCCGATGATCTTGGTCGTAAATTTCGCCATCACATCCGGACGATCAAGGAAGTAGGTAATCTTCCGAAAACCCTCAGCCTCACACTGAGTGCAGAAATTACCACTAGATTTATAAAGACCCTCTAGGGCTGTGTTTTCCTGTGGTTTGATCCGTGTTACGATTTTGACTGTGAAATCATCAGACGGTGCGAGAAACGCTATGTCCTTGCTCGATAGAGTATATTCGGAACTGTCCAACAGCCTGTCTGCAACAGTTATCGAAACAAGATCGAGATCCTCTCCGTGTAGATGGATTTGATTTCCACCATCCTGCAACCTCTTCATTTGCAGTTCAGAGGTCACACGAGTTTCCTCCTCGCCCAACTCAACAGTAAGAAAAATGTCGGAGATCGTGAATAATGGGGGGGAGTAATCTTTTAAGTAGATTGTAGAGGGGGTGGCAGCCGAAGAGGTCACTATCAAATCCTTTGCGCTCAGGTTGAGACTCAAGGATAGTCAGAATAAGTGAGTTTTCAAGCCACAGAGATTGTTTATCTGACAATATCAGATTTGGTCAGTACCAGTTGCCAATTATTGTTGTGGAGCTTGGGTTGATAGGAAGTTGACTGGGAACGCCCGGAACCAAACCCAGCATCATAAAATTATAGTTCAAGCCAGTGAGTTCTACTGTGATGAGAGTTTTGTACGCTAGCGAATATCCTACATTTCCAATGTCATGGGCGGCATAAGTAACGTGAAGATTAGATGTCTTGAGTTCAGGGAGAACTTTCACCGCGTCTGTAATTACAGCCGTCATGTCGTTACAGGTGATCTTGGAACAATCAACTTTAGGATTTGCAAGCATAGTTGCTTGTGCAACCATTGGGCTTCTGATTGCAAGTTCACGTGCGATTAAGCGTGTGGCTTCGCCGGCGCGATGATAATGAAAAAATAGATTCACGAAATCAAGAAGCGCGAAGCAGATTATCACCAGCAGTGGCCCAATAAATGCAAATTCTACTAGAGTTGCACCCTTCGTATCTTTGATGAATTTGGAGAAATTAAACACCGATATGCGCCTGCTCATGAGTTAAATCTATCATAAAATTTGTAAGGCCCAGAAAATCCAGAGAACCAATGATGAGCGGCACGTAGGGCACACGAGCCCTTACGGTCACGACAGGTAGCAAGTTGCTGCCAGTAACTGAACTTTCCGAGGTCATGGTGTAATTACTGATAGAAACACTAACGGAGGAGTTCGCCTTACCCCATCCTGCGACCAAGTTGCTACCGCTGCCATCATTTGTACCTGTTTTGACGATATTGGAAATTTCAGTCTCGCGAGCCGTGGTTAGAGGCAGATTGGATCGAGCGGCATAGAGAGCGCCTGCTCGAATACTTTTTTCTACAATCGCGCCTTGTACAACTGCATTTGCAAGCTCGATCATCCCAAAAACGATGACGACTAAAACAGGAAGATAGAGAGCAAACTCGACTGCGATTGCTCCCTCTCTATTTTTTCGGAAATTTCTAATAGAGCTTAACATTCGCGTGGTACTCCGCTGAATTCGAAGGTGTCAAGCCCCGGACAATTTCACCGTAAATCGCAGCATTCGGTGGGTCCGGTACAAATTCAGTCAGAAAGACTTCAATATAGTTACCTGAATTCGGGTAATGGCCATTGCCATGAATATTGTCTGCAATGCATTGCAATTGTGCTACTTGCACGAAGCGACGAGCCGCACCATTTGCCGCGACAGTATCGCTTGGCTCACCATCGTAGTTATTGTCATGTTTATTGGAGAGGTCACGGGGGACTTTGCTCGTCGTATTCTTGACCTCTTTATAACCGGATGGAAGGCTATCAGATGTCGGAATGGGGTAAATGGTAATATTTCCATTTCGCCAGAACGGTTCACCCAGCTCATACAGGTAGACTTGTAGCCGTGTTGCCTGCTTGCCGTTGTGAGGTTGCAGATCAGCAGGCAATGAGCCGCTGTGCTTTTCATTCCAATAGGTATTAATGTCCCATTTTCCGTCACCCAGTTTCAAGTTTTCATCAGCGACGATGACATCGTCTCTTGGATAATTGATCACATTTGGTGCCGGATAAGGCCAAGGGTTTCCGGGAAGGTCGAAGCGTGAATTGATCGCATCAACAATCTTGTTTGTCTTGGACCCTTGAGCTGTTTCAATTGTGATGTTGTAGCACTCTTCAGGTGTCACCGCTGCAAGTGCAGCCTCAATTGGGTTCGCTCCGCTGGAGCCGTCGGGTAGGGACAATAATCCAAAGTTTCCGGGTGCCCAGTTTCCGCCCCCTTGAGGTTCTTTCAAGACGACCATTCTTCCAAAATTATCTGAAGAGCGCAGATCAATTGGAGGGCTGTTTTCTAGGAAGTCACAAATCATGAGCGGTGGTGCATGACAAAGAAACGGGTTTGGCCCGGCAGTTGCCTCAGCAACAAGTTCTTGGGATTGAGTGGTACCTTTACCCGTGATCATTGAAACAACAGGGGCAAACATAAGATTTGCAGCAGATCCATCTAAGCGGACCTGAATAAATTTTGCTTCCTTGTCAGTCGTGGCAGGAACATCCGGGTTTAGAGAAGCGTAAAAATTAACACTTTTCACCGTCAGGTTCTCGTTACTCACGCTGCTAAAGGACGTCAGGGAGTTCGTCGCAACATCTCTGGCGCGGTTTTGCGCTCCGTCGCTTCCATCAAGAAAACGTGCGGCAGATAAAGCCGCAGCATCTGCAGAGTTTTGCATTTCAGATCTCAGCAATGAGAGACGTCCGTAGTCTAAAGCAAGAGCACCTGCACCCACAGCTACTGCGGTAAACAGAGCAGCATAAACGGCGACACTCCCATCTTGAGACTTCAAGAAATTCATTGGCCCTTGCATCGGAGAACTCCTGGCACTTAAAACTGTTTGCATTCAAATATGGAATGCGAGAAATCAGATTTATGCTGAAATATACCCAAGAACATTTAATAAATTGTTTTATTAAACTTTGGATTTGAGCAAAATTCGGCGAAAACTTCCCAATTTTGAAGGTTGGTGCAGTTAGAACTTGATAAACGCATATGACCGTCTATAAGTTTCTCCTCCGCCCTTCAAAAAGTCTGTTTTAGGGCTCAGAAAATCGTTTTTTTAAGGAACTTGAGGTTACTGTCATGTTTAGAGGATCAATCACTGCACTCATTACTCCCTTTGATGGAGAGAGTGTGGATGAAAAGGCGTTCCAATCCTTTGTAGACTGGCAGATAAAATCTGGAACCAAAGGCCTGGTGCCGGTAGGAACTACTGGTGAGTCTCCTACTTTAAGCCATCCTGAGCATGATCGCGTTGTTGATCTATGTATTGAAGCAGCTGATGGTCGTGTGCCTGTAATGGCGGGTGCTGGATCGAATAACACCACTGAAGCCATCCGACTAAGTCAGCATGCTCAAAAAGCGGGCGCTGATGCGGTTCTGATCGCAATGCCTTATTATAATAAGCCTTCCCAGGAAGGAATGTATGCGCATTACAAAGCAATTAATGACGCGATCGATATTCCGATTTACATCTATAATATTCCTGGTCGGAGTGTTGTCGACATGACACCTGAGACCATGGGTGAGCTGGCAAAACTGAAAAACATTGTCGGCGTGAAAGATGCAACTGGGGATGTCTCTCGGGTTGCTTTGCAGCGGCACTACTGCGGTGAGGACTTTATCCAGATTTCGGGGGAAGATGGAACAGCGGTTGGCTTTAACGCGCAAGGTGGTGTTGGCTGTATTTCCGTGACGTCCAACGTGGCGCCGCAACTGGCGTCCGATATGCAGGAAGCAACTCTTAAAGGAGACTATAAGACAGCTTTGGCCTTACAGGATAAATTGATCCTTCTGCACAAAGTTCTCTTTATGTATCCAAGTCCGGCTCCTGCCAAATATGCGCTTTCGCTGCTGGGGCATTGCAAAGCTGATGTACGCTTGCCTTTGGTTGGTATTCCGGACAATCTGAAGCCTTTAATCGAAAATGCAATGCGTCACGCTGGCATTTATAACTAAGTGATCTTATCTGGGCGAGATGGCACAGAAACTGATAGCGGAAAATAGAAAAGCCCGTCACAACTACTTCATTGAAGATGATGTTGAGGCTGGAATCATGCTTGTTGGCACCGAGGTAAAAAGCCTGAGAAACGGTGGTGCAAACATTCAGGAATCCTATGCATCATTTGAAAATGACGGTCTTTATCTGGTCAATGCGCATATCGCAGAATATGATTTTGGGAACCGCTACAATCACGAGCCATCCCGCCCAAGAAAACTGCTCTTACACAAGAGGGAGCTGGCAAAGCTCTTCGCACAGGTTCAAAGGGCAGGGAAGACCCTTATTCCTTTGTCTCTCTATTTTAATGAGCGCGGAAAAGTGAAGGTCAAGCTTGGTATTGCTGCTGGTAAGAAAAAGCATGACAAGCGGGAGACGGAGAAGAAGCGTGACTGGAGCCGTGAAAAACAGCGGTTGCTGAAAGCAAACCATTGACGGTTAGTTGAGGCTGTACCCTTTCGGCATCTGAATATCCTTTAAATCAATTTCTCCTTGAAACTCTAGTCCAACAGCCTGGTCTTTTGACCAAACGACCCGGCCCGTCTTTCCTTGATCCATTAAAATTGAAGATCTCAGTGTTACAGGGGTTCCAACGGGCACATCTAAATGCAGCCAAACACGGGCTCCACCTTCGCTCAGATCCAGGACGTTCCCATTATACCGGCTGTCATTGACCAACAGGGTGGCAGGACAATTCAGAATATGGCGCTCATAGCGTCTGGTGGAGTGAGTGACATCATCCAAATTTTGAGAGATTACGAGACTTCCAGCGGGTAATCGTTCATAAGCTAGGGGTCTATAGTCAGGGTCACCCTTTTGCCTCTCCTGTACGGTATGATGCAGTTTCTCGGCTCCCGGAATTTGGAGTCTAGAGAGTTCTGTGTCGGCTTTCCCGACTGCTCGAGGCTGGTTGAAGAGTGAGAAAAGGTTAAAGAAGCGATCTATAAACCCATATTGCGTCATTTGCCCAAGTGGATTTGGCGTCGTTAGTTCTTCAAGTTTATCGATATCAAAAGTTAAGCCTTCTTCCGATGCTTTCTTAATAAGCCAGCGCAAGGCAATGTCAGAAAGTCGGCTGTCCCTTTGTCCACCTGTGACATTCATATGCCTTCCGGCGAACCAGACCTGTTCAATCCTGCGGAGATTTTTTGATTTCACGCCTTGCCAGATATGAGGGGTAATTGCCGTGTTTTGTTCGTCCAGGGCTAGCGCTTGAAAAGCGGTTTCAACATTTGAAGCCACGTTTTGCGAGAGAAACTCTGTCCATAAAACTGAAAGTTTTCGCAAGCCGCGCACAGGAGCGCCATGCGAGCCGACAGTATCCCAACATCCCAGAAACTTGATCGGAACGACACGGGCATTGAAACTATCCCGCAAGGCTTGTCCTGATGGACCGCGACGGGCGGATCCGGTTAGGCGGCTGTAGATATAGGCCTGTTTAATTTTTCCAATGCTATCCGCTTGCAATAGTCCAGCAGTACTAAGCATGTAGGCAAGATATTGAAGAACAAATGCTCCTCGACCACTGCCAATTAAGTAGATCTCATCACCGGGGATGTAATTATTGACCAGAAATTCATAGGCTTGAAAAACTTCTTTACGCACGCCTATGCCTAAGCGGCGCTTGAAGAAACGAGATAGGCGACCTTTCAAGTCCTGGTCAGACTGCAGAAAGGTAATCTGTTTTTCGCCCTTTGAGGTTTGCTCAAGCAGGCATCGCTCGGCGATCGCTGCATTGCCAAGAACATGTCTGCGCTTGCTACGGATCTGCGGCTGTTTCCAGCTATGGTCGCTAAATATGACCAGCTTGCGCATGCATCAAAACCCCTCATTGTTTGTAATGCGTAAAATTAGAATACCATGATTCAATGACGTTTACATCCTGAATAAGGGACCGCAAATTGTTAAGAATTGTTAAATTTTGTTAAAATTTTAGCAAAATCGTAAGCTTGTAGTGGGTTCACTTATTGGGTGAAGTGTGACAAATAAAATATTGATTTAATGTAGATAATCAGTTTGTTAAAAGCTCAATATTTTGCGCAAATCAGACGCGCTCATCCAACTCTTCGAAGTCTTCATCATCGTCATAATATTCATACTCAGATTCTGAGTTTCGACGATGTCCTCCCTCCCTATTGAGAATCATGTCGAGATCTTTGAGGTCGAGGAAATAGTCTGCTTGTCGCCGTAATTCATCCGCTATCATCGGAGGATTGGTTTTGACTGAACTGACAACAGTTACCCGAACGCCTTTGCGTTGAACGGCTTCAACCAGTCTTCTAAAATCTCCATCTCCGGAAAACAGTACGGCATGGTCAATTGAATTGCTGATTTCGAGCATGTCAATGGCGAGCTCGATATCCATGTTTCCTTTGACTTTCCGACGACCTGTGGGATCTGTAAATTCTTTGGCTGGTTTGGTAACCATCGTATAGCCATTGTAATCTAGCCAGTCGACGAGGGGGCGAATAGGAGAGTAATCCTGGTCTTCAACAAGTGCTGTATAATAGAAAGCTCTAACCAGGCGGCCTCGTTCAGTAAATTCAGCAAGCAATTTTTTGTAGTCAATTTCTACATTTAGTGCCCTTGCAGAAGCATAAAGGTTTGAGCCGTCAATGAATAAGGCGATGCGTTCTTCAGGATAAAATGTCATACCACAACCAATTTAAATCATTTATTGTTATTATGTTTATTAATAAAACTGTTTAACTAACTTAGCAGTAAGTTTCAAATAATATGGAAATATTGAAACAATATAAATAATTTTTTTGGATCCAAGTTTGAAATGATGACGGAATGATTATCGTTGCACTGGGCGCAAATCTGAACCATCCGGAATATGGCTCTCCACAAAATACTCTAACAAGGGCTGTAAAGGCCTTGGAAGTTGCGGGCTTGAAAATAGTCAAGCAGTCGTCTTGGTATGGAACGGCACCGGTCCCAATTTCAGATCAGCCTTGGTTCATTAATGGTGTTGTTCAGATTGAAACTGAGCTTGATCCAGAAGCCTTGTTGATGTTGCTCCATGCAACAGAAGAAGAGTTTGGTCGTGTTCGAACGGAAAAATGGGCGGCTCGGATCCTCGACCTCGATTTAATTAGTTACAATGACTTGGTAACAGTCAATAGGGATCAGAGAACCGGTCTTGTTATTCCGCACCCTTTAATGACTGAAAGGGCTTTTGTTTTGCGGCCGCTGTCAGAGATTCTGCCAAACTGGGCAGATCCTGTTACAGGTATGGATATCAAGGGGTTGATTGCACAGCTTCCTGAGGATCAACCAATAAAAAGATTAGGGTAGGGACGTTTTCAAACCAGTTTCTGTAAATAAACACGAAAAAGTTTGAAAAACAGCCCTCTTTAACTTGCAAAATCTTTACGAAAAGCATATTCAAGGGGGCTAATTACAGACAATGGAGTATTGTTAATGGCTCGCGTCACCGTAGAAGATTGCGTACAGAAGGTTCCAAATAGATTTGAGCTGGTCTTACTGGCTGCTCGTCGGGCTCGCAGCATTGCGGCTGGTTCCATGCTGACCGTTGATCGCGACAATGATAAAAACCCAGTTGTTGCCCTTCGCGAAATTGGCGATGACACGATTAACGTAGCAGATTTGAAAGATAATTTGGTTAGCACACTGCAACGGCGTGTTGAAGTGGATGAACCAGAAGAAGACAACATGGCTGCGCTGATGAGCTCCAGCACTGAGTGGGCTGGTGTTGTTCAAGAGGATGAGCCACAGGAAACATTTTCCGCTGATGAAGTTGGTGCAACCGATGGCGCTGCAGCAACCCCATCTGAAGGTGAATCTGAGGATCCTTTCGCTTAAAGATCCTAAAAACCATTATTCTTTAATTTGTAGGGGTTGCCGGAGTTTAAAACATCTACCGGCGCCCCTATTTTTATATATACTGCACTTGCGACCTTCACTGGCAACCTTCCCCTGGCCGGCTCTGGAATATTGAATGTTACGTCAAGTAGAACTTGTTGAGCGTGTTTTAAGTTATGATCCCCATGCAGATGAAGATCTGCTCAATCGCGCTTACGTGTTCACGATCAAAACGCATGGTAGCCAGATGCGAGCCTCTGGTGATCCTTATTTTTCCCATCCAATTGAAGTCGCGGGTATTCTGACAGAGTTGAAGTTGGATACAGCCTCCATTGTGACGGCACTCCTGCACGATACGATTGAGGATACAGTCGCGACCAAAGAAGAGATTGAGCAGAATTTTGGCTCTGAGATTGCGGTACTCGTTGATGGGGTTACAAAACTCTCTCAGCTGGAGGTGCAATCAGATCGAACCAAGCAAGCTGAGAATTTCTCTAAGTTATTGTTGGCGATGTCCAATGATATCCGGGTTTTGCTGGTGAAACTTGCTGACCGGCTCCACAACATGCGCACTCTCAAGCACATCAAAAAGCCTGAGAAGAGACGGCGCATAGCAACGGAAACGATGGAAATTTATGCGCCTCTTGCTGAGCGGATCGGTATCCAGAGTTTTCGGGATGAGCTTGAGGACCTCGCGTTTGTTGAGCTGAATAATGAAGCAAGACGCTCTATCCTGCGACGCTTGGAGTATTTGCGGGAAGAGGGGGAAGACGTTGTTGCCAAAATCGTTACCACCCTTAAAGAAGATCTGAATGAGAGTGGATTACAGGTTGAGGTGTCAGGCCGAGAAAAGAGGCCATATTCCATTTGGCGCAAGATGGAACAAAAGAATGTTACCTTTGAACAGCTCTCAGATATCATTGCCTTTAGGATTATCGTAGCTAACGTTGAGCAGTGTTATCACGTGCTTGGAATCCTTCATGCCAAGTACTCAATGGTTCCTGGTCGTTTCAAGGATTACATTTCCACACCAAAACGGAATAATTATCAATCTATTCATACGACGATAATTGGACCAGAGCGCCAGCGGATTGAAGTGCAAATCCGAACCCGTGAAATGCACGAAACCAACGAATTTGGTGTTGCGGCCCATTGGCAGTACAAGCAACAAATTGGCGGAAAAGTTCAGGAAGGGCAGCAATATCGTTGGTTGCGGGAGTTGCTGGAGATCCTTGAAGAAGCGTCTGATCCAGATGAGTTTCTTGAGCATACAAAGCTGAACATGTATCAGGATCAGGTGTTCTGCTTCTCGCCTAAGGGAGATCTCATTTCTCTACCCGCGGGAAGTAGTCCAGTTGATTTTGCCTATGCTGTTCATACGAAAGTAGGCGATACCTGCGTTGGTTCGAAGATTAATGGCCGCTTGGCGCCTCTTCGGACAGTGCTGAAAAACGGTGACCAGGTTGAGATCCTCCGCTCAAAAAACCAAACACCATCACCAACTTGGGAGAACTTTGTTGTTAGTGGTAAGGCGCGGTCGGCTATTCGCCGCTATATTCGCCAGCAGCAGCGTGACCAGTATGTAGAACTTGGAAAATCCATCGCGGAAAAAGCATTTCGGACGGATGGAAAGCCCTTCACCGAAAAAGCACTGACGCCCGTCCTTAAAATCTGGGATCTGGATAGCGTTGAGGATGTTTATTACTCGCTTGGGGATGGGACGCATACGGGACGACAGCTTCTGGATATTATTTTCCCGGGCGAGAAAAGTAAGGGCGTTGACGATAATGTTGTTCCTATCGGGAAAAGTCGCAATCAGCAAAAAAGAAACAAAGAACATGCGGTTCCAATTCATGGCTTGATCCCAGGCATGGCTGTTCACTTTGCGGGGTGTTGCCATCCGTTGCCAGGCGATCGCATTGTGGGGATCGTGATGTCTGGGCGAGGTGTGACAATCCACACCATCGACTGCGACACATTAGAACAGTTCGCAGAAATGCCGGAACGTTGGCTAGATGTGTCTTGGGATACAGAACTGCAGGAATCTAATTTTCAGATCGGTCGTATTACGATTGTCATGGCGAACGAGCCCGGTGCTCTCTCCAGTGTGACCTCAACAATCGCCGCAAATAACGGAAATATAACCAACCTTCTTATATCAAACCGTAGTCAGGACTTTTTTGAAATGCGGGTGGATATTGAGGTACGGGATGTTAAACATTTAACCAATATCATTGCGGCACTGCGGGCGGATCCAGTTATCAGTTCTGTCGAGCGAGCCAGTGGATAGGAATAAGAATGACACCAGAAGACGTTTTAAAACATTTTCGCGAAACAGATGCGTTGCTCGAAGGGCATTTTCTTTTAAGCTCCGGTCTTCACTCGGATCGATATCTGCAATGTGCGCGGGTATTGATGTATCCTGAACGAGCAGCTGCTCTTTGCGGTGCGCTTGCAAAAAAAGTGAAGGATGAATTGGGCGAAGATGCTGTAGACGTCGTAGTTGCCCCTGCGATGGGGGGTGTTGTTGTCGGGTATGAAATGGCACGCCAACTTGGGGTTCCCGGAATGTTTACGGAACGGGTTGAGGGAGAGTTTACCTTCCGGCGTGGGTTTGAGCTGGAAAAAGGCGCGCGGGTGATTATGTCTGAGGATATTGTTACTACCGGGAAATCCAGCCGAGAATGCATCAAGGTAATTGAGCAGAACGGAGGCAAGGTGGTTGGTGCAACCTGCCTGATCGACCGGTCCAATGGAACCGCTGACGTCGGTGTTCCGCTTTTCTCTTTGATGAAGATGGACGTAAAAACATATGAGGCGGGTCAGCTGCCTCCAGAACTTGAAAAAATTCCTGCCATTAAGCCCGGAAGTCGCGGACTGGTATGAAGTAAAAGTAATGTTTGATCGCCGCAATAAGATACCTTTGGTACGCCGGGTTCTTGATTTCTTTTGGCCTTCTATGGGCTTTAAAAGATCAACGCGATACCTGGGGTATCGTCTCGCCCGTTTACCAGGTACATCATATTCACTTGCGGCGGGGTTTGCGTTTGGTGCGGCGGTTTCATTTACGCCTTTTGTTGGGCTTCATTTTATACTTGGTGGTCTGTTTGCCTGGATCTTCCGCGCGAATATTCTGGCCTCAGCCATTGGGACCGCTGTTGGTAACCCCTGGACGTTTCCTTTTATTTGGACTGCTACATATCACCTTGGTTACTGGCTGCTGGGTTGGGATGCGGAAGGGAAAAGTGGGTTTTCCGCTGGCACCATGGATCAGTTTTTTCACAACTTAATGGAAAACGGGTGGGCCAGTGTTACTGAAATTTTTACGAATGTCATATTTCCAATGATTGTAGGATCCGTTCCCTTTTTCATTATTGTCTGGATTCTTTTTTATTATCCGTTGAATATCCTTATCCGAAATTTCCATATGAAGCGTGCTGAAGCGCTTCAGGCTTCGCTATTTAGACGGGAGCAGGAAGCAAAGGCTTTGTCAGAAGCAGAAGATAGCAGGAAAGAAGGCGTGCAATGAGTCATTTGCGGCTGGGTGTAAATATTGATCATGTGGCGACAATCCGAAATGCAAGGGGCGGACGCCACCCTGATCCACTTCGGGCGGCCAAGATTGCAGAAGCGGCAGGTGCAGATGGGATAACAGCCCACCTGCGGGAAGATCGGCGCCATATTGCGGATGCTGATATTAAGCTTCTGGCCGAAAACCTCTCTATTCCCCTCAATTTTGAAATGGCTGCAACTGATGAGATGCTAGGTATAGCTCTCACGCATAAACCTCACGCTAGTTGTCTCGTGCCTGAAAAGCGGGAAGAGAAGACAACCGAAGGGGGCTTGGATGTGGCCGGCGGCCATAACACTTTGAAGCATTTTGTTTCGTCATTGCGCCAATCAGAAATTCGTGTGTCCTTGTTTATTGAGCCAGACCCTAAGCAACTGGAAGCTGCCAAAAAACTAAATGCTGATATTGTCGAATTGCATGTAGGACCATACTGCGATGCTGAAAGCGGTGATATTCGGCAGAAACAGTTAGACAAAATTCTGACAGCGGCAAAGGTTGCTGAAGAACTTGAGTTGGAATGTCATGCGGGACATGGATTAACCTACGATACGGTGGCCCCAATTGCAGCTATTCCCAATATGATGGAATTAAATATCGGTCACTTCTTGATTGGTGAGGCGATTTTCGTGGGTCTAGACACGGCTATCCGCAATATGAGGAAACTTATGGACGAAGCCAGGGCAGGGAACGGAGTATGATTATCGGCCTTGGAAACGATATAATCGACATTCGACGGATCGAAAAAACATTAGATCGTTTTGGTGATCGGTTTATTCAGCGTATTTATACCGAAACCGAAATCGCCAAGGCTGAGCGTCGTCGGAACCGTGTGGAAACCTATGCAAAACGGTATGCCGCCAAAGAGGCCTGCTCAAAAGCGTTGGGGACAGGTTTTCGCAAAGGCGTTTTTTGGAAGGATATGGGGGTAGTTAATCTCCCGTCAGGTCGGCCTACTATAAAGTTGACAGGTGGGGCGCTCCTTCGGCTGGAGCAGATTACCCCGCCCGGAATGCAGGCGGAGATACATTTGACGATTACCGATGAGCCGCCGCAGGCTCAGGCAATGGTTCTCATTGAAGCTGTTGCGATAACGCGTTAAAGACAAGATGACATGGCTTTATTAAGAGCCTTTTGAAATGGAAGTAGGCTTAAGGATATGAGTGATAAGGTGGCCAAAAAAGAGAGTCCGATTAGTGAAACAATCAAGACAGTTGTCTATGCCGTATTGATTGCGGTTGTGATACGGACTTTTGCCTATGAGCCCTTCAAAATTCCATCTGAATCCATGTTGCCAACCTTGAAAATTGGAGACTATTTGTTTGTGTCTAAATTTTCATATGGTTTTAGCAAACATTCTTTTCCTTTTAGCGCCGGGCCTTTCGAGGGCCGGGTTTTCAGCGATTTTCCGGAACGTGGTGATGTTGCCGTATTTAAGAAGCCAATAGGCGAGCCTATTGACTATATCAAGCGGATTGTCGGCCTACCTGGCGACAAATTGCAGATGAAAGATGGCGTTCTGTATATCAATGGTACTGCGGTTCAAAAAGAACGGATCGAAGATTATGTAGATCGGGATCGTTACGGCAATGTGCGTCGAATTAAACGCTACCGGGAAACCTTACCCAATGGGAAGAGCTATATAACGCTAGATATGAATGAACGTGGAAGCGTTGATAACACAGACGTTTATTCAGTGCCCGAGGGGCATGTTTTTGCGATGGGTGATAACCGGGATAATTCGACAGATAGCCGGTTTTTGAGTCAGGTTGGATATATTCCAATCGAAAATCTTGTAGGACGTGCGGAAATTCTCTTCTTCTCTGTTGAGGGTGATGTTTCAATTTGGGAAATATGGAAGCTTCCTTTTGCGACCCGCTGGGAACGGCTCTTCACATTGTTGAGCTAAGATGACGAAAAACACTAATTTAAAGAGTTTGATGAAGCAGCTGGGGCACCGGTTTGCGAACGAAGACCTGTTGGTAGAGGCACTTACACATGGGTCTTTGACCAAGGGAAAAGGAAAAAAGCGTTCTGATGGTGCTGTCGATTATGAACGTCTTGAATTTCTTGGGGACCGGGTTCTTGGTTTAGTAATCGCAGAAGAGCTTTTTCGGCGTTATGCGGCGGCTGAAGCAGGTCAATTGTCGCGTAGGCTAAATGCGCAAGTTCAGAAATCGACACTTGCAGATATCGCTATGGAAATCGGTTTGACGCAATATGTGCGCATTTCGGAAGAGCTCCGAGCCAGCGGTGGGGCCGATAATGCTTCGTTGCTTGAGGATGTTGTCGAAGCGTTGATTGCGGCATTGTATCTTGATGGCGGAATGCCTGCGGCAAAAGCCTTTATTGTGAAATACTGGTGGCCACGTTTTGATCAAAAACATGCCGCCAGAAAGGACCCCAAATCTGAATTGCAGGAATGGGCTGCAAAGAATGGAAACTTGGTGCCGGAATATGTGATTGTTTTGGAAGAGGGGCCGGATCATAACCCGGAATTTACTGTTGAGGTGAGGTTGAATGGCCAAGCTTCAAAAAGGGCTCAGGCCTCCTCAAAGCGAACCGCAGAGAAAAAAGCTGCGGCGCTGATGTTAAAAGAAATTTCTTCTGTCTAGGACAGGATTTATCATGGATGATATAGCTACAAAATGCGGATATGTGACCCTTATCGGTGCACCTAACGCAGGGAAATCGACACTTCTCAATCAATTGGTTGGGGCAAAAATTGCCATTGTTTCGCCAAAGGTGCAAACAACTCGAGCCCGGGTGACAGCAATAGCAATTGAAGATAACTCCCAGATTATTTTTGTTGATACCCCGGGTATTTTTGCACCCTCCCGCCGTCTTGAAACGGCGATGGTAAACGCAGCTTGGGAAGGGGCCAATGACACGGATGTTCTTGCCTTGTTGATTGATGCCAATAAAGGGATCTCAAAGGATGTAGAACGGATCATTTCCAATCTTGAGAAATCTGGCAAAAAAGCGCATCTGATCCTCAATAAGATTGACATGATCAAGCGCGAGAAGCTTTTGGGGCTTGCCAAGGAATTGACGGATCGGGGTATCTTCCGTGAAGTCTTTATGATTTCTGCCCTAAATGGGGATGGGGTTGCCGATTTACGAAAGTACCTGGCGGAAGAACTGCCTGAAGGGCCTTGGCTTTATCCTGAGGATCAGTTGGCAATCGCCCCCATGCGATATTTGGCAGCTGAAATTACGCGCGAGAAACTTTTCCTTCGCTTAAATCAGGAGCTCCCTTATTCCCTTACAGTGGAAACTGAGAAATGGGAAGAGCGGCCAGACGGTTCAGTCAAAATTGACCAGGTAATTTTCGTTTCACGCGCCAATCACAAGCCGATTGTCCTAGGTAAAGGAGGGCAAACAATTAAACAAATTGGGGCGATGGCTCGCGAGGAACTGGAAGAGACCCTCGGTTGCCGTGTGCATCTTTTCCTTTTTGTGAAGGTTCGTGAAAAATGGCTGGATGATCCTGAAAGATATCAGGAAATGGGATTGGATTTTCCTAAATCGTAGCCAGTATAGCTTGACGGATTTTCCTTAGCTCGTATCTTTCTGGAATAACTGTTCCAAATGTGAGTGTTGTAATCACTCTTGAAAGGAAAATTCCGATGATCGAACTATATTATTGGCCGACACCGAACGGTTGGAAGATTAGCATCCTTCTTGAAGAACTTGGCGTACCTTACACTTTGAAGCCGGTTAATATTGGCAAAGGCGATCAATTTGAGCCGGAGTTTTTGAAGATCTCTCCTAATAACCGTATGCCAGCGATTATTGATCTGGATCCCGCCGACAATGGAACGCCGATATCAATTTTTGAATCTGGTGCAATCATGATGTATCTGGCCAAAAAGTACCGGCACTTCTATCCCGAAGGTCAACGGGAGCAGATCGAAGTCGATCAATGGCTATTTTGGCAAATGGGTGGGCTTGGGCCAATGGCTGGACAGGCCCATCATTTCCGTCTCTATGCGCCAGAAAAAATTGAGTATAGCATTGATCGCTACACGAACGAGGTTGCGCGTCTTTATGGCGTCATGAATAAGAGGCTTGAGGATCGTGCTTTTTTGGCTGGCGAGTATTCTATCGCCGATATGGCATGTTGGCCTTGGGCCTCTCGATTTGAGCGGCAAGGGCAGGATCTTAATGATTTTCCTAATCTTAAAACCTGGTATCAAACTATTTGGGCGAGACCCGCTGTCAAAAAAGGCTATTCGGTCGGAAGTGAATTAACGGACCCATCGAACTTGTCTGCTGTGACCTCAGAAGCCAGTTTGAGAGATTAAAGGGAAATTGTATCGGCCTGAAATCCAGCTCTATAAAAAAATGCTTCATTAGAAAAAAATATTATTCGTAGAAATTATTTTTTAAGAATTTGCGCCTCATCATAACCTTACAGAGCGATCGATGAATTTGGTCGATGTTTATCTGGATGCTGTTAAATGAAGGAGGAGTAAAATGGCAGAGCTAGATAAAGAATATATCTTAAGTCTGACAGAACAGGCAGAAGCCGGTTCCCCAGAAGAGCAATATCGTGCAGGCCTTTTGTTTGCATTTGGCGAAGGCGTGCCAGTCGATTTGGTGCTTGCGCATAAATGGCTAAACCTAGCTGCCATGAATGGTGTTGCGGAAGCTCGTGAGAGCCGCGCTGAAATCTCAATGGATATGTCCCCACAAGAGATTGCTGCCGCACAGAAAATGGCTCGCGAGTGGTGCTTGGCACACTAATTCAGACTTGAGTTTAATAAGCTAAAAGCTTGTGGCTTGCGTCAGGAGGCTATGACCTGAGGCGTATGCACATTCCGGTAGGCAGGGAATTCAATTTCGACCCGAGTTCCCTGATTGGCCATACTTTCCACATGAATATTTGCGCCATGCGCATCACAGAACCGTTTAACAAGGGTTAGACCCAGTCCGGTTCCTTCACTTTGCATATCTTGAGCGATGCGACTGCGTTTGAACGGCTGAAAAAGCTTTGGAATAAATTCCTGCTCCATACCTACGCCATCATCCTCAACCGCAAGAACTATATTTTCACCTCGCTGGAACCAGGCAATATCCACACTGCCATTCTCCTTGGAAAATTTTACAGCATTACCAGTCAAATTCACTAGGATTTGCTTAAGACGAATTGGATCTGCCATGAGTTGAAGATTTGTTGGCTCAACAGACGAAGTTACATGAATGTTTCGTTGCTTAGCCCGTGAATCAATCATGGTCTTGCAAGATTGGGTGAGGGGAGACAAGTCAGTGACTTGTTCGTTTAGTTGAATGGTTCCTGCCTCGATTTTTGCAAGGTCCAATAGCTCGTTGATCAGAGTTAAAAGATGAGAGCCTGCTTCTTCAATGTCGAGGGAATATTCTCTATACCGGGGATCCTGATGGGGACCATAAACCTCAGATGTCAGTAGGGAAGCAAAGCCGATTATCGCATTCAATGGAGTCCTGAGTTCGTGGCTCATATTTGCCATAAAATCAGACTTGGCTCGATTGGCCAGCTCGGCTTGTTCTTTTGCCTGAAGGAGCTGAGCTTCGTGTTTTTTAATGTCAGTGATGTCACTTTGAATAGAGACAAAGCCACCTTTAGATGTGGGGCGGTCTGTCGTTTTAATCCAACGACCATCTTTGAGGTGAACAACAAAAGATCCGGTTAGCTTTCGCCGATACTCTGCTTTGCGTTCCAAATATTCTTCATCAGAACCAAACTCATCGCCAATTGCCACATTGCCGCGGGCAACGTCGATTTCTCCCAATGTTCTAAAGTGAACGCCTGGGGCTGCTTCTTCAGCCGAGTATCCGTAGAGGGTTCTGAATTTTTCGTTACAAGTTACGAGGTATCCATCTTTATCGTAGATGACGAAAGCTTCAGAGATATTATCAAGTGCATCCAATAGAATGTCCTTGAACTCATGACTTTCATTCATTAACGAACCCCCTAATAATTCACATCGTAAACCTCAGCATGCTGGTTAGACCAACATCACAGCTGTTCGGTTGAATACCCCTCAGACAACCTCCAGAAAGAGTAGATGACAATTCTTAACAGAATATTAATATATGACTAAAGGAGTTAACTTTAATGTTTGGCTTTGCGCAGTAATCTGCGATTTTTAGTGGGGCGAGTGCGAGTGGAAAGAACAATCGCTTTATCAAGTTAATGATCGTGCTGTCAGTCCTTTTTCGCCAATTGCGGGATCAACAAATACCCGTCGACGGAATTTCCGAAAATTTCAAAAAAAGGGTTGCATGGTCACTAAAATCTGCCATATTTGCGCGCGACGGTGAAGTGGCCGAGTGGCTGAAGGCGCTCCCCTGCTAAGGGAGTATGGGGTTAATAGCTCCATCGTGGGTTCGAATCCCACCTTCACCGCCATTAATTACAGTTCTCTGTAAGGCGTTGAAAAGTAAACGAAAATCAAAACGCCAATTTTTCAAATTTTCCCAAAACCGTATAAGATGCAGAACAAGAACTAGGTATAAGTGTCTGTTGATCTAAGAACTTTTTTCTACGGTATTGAAGTTTGAAGTCATATTGCTCGAAATAAAGTGCACTCAATCTTAATAACGCTAGTGCAACACACTTAATGTCAACGCCTCTTCAACCTCATGTGCACCGTTGGAAGGTAGATCCAGTTTTTGATCGAAGAAATATTTTAGCTCTTTACTGTGTTCTATTAATTTCCACGCTGTAAAATTACTCAGCGCATAAAGCCGTTCAGGTTTGATTTTAATTATTCTACCCTTTTGATCATTAAATGTACCAAGATGGGGGAAACCGCTGGAACCGAAACTTTTCCTCTTATCATGTTTGGGCTGCCAATTCTCGTTTAAGTCCAAGGCCACTTGAATGTTCTTCACATCCGATACAGTCATATTTTCGCTTTCCGTTGTTCCTTTTATCGACTTTTTCCAATCCTCATCCATTCCCAAGAATATAATGCAAATTTTGGGGTGATAGGTTCGCGGTTCTTTTCTGCCGAGAGATAAATCGAGTTGCGAAGTGTAAGTATATCGTCGGCAACTGATCAGCTTATTCTCTTTTAGTTCTTCTGCGATGGATAATAAGTCATAATATCCTCGCAATTCTTGCTTGTTTTCAGGTAGGAGCACGTTCTCTTGCAAAACTAAGCCTGCATTGTGGATACTTGCTTCTGTTCTTAGAAAAAATGTGGGCAGATCATCTCCTGCCATCTCAAGACACATTTTCAATCTATCGTCGACATTGTCTATCTCTGGTAATTTATTTTCGTGTTTACTTAATCCGTCTTTGCAAATTTCAATCATGCTTTGCTTTTCATCGGGATTATTTTCTTTAAATCCCTTGATATACTTGTCTTTTCCCAATGGGGCATATGAATTGGCAAAGACAATGATATTTTCGACTTCTCGCTCGAGCAAAGAAACCAAGCCCAAGTTATCTTCGTGACCACCGTCGCCATGAGCCCATTCTTTTTCGTATATCTCTCCCTCTTTTGTAGACCATCCCGTTTGTTTTGGGACCACCATATCGGTTGGAACAAAATGCTCCGGAAAGCCCATATTGGAAAAAAGTAAGTTAAGCAAAGGTATTGAAATGATGGTTTCAACAGGCGCGGCCCCTGAAATGGCAGCTACATTGGAAAGCGAAAAATTAAGTCGCGAACGATCTGTCAGATTTCCTATAATAGGGTCTCGCAAGGTGAGAGACTTTACCTTACTCCCCTCTTTGACATTATCCGTAATATAGTCATAACCGTAGGATTCAACATAACCGCCCCCCAACGGTATTTTTGCAGGGCTTTTTTGATTGGGGCCAGCTTTCCAGGGAACGCCAGTGTATAAGGGCGTCATTTCCAATAAGTATTTTTCTGTTGGGTCAGGATTAATACGCTTCGCCAATACCGTGCCACCTACAATTAAATAAGGGCGCTTCCGTTCCACATAATGAATTTCTGTTTTTTCGAAACGCACATTATTCTTGAGAATTCTCTTGCGGTCTTCGTTACTCCAAGTGAACAAACTGTCGGGAGCGTTTCCTTTGGTCCGACCTAGCCCAAAGGGTTTCAAATAAATTTTTGATAAAGCATCTGAAAAGGCTTCGTCCATTCGAAGACCGAAAAGCGCAGCAAAATAGTTAGCGGTAATTGCTGCGTCTTCCATCGCCCCTAACATAGAGCTATCGTGAAATTCGGGCGATAAATTACCTTCAATCATTGAAGGTAATCTCTTAGCAACATCCCCTGGACTATGGAACCTGCCTAAGAACACATCCTCACTATAGGTTTGTTTTAAATATGTATAGGGGATCGACGTCCAAGAGCCGCCGGAAACAGCGGAAATATATCGCACTTTATCTATCCACCCTAAACGATGCAAAGCTCTTAATTGCCCTAATGCAGCAGGAGCGGCACGGTTACCACCTCCTTGAAAAGCGACACCAAAGGAAGGTCTGTCCTTGATTTCCTGATATTGTAATTCGGGATATTCAGTTTTCTTTTCTGGCGTTGGCCAGTAACGAGCGGTGAACTTTTCTTTAGGTGCGGCGCAAGCTGATAAAATGACTAAGGCCAATAATGAGGCTAATAATTTAACGGATTGCTGTTGATGTGAGTAACTCATCTACTTTCCTATCCTGTTATTGGTCTAGTCTTGAGAAAAACGGGTCGAACGATTTGAAGATGGGGACGGGTCGTACTGTGACATCGGGGTCATCTGCCGCAAACTTTTGGAACCATTGCAGTACTCGATCTAACCGCTCGTAGTAGGGAATATCCAAAACAGCAGACTCTGGATCAAGAGGGCCCGACAGTGAGTCCCAGTGAATTGGGATAACCCATTTAGCTTTGCTGGCAACAACTGTATTGTTCCAATATTTTTTGGCTTTCTCTTCACATTCAAACCCTAATGCGCCAATTCCTAAAAAAATTGTGTCCGCTTCAAAACGTTTATCATGAAATTCTTGGTTAATTTCACCTGCCGTTGGCACTATCAATATAGAACCCTGTCTCAACTTCAAATGTGCTGCCACGCTAATCCCTTCTTTCATTTGGGTAATCTTCGCAGGAAATGCCCAGTCTGGATCATAGGAAGCGTTTTCTAGTAACTTAGAGGCGATATTCTCCGAATGTTTGACCTTTATCAATGTCACTGAAATTGGATCATAATCAAAAGAATATTCTGATAAATTTTCATCCAAATACTCATGAGAAATTTGTTGGCAAATGCTTGGAAAAAAGCGTTTTGTTCGATCTGCTATTTCTAAGAGAACTGGACCACCAACTAGGGTTGCGCCTGTCAAGCAAGCGATTAATGGACTATCAAGCGCATGATCAAAATGACCATGCATTGCAAAAACTGCATCAAGGTTATCTTTGTTCGATTTATTGTCAGAGCACCCAGCATTCATCTTTACAGCTAGCGCGCATAGCATCGTTTCAATCTGTACATTATTTGGGGAAATTGGGCGGTATAAATATTGGTCAGGGCGGCTTAAATAACCATCTATCATTATTGTCGTATCGTTATCTTTGATGAGAAAGCTTGAAACCCCTAAAAAACGGGCTGTGGCCCCTTGATAAGATGGCTTGATTTCGTACGTTGCATAGATTGAATCTTCCCAGAATTTACGGAACTCTCCGCTGCAGCCCGTTAAAAAAAATAGTATGACACCAGATAAGGCTAATTTAAATAACCCTGCATTACACAACCTCAAAACCATTTATTGCAAGCCTCTTTTATTCTGTTTTGAGTACAATTTTTTGTATTATAATGACATTCTAATGCATGGAATTTTAGCAAAAATCACAAAAATTTCCATACGTTAAATTGAAAGAGATGAAGTGGTCCTTCAAAACACAGTAAGTTTAATTACGGTAAAACCAGCCATGGTAAGCACCTACAAAAATTTAATAGGGCTTGAGCCTACAGGTGGCAGGGTTATTTTATTTTCTGTTTTGCTTTCCAGTTTGTCAGGATGGGTCCTGCAATTGCCAATGTTAATCCGATGAGAAACAACCGGGAAAGTTCTTCACCTAATAAAACAGCTCCAAACATGCTCGCTGCGACCGGTGCTAGTGGAACATAAATCGCTGCTTTTGAGGGGCTGAGCTGTTGTAATCCCCAGTTAAAGAGAAAAAGGCTTAACGCGGCAGCGGGGCCTGCGAGATATAAGATCCAGAGCCAGTCTTCAGCTGAGAAAGTCTGTGTAACCGCCGGAAAACCCTCAGAAAAAGAAAAGAGGAGAATAAAGGTAGAGCCCGCAGTCATTCCAATAATCGTCGAATGAACGATTGAGTGGACTTTAAGCAGGCTGGACGAAAACGCGTTGTAAGTCGCCCCGCAACAGACAGCCATGAAGAAAAGGATTTCCCCGGTCCAGCTATGGGAACCAGGCTGGTCCTGAAACGCCTTTTCGCCAATCGCTAATGATACGCCGATGATTGAGAGGATAGCTGCAAACAGGTTGACGGGGGTTAATCTATCTCGTCCAACCATTGCTGCTATGAGCATCGTCATGATGGGAATGAGTGAGAAGATGACTGCGCCGCGTGAGGCGGGTATTTCTTCCAAGGCTGTATTTACAAAGAGATGGAAAAAGCCGAATTGCATGATCCCCAGGCAGCAAAACGCAAGACTAATTTTAAGGGGTGGAATAGGGCGTCTGACATAGAAAAGCAAAGGGAGTAGCATTAGGACCGCGAGGCCGTATCTCAAGAACCCTAAAGTGGCAGGAACCGAATGCTGATCCATAATGATCCGGATCGCGACAAAAGACATTCCCAACATCACAGAGGACCCACTTAAGGCTAAATGTGGAAAACTTGCAGCGAGAGTGGCGTTTTGAGTCAATCTATTATCCGTCGCTATAATAGTCGGGGTTATCTGCAATTGTGAGACGGTGAAGGCGACGCTCGTATCCTTCGTATCCGCCGGATGCTCTATGCAGGACAGATCGGTTATCCCAGAGTACCAGCATATCTGGCTCCCATTTGTGTTGATAAACAAATTCTTCACGGTCCTGCCAATCCCTTAACTCTGCAGCGAGTTCACGTGCCTCTTCGTGGGACAGGCCGTCAAAGTCTACCACATAACTTCCACCAAAAAGGCCAATTTTTCCGCTTTCTGGGTGATTACGGGCAATGGAGTGGAGCTGGATTTTTTTTGCTTCATCTGAAACTGTTATCCGCATGGCCCCGTTATCTTTGGCATAGGCCCCATCCCGAGCATAAGCGGTTCGCGCAGAATGCACAGCATTCAGGTGCAGTAGTTTTTCTTTCATGTTTGAGGGCAGCTTTTCGTACGCTAAATGTTGGTTTGAAAAAAATGTGTCACCCCCGTGCGGTGGTATCACAATTCCATATAGACAGGTGCCTGCAGGAGGGACAGGCATAAAGCTCCAATCAGAATGCCAGTTATCTGCAAATATTCGACCGGTTTCATCCGCTCGGCGATGGATGGCTGCTATTTTCTCATGTCCATCAATCGGTTCGATGAATGGATCGTCTCCGATAGGGCCAAAATACTCAGCAAAACGCACTAAATCATCATTTGTTAGTTTTTGATCTGGAAATACCAGAACGTGATGATCCATCCATGCCTTGCGAATTTGTTTTAGGTCTTCAGAACTAACAGGGTTAGAAAAATCCACACCTGTAATTTTTGCACCGCAAGGCGCCTCCATATTTTGGACTGAAATTATCACTGTTTCCCCTTATTTGTTCTTTTTAATATCGCTATCACCAAAATAGTTGTTGAACAACAACTATTTTGTTAGATTGTTATATGTCTGATTTTTATAAAAAATTTCTGCGTGGCAATTTTTTGCAAAAAGATTTGGTAAATGAAGGAAACCCGAAAAAACACTGAAAGACGAGCCGATTCCAATCAGAAGCTTATTCAAGCGGCTATGGAACTTTTCGCAGAAAAAGGGTACCAGCGAACGACCCTTGTTCAAATTGGTCAAAGAGCTGGATTTACGGGTACATTGGTCAGCAACCGCTTCGGAAGCAAGGAGCGGATATTGCGCGCCGTACTGGCGCATATTCTAAACCGATTTGAAAATCGTAATCTTGAAACTTCAAGCCTTGCGAAAAATGCGGAGAGTAGACTCTCACAGTTTATCGAGATGTATCTCCGTGATGTTGCCGAGCAGGGGCCAAGAATACGGGCCCTCTATGTGCTGATGGGAGAGGCCACGGGTGCACTGCCTGAAATTGCAGACGAAATTGTAAAGGTGAATATTGTTTTTCGAGAAGAGGTTGGGCGAATAATTAAGGCGGATATGGGTACAGGAATTGTTAGGGTAGGGATTGATGTTGAGCTGGCCACAACCCTGATCGTAGGACTTTTACGGGGCATTTCCATGCAGTTTTTGGCTGAGCCTGAGAGGTTAGGTATAGACCATCTAATCGAACAGGCACAAAAGGCGGCTCACAAGATATTATGTTGCTGATAGTCTGCGATATTGAAAGAAGTTGGGGGTAGGGATGCTCATCTCTATTGTAAAGACTTTGGGATTATTGGTTCCCGCCATTGTTCCATCTTGGCGCTTTTTTGACACCATTGCCCCATCTCCGCGCATTCAAGTCCAACTATTATCCGAACGGGATCAAAACATTATTGAAGACGGTTGGCAGGATTTTCGTCCACGACCGAAGCATCTTCCCGTGTGGAAAATGGGGCTTCGCATGTTCTGGAATTATCGATGGAACGAAAGCCTGTTTTTGGTCAGTTGTTCAGAGTGCTTAACGCAGTTTCCGACGGATCATAGCGAAAACGAGATAAAGCGTCACATACGGGAAGATTTTTGGGATCAAGAGAACTTTTCATATGCCTGCTTTAGTCTTTTATTAATTGCGCGCGAAGGTGGCGATCTTCATCAGGTAAGGGTCTATATTTCGGAGCCTTTTTCTTTGCAACAGGAAGGCAGCGTGGCATGAGCTTTGAGATGGCAGTGCGTGCCACAGAGATCTTAATGGGCTGGGCTTTCTTGCAGCAAAGTTTTGAGCATTTGTGGAGTAAGAGTTGGGAGAGATATTTATACCTTCTGCGCGCAATACTCTCTTTATGCCTGTTAATTGGTGTTGCAACAAATTGGGTGTGCTTGGGACTTTTTCTTCTTGGACTAGTTAGCCTCTATCGGTTTCAGGGCCCATTTAACGGCGGCAGCGATCGAATGAGTTACTTGATCCTAACATGCCTCACCCTTACAAAATTTCTACCCAATCCGGTTTGGCAAGAGATTGCGTTTGGGTACTTAGCCCTGCAATTGGTGCTCTCCTATTTCATTTCTGGTTGGGTAAAGGTTGTCAATCCGGAATGGCGATGCGGAAGAGCGCTTGCGGATGTTTTTGCCTATTCGGCATATCCGGTGAGTGAGACATTGAGAGGCTGGCGCAAAAAGCCAACGCTACTATTATGTATGTCATGGGCTGTAATTGGATTTGAGCTTGCGTTTCCATTCACGTTGATTGCTAAGGAGGCTTTGTATGTTGGTTTGGGTATTGCGGCGTTGTTTCATCTTGTAAATGCATTTCTATTTGGCCTAAACCGCTTCTTCTGGATTTGGATTTCTGCCTATCCCTCAATTCTGTGGCTTCAGGGTCGTATTTTCGCCGGCGGTTTATTTTTTTAAAGAGGGAACAAAAAAGCCCCCGCAATGCGGAGGCTTTTCATTTCTTAAAATCCGAAGATCTTATTTATAGTAACCTACACCAAAGATCAGATCATTATGCATTTCTGTGTAAGCTTCTTTAGGAGCAATCTTTTTGGTCTGTGGGTGAACCCACTGATATGTTGTCCAAGCACTACCGTTTGCTTTTGTGCTTTCAGCATATTCTTTAACGAACTCTTTGCCGGTTGGGTCTTTCAGGCCCATTAGGTTGCGGCCAACGAGTTTGTCGTTTGCGCCGTGAAATACCATTTCGTCGGAAGCTGAGCTCTGAATGAACACATAGTATTCACCGTGGTTGTACTCACCGCCCTTGACTGAAAAGTCAGCAAAAGCCTTTTCCTGACCAACTTCCTTGTAATGAGCAATTGCTGCCTTCACGAGGTTTTCGGCAATCGCTTTCTTATCTTCAGCCTGTGCTGAGAATGCAGTTACGATTGAAAATAAGATGAGAACGGGGGCTAAAATTTTGCGCATATTCGTTTTCCTAAGATACTAACATATTACCAAGAGATTTTGACATTTTCTGTCGCATCAACTGCGCCTTATTTAGAGGTATAACGTTTAAGAAGAAATTAATAAGAAAGCGATTTCTGACGTTTTTTTGTTAAGGGTTTGTTAACGTTTCCGGCGCAACATCTGGGAACTCAGTTATTTTGAAGAAAGCTGTTTCCAATGAAGTTAAAGAAGGAAGGAATTGTCGGGAATATTATCTTGGCAGGTCTTTTATGCGTTCTACTGGCAGTTATGGCTTTGGAAAAGGGTTCTTTTCTTATGGAGGGCGTTGAGGTAGAGCCGAATACGCTTCACGTCGCCCGGCAGATGGCTCAGGACGTAGTTCACTGAAAGCTCTCTATACTTTTCGAAAACAATAAAAAAGCCTCCAGAAAACTGGAGGCTTTTCTTTTGTCCTAAGCGCTGAGCTTATTCGTAGTATCCAGTTGAAAAAACCAGGTCTCCGGCTTTTTCTGAATAAACGACTTTTGGTGCGATTTTCTTAGTCTCTGGGTGAACCCATTGGTATGATGTCCAGGTGCTGCCGTTTGCAACAGCATTTTCCCAAAGGGCTTTTACAAACAAATCACCGTTTGTATCTTTGAGGCCAGTCAGGTTTTTCCCAACCAGTTTTGGATTCACTGCATGGAAAACATGAGAGCCATCTGATGCTTTCATAACAAAGAGATAGAACTCACCCTGGAAAAATTCGGTGTTTGGCTTTGAAAAGTCTGCGTATGCCTGCTGTTCACCCACTTTTTGGTAGTGAGCAATAGCGGCTTTCACCAGATTTTCAGCTTTTGCTTTGCGGTCATCAGCTTGTGCTGAAACTGCAGTAATAAGCGCGAAGACGACGAGAATGGGGGTCAAAATTTTCTTCATCAGAATGTCCTGTAGAATATACGTGATACTTCATTCCAAGCAGACTTGCTGCTTTGACCGGCTAAGTAACGTAGCAATACTTAAGAACTTGTTAATTCTAATGATATTATGTGGATTTTCACCTTGTCAGGCAGGGCCCCGTTTTATTTAACTTGCTTTGCGCCAGCTCCATTGAACACCTGCAAGATCAAAACAATTATCCTCAACTCTGAGGCCAATTTTCTTTGCTCTCGAAAGGTAGAGATCTGGGTCATCTGCTGCCAGGGTAATTCCCGCAAAGTAATCGGGTCTATCATTGGCTTGTTGGACAAAGCGCAGCCGGCCGTGATCGAGACAGATATTATTCTCTCGGTCTGGGGATTTGTCCATTAACTTACCCCAGCTTTGTGCAATATGCTGGGGCTTGTGGCAGGCAAACGAAAGATCGATAATGTCTACTCTGGGATTGAAAGCTGATTTCCAGTTCTCTCCCGCCCATTCGTAAGCACCAAGCCTCTCCTCGCCATTCTGGTGTCTATCAAATTCCAGTAAGGTAACGCCTGTATCTCTCGGATTGAGCTGAAGGAGATCGGCCTTAGCGTCAGATCTTTCATAGATAATACCAATATTTTGGTGAAGAGCGTTTTGTTTCAACCGGTTGACTTCTTCACAATCAAAAATGGCCATATATCCCCCAATACCCTGTGTTCGTTCAATAAATCGGTGAGCGGCAGTGTGCTCTTGGGTTGGCGCAACGATTTCAATGAAACTGCCTCCAACCGCAAACATGGTGTTTTCAAGTCCAAATTGCTCAAGGTTTGATCGGTGGCAGGGCGGAACGCCAAGAATGGCTTCTATGTGAGCTTCCACTGGATCTAGGGAGAGGGATGCCAGACATATCTGCCGAAAGCGAATGAAGGGCGTTGCGGAATTGCTCATAATTGACCTTGCTGGCGGAGAATTTCCTGTTCGACCGCCGGTAGGCTATCTTTACCAAAGAATATTTCATCTCCCACAAACAGAGTTGGGCAGCCAAATGTCCCTCTTTCAACAGTTGCGGCTGTGTTTGCTATCAATTGTTGTTTGACATCTTCTTCTTGAATCCGGTTGAGGATATGGTCTGCGTCAAATCCGTGATCCACTAAAGCCTGTTTAAAAACTTCTGGGTCGTCCATTTTCAAGGACTTTTCCCACATGTCTTTCAATACGGCATCGAAATACTCTTTCACAAAGCCTTCCATGTCGGCGACGATGGCACCGCGCATCGCCATAACTGTGTTTACGGGGAAATGGCTGTTCATGCGAAAGTCATTCATTGCGTGATCGCGAACAAAACGCTGCATTTCGAGGCGCATATATTCGTTCTTACCCTTAACGTTTTGGTAGGTAAGGAAAGGAGCCTGATTATTAGTTAGCTTGAAGATCCCACCAAGCAAGACAGGAATATATTTAAAGGTAACGCCAGTTTGTTCCTCAATTCCTGGAATGAGTTTGTGGCAAAAATAGATGTTGGGACTTGCAACATCTATGTGAAGTTCTGCGGTGACGGCCATTTGGTTTCTCCCATTTTTTATGTTTTAGATATTCTTTTTATTTTGACTACCATTTCTCAATCCAGGGTCTCAGATCAAGCTCAAACGTCCAGGCATCTTTCGGTTGGCAGTGTAAATGCCAGTAGTTGTCTGCAATGTGGTCTGGGTTGAGAATGCCATCTTGTTCTTTTAATGCGTAGCGGTCTGGAAAATTGGTACGAATAAAATCTGTATCGATGGCCCCATCTATAATGACATGTCCAACATGAATACCTTTTGGAGCAAGTTCTCTTGCCATGGATTGTGCCAGGGCTCGAAGTGCATGCTTGGAGCCAGAGAAGGCGGCAAAGTTAGCGCCGCCTCTAAGACTGGCGGTCGCACCCGTAAAGAGAATAGTTCCGCGTTCACGTTTTACCATTCGAAGGGCAGCTTCTCGGGCTGTTAGAAAGGCTGAAAAGCAACCCATTTCCCAGATCTTGAAAAATTTGCGGGATGTTTCTTCGAGGATGCTTGAGGGAACGTTGGCTCCAATGTTGTAGATAAAGGCTTCAATCGGGCCTATTGATGTCTCAATCTCTTCGATCAAACTTTGAACTTGTTCTTCTTTTCTTGCATCGCACCCAAACGCTTCAGCAGTACCTCCAAGCTTAGAAATTTCCTCAATCAATGGCGCCAGTTTGTCTTTATTGCGGCGCACGCAAGCCGCAACATATCCTTCTTTGGCAAAGCGTTTTGCAATCGCACCACCGGTCGCATCTCCTGCACCGATAACAAGGGCAACTTTTTTAGTGTTTTTTGTCATGCCTTCCTCCTTATCATGTGTTCTAGGTTTTCAGTGAGGGGGTGGATCTTCGCAAATATCTCATAGAGACATGGGGTAAGCCCACTGCGAACCAGAGGCCCGTAACCAAATATCGGAGGTAATCAGCTACATATCCTTCGAACCCGATGAGTTGGAATGCGGGCTTAAGACCACGCCAAAGTAGGATCAAGATTATGAAACCGACCAAGAGTGTTAAGATCCGGTCGGGCCAGGCTTTCGGTGGTGTGAAGTTTACAAATTTTTGTTCTAACAAAACGCCCACCAGCCAACTCGCAATCAAAGCAGACAAAACAGTTGCAAGTTTCTTCATGTCTGGATGTTCAAAATAGACGGCGGAGGTCACTGATATCAAGAGGCCGATACCAATTGCCAGACTCCATTTAAGCGGTGTTACTTGGGAATTTGGACCTTTGAGTAAGAGGCTGAATATACCAACTTGCAAGAAACCTAGGATCAGTCCACCAGCAACATCGTGAAAGTGATGTACCCCGAGATAAGGCCGGCTTAATGCAACTAGTCCGGCAAGTCCGATGAGTAAGCCCGGCAATATACGTCTTTTTCGATATT
This sequence comes from Sneathiella limimaris, assembly GCF_012932565.1. Classification (NCBI taxonomy): domain Bacteria; kingdom Pseudomonadati; phylum Pseudomonadota; class Alphaproteobacteria; order Sneathiellales; family Sneathiellaceae; genus Sneathiella; species Sneathiella limimaris. The sequence goes on from NZ_JABBYJ010000001.1 coordinate 2,261,603, forward strand.
CAAATGCGATCCAGCCCCAAAAAGCCGCAGCTGTTTGTGAATGTCCTGACGGGAAACTATAGCCCTCTGCTTCGTAAAGTGCTGTGACGATCGGTCGGGGAAGTGCAAAAAATTCCTTGAGAACAGAGTTTAGAAGCGCAGCGATAAGCAGCATGAGTAAAGCACGCCTGAACACATCCTTGTCCACAAACCAGAAACCGATAGCGCCGAAGAGCATGAGGAACGACTCATGTCCAAGTTCTGTTGCAACCCAGAAGACACCATCAAAGACAGGATTTCGGATCTCTGCAAAAGCCTGGAGAGCTAGAATGTCTATCCTGAGAATTTCCTCAAGCATTGGAGGCTTCCTTTTCCAATGTCAATTGATCCGCAATTTGATCGGCTAATGAGAGGGCAAACTCGACAGCAGGCTTAGCCAGTGGATCTGGGCTTTGCTGCTTAAGACCAACATATTTAAGGTGAAGGGGGTCCCCCGTTCTTGAGATGAGGTCAACTGCAGTTTCCAAAAGGGAAGGCGAAGTTTTTCCAATTCCAGCCATATCTCGAATTGCACGCCGGACAGATTGCCGTTGGCTTGTGAGGGCCAGGTCACAACCTTCTGAAGTCACTACATCAGGTATGGTCAATAAGGTCAGGTTATCAACGTTAAACGCACGATATCGATAAAGGTGATCCTCTAGGGCCTCTCTTGTTTGCTGGCGTGTATTAGCGGCTTTTAAGTTGTCTCTTGTCCGGGCGAAGAGAACTTCATATCCGGTACTGATAAAAGAGAAAGCAAGGGCACCGGGATCCGGAAAATGCCGGTATACAGTTCCGCGCCCCAAACCAGAGATTTTGACAATATCTGACATGGTTGGCAGATGTGCTTGATCTACTCGTGTGGCTTTGTGAAAAGCCTCCATAATGATCTGTCTATTTTGCCGGGCATCTTTTCGAGTCACAGAAATCACTTCCGCTTTGTAATTGTTATGTGGACATGTGTCCGTTTTTGAATTATACGGACATATGTCCATTTTTTAAACCCCAATTCTTCAAAAGTCTAAATTCAAAAAGAAGAATAATGATTGCAAGGAGTTAGCAAATGTCGTTGCCGGAAATGCTGAAAGGGAGATTATCAGTACCTGTGGTCGGTTCCCCTTTATTTATCATCTCTAATCCAGATCTAGTTATTGCGCAGTGCAAGGCAGGTGTTGTTGGATCATTCCCAGCCCTGAACGCTCGCCCAATCGAAGTTTTGGAAGAATGGCTAAAGCGGATCACTGAGGAGTTGGATGCCTATAACCAGGCTAATCCAGACAAGCCAGCAGCTCCTTTTGCGGTTAATCAGATTGTGCACAAATCAAATGATCGTTTGATGCGTGATGTCGAGCTTTGCGCCAAATACAAGGTGCCTATTACCATTACGTCTCTGGGCGCTCGTGAAGAGGTTAATGATGCGATGCATTCAGCTGGCGGCATCGTAATTCATGATGTGATCAATAATCGGTTTGCTAAAAAAGCAATTGAAAAAGGGGCGGATGGTATCATCGCGGTTGCGTCTGGTGCTGGCGGGCATGCGGGAACGCTGTCACCATTTGCGCTTATTCAGGAAATTCGAGAATGGTTTGATGGGTTTTTATTGTTGAGTGGTTCCATTGGAACCGGTGACGCTGTTTTGGCAGCTCAGGCAATGGGGGCGGATATGGCCTATATCGGATCTGCATTCATCGCAACAAAAGAAGCTAACGCAAGTGAGGCCTATAAGCAGGGGATCGTAGACAGCAGTGCAGACGATATCGTCTATACCAACCTCTTTACTGGTATCCACGGGAACTATCTAAAGCCTTCCATCCTGAATGCGGGACTGGATCCGGACAACTTGCCTGAGAGTGATCCGAGTAAAATGAACTTTGGTTCTGGCGGTAACACGAAAGCGAAGGCCTGGAAGGATATCTGGGGATGTGGTCAGGGTATCAATGCTGTGAAGGAAGTGCCAACCGCAGGTGAGCTGGTCGCACGCCTCAAAAAAGAATATGACACTGCGCGTGAGCGCCTTTTGAACCTTTAAGGCTTTTTAAATAAGAAAGGGCAGGGAGCTCAGGATTTTATATCCAACAGAGTTTCCTGCATTTCATCCCAGGTCGAAATGGATTTTAAATTGGCCTCATAGGTGCGCTGAGCCAATTTGTTGTTCACAAGCTCGGTTGCTATGTCCACATTAGGACTCTCTACGTAACCTTCTTCAGAAGCCAAAGCGTGATCTGGTGAATAGGTTAGTGAGTTCGCGGGATCACGTTCACGAATTACGACTTCAGGGCCGCCGCCAGAACCGCTTATTTGCACAGCATCTACGGGCCTGTAGGCAGCTTCTTCACCAGAAGCGCCTGGCTTTCCAACGGTCTGTGAATTGACCAGGTTAGAGGCGCCGACTTCTATGCGGCGGGTTGATGCGTTCAGGCCAGCCAAAGCGGAACTGATAACCGACATGATCCAAACTCCTTTGCATAAAATTTTAAATAAAATTTATGCGAATATAAGATCTAATAATTACCCTTTTTAAGAGAAAATTATTAATAAAAAGTTAAAGGACTGTGTCCGAAGTCTACCCGAACAAGATCAGCCCAACTGTACCGACGAGCAAAATCGCCATCACGTAATTGAAAATTTTAAGTTTTGTGGGACTAGACAAATATCGCCGCAACTGGGTGCCCGCCAGAACCCAAAAAAGGATAGCTGGCAGACTAACCATTGCATGGCCTGTGACGAGTAATCCGATATCTGTCAATGTAACTGGACTTGTTTCAACAAATGCCGATGGGATCGTTCCTGCCAAGATCCAGGCCTTGGGATTGATGTACTGGAATAGGGCAGCTTCTAAGAATGTAAAGGGTTTAGAAACTGTAACACTTGCAATGCTTGAAGATTGGCTGACCCGCCATGCGAGATACAGTAAATAGGCACTCCCGGCATATTTCATGATTGGTTGAATTTCCGGAAATCGGGTGAAGATTTCACCAAGGCCAAAACACACAACTGCCAGCATAAAGAGAAACCCTAGGTAAACCCCCAGAAAATGAGGAATGGTTCTCTTAAAGCCAAAATTTACCCCCGAAGAGGCTAGCATTATATTATTGGGGCCCGGTGTTGCCGAATTTAAAAAGGAATACGACAAGAGAGCGGTAAAGGCGACTGACATGGGGATGCTCCTTATGTCAGTATTGTTGACCTAATTCCATTGAGAAGTCAATCTATCAAGTCGTCGTTTGTGAGCCCTGCGTCACAAATTTGGACCAATCCTCCAAAAGTTTGAGGAAAGCTTCGCTATCAAGGGTTAGGCTGTCTGTCTCATCAAATTGATTGCTGATCGTAATTTTAGCTTGCTTCAAAGTTATATCGTAAAGGTTACCAGACAGATTAAAGCTGGAAAGGCTGGCACTACTGATCCTGTTTTGAAGAAGCTTGCACAGCACCATGTCTTGTTGAATTTCACTTTCCAAATATGATTTTAGAACATTGAAGGCTGCGTCGATTTCCAGTCGATACAGGCCTGTTTCTTCATCTTTCAGAATTTCGTAGTTCATCGATTGTCTGCTTCATAAATAGGGTAGGCAGTTACGATTTTTCCATTGGGAAGCAGATATCCTTCTATGAAGTAACCGGCTCCTGATTTCCCGCGCCATTTTCCAGCATTTCTCTTTTCGCTATCTTGAAAGGCTTTCAAGATCAGGCCAACAATAGTTGGCTTTGAAACATCATTTGGAAACATGCTTGAAAACTTTGATTTCCAGAGTTTATCAGCAGGGCCGAATATTTCAACTATGGCTGTGTAGATGCCCAGTCGATTAGGGCCAGATAATATTTTTTGGATCCGCGCTTTTTGAGGCTCCTCAGGATTTGACACATGATGGAAGCCAGTTGCTTTTCCCCGCTTGTTGATTTCACCCTCAAAAATGTGGGTTAGATTAATTTGAGGGTGAGTATCTGACCAGCGCGGCGCTTCTTGTGCCGATGCTGCAAATTGAAAAAGAGCTGTAAATAGAAGGAATAAGAGCCCGCCATTCAAGGCTTTTCTCATGTGGGCGGTGCTCCTGAAACGAAACTTTCAACCAAGCTTCGGGCGACAAGGTTCCAGCCATCTACTAAAACAAAGAAGATCAGCTTAAAAGGCAGGGCAATCATCACAGGCGGGAGCATCATCATACCCATGGACATCAAAATCGATGCAACCACCATATCGATGACAAGAAAAGGCACAAAAAGCAGAAAACCAATCTCAAATGCCCGCTTGAGTTCACTAATCATGAAGGATGGTATTAGGACCTTGAGAGGGATTTCTTCGGGGGTCTGGACAGTCTCTGTCGCGCTCAGATCCATGAATAGTTGCACATCTTTTTCGCGTGCATGTTTCAACATGAAGTCCCGAAAAGGAAGTGCCATCCTTTCAAAAGCAGTTGTTTCGTCAATCTCCTCATTTATCAGGGGGAGCAAGCCGTTGTCATAAGCGGCTTGAAAGGTCGGCGCCATAATAAACGCGGTCAGGAACAAGGCGAGGGAGATGATCACCACGTTTGGAGGCGTCGTTTGAACCCCGAGCGCACTTCTAAGAAGAGACAGGACGACAATAAGGCGTGTAAATGATGTTGTAACAATTAGGATTGCAGGCGCCAGGCTTAGCACAGTCATCAGGACAACGATCTGCACAATTCGACCAGTTAGAGGGCCCGTTGCATCTCCCAGATCCAGACTTAAGGTTTGGGCAATAGCCTCAGCAGGAATGAAGAAGGCAATGACACCCAACGCTAGGGTGATGCCTAGAAAAACGGGCAGCGAAAAGAGCTTGCCAATTATCTTTTTTGAGAGAGGGCTTCTCATTCTTCCGCATTCCCGCGTAAATGTAATGGTTTCAAGCTTGGAAATTTAGGCTCTTGATGACCATCGGCCTCAAGATCTTCTGTTCTTTCATGGGCGTCATTCGCCTGTGGCTCAGAATGTTCGCTCTTGGCGTGTTTTTTAGGCGCAGGGATGTTGCTCTCTACCACAAGATCTCCATCTGGGCCCAAAAGTAACAGATGTTCCTGATCGTCACGCCGTACTAAGACGAGGCGCCGCTTTGCATCCAGACCTATCATCTGAGAGATTGCCAGACGACGTTTTGAACTCCGGTGTTTTTCCGCTGATGGCACAAACCCAAATCTTCGGACTGCATAGGCGATCAACGTGATAAGTCCCAGGACGAAAACGAGAACAACAAGATATTTGGCATACAAGAGTAAATCCATTTCGTATCACTTGCGTCCTTGTGACGTATCTGCCTCCGCGTTACCTTTGGTATATCGAAAAATCATAAGGCTGTTTTAAATCACACGTCCAGTAAATTGATGTGCTGGGTTAAATCCTCGTATTTTTTCTGGATCTCTTTGGATAGATTGTCGAGCAGGGTAAGCAGTTCTTCAAGCCCTTTTTGAAGCTCGCCTGTATCCTCTGCACCAAGAGTTTTGGCATTTTGATATAGAACGCCAAGTTTGTCCGGTATTTTGGAAATGTCCACATCTTCCCCTCTGGCTGTTTTAGCCAGGCTACTCTCCAGTTCCTGCTTCATAATCTGGATATCTTCAAGAAGCTGATCAGTTGTCATCTGGTATCTCGGGTACTTCGAACTGTGGTGGTGACATATCTATATTCTGTGCCTTGTAAAGGTAGGACAGGATTTCAGATACTGCCGCAAAGGCTTCAAGGGGTATTGGACTGTCTACATCGACTTGAGTCAGAATCTGCGCCAGATCTGCATCCTCGCGAACTTTGACCCCGTTCTCAAAGGCGATTTTCAAGATTTGTTCCGCAAGCTCGCCTTTGCCTGTTGCTGTCACAACCGGCGCCGAAGCTGAGCCTTTTTCATGGGACAAGGCAACGGCAATAGCCGGATCGCTTTTATTTGTCCTATCGTCACTCATGCGGGTACAAACTCTCTGATTAGGGACGCTACGCCTGTCATCTAGGTTTAAGTTAGTCTGGCATAAGAATACAGCGAAAAATTAACTATAATCAAATTTAGACTTACCGATCCAAAAAGACAGGTTTTGTTGTTGCTTCTTAGACACTTATCTACATTTCAGGAACTGATTGAGCTCTGTTTGGGCGGTCTATTTCCGCAATAAGCGATCAGTTGCGTAAAAAAGATTTGAGTTAAAACAATATTTCAGAATATCAGAATAATCTGTTTCATCTATTGCGGATTGCAATTTCTTTTCATTTTCAGGTTGCAAGTCGTTTAGGGAATGATTATGTTCCGCTCGCCGACAAGGACAAGTCGTGCATCTGACGGCCGCCAGCCGGACGTCTTCCCGATGAGACTTAGTCTCATTACTAGCAGCAGATAAATTGGATTTGCTTCACTGCCCGACAGGATGATGACCTGTGATTATGGCGAATTGCCGGGTTGGGGAGTGTTTGGTGAGTAGACGATCCTGTCCGTCAGGATCGTAAATGAAAGGAAAATGATCACTATGCAACTGGAGAACACGCTGAGCGGTAAAAAAGTCGCTATTCTTGTCGCAAATGGTTTTGAAGAATCCCACATGACAGACTTGCACAAGACTTTGGTAGAGACTGGCGCAGATGTGAAAATTGTATCTCCTGAAAAAGGTGTAGTGAATAGCTGGCACAATAATGGTTGGGGCCATTTCTTCCCAGCAAATGCATTTTTGCCAACTTCCATGTCCCATCATTTTGATGCGGTTATTGTTCCTGGTGGCTCTCGTCATGTTCAGCGCCTGAGTTCAGACCCTCAAACTGCTCGCTTCATGAAGGGCTTCATGGAAGACAATAAACCGGTTGCTTTGTTTGAAGACGCAGCTCAGATCATCGCAGTTGGCGATCTGGTTGAGCACCGGAACTTGGTGGAAGTTGAGAGCACAAAAGAGCGTTTGATTGAGTTTAAAGCAGATCTTCAGGACGAAAACCTGGTTGTCGATGATATGCTTTGTACAGCCAAAGGCGAAATCCTTCCACTGGTTTACAAATTCGTAGAATGTATTCAGTCTTATGAGCCTGAAGCTTGGGAAGCAGCTTAAACTTCTGCTTTTAAAGAGAATTTTCAGAAAACGCCTCCATGAATAGGGGGCGTTTTTTTTGTCTGTTTGGTTGAATTTAGCGAAGATTTAACCGAAAAATTTACCTTTTGTTTACAAATTGTACATAAGGTAAGAAGTGCAGATTTGTGGCGGAAATTGTGAGAGACCTATGAGTTTAAAAAGCATACCCTTATTCAGTGCGCTAACAGAACGCATGAAATGGTTATCACAACGTCAGTCTGTTCTTTCCCAGAATATTGCTAACTCGGACACTCCTGGCTATCGGGCCTCTGACCTGAAACCTCAGAGTTTTGAAGACCTTGTCAAAGGTTCAAAAGAAGCCAAGGTCTATATGGCCTCGACGAGTGAAGGGCATATCGTGAATGAGCAGAAGAAGCCATTTAATCCGAAAGTTGAACGCGAGCATTATGAGGTCACGCCAGCAGGTAACGCTGTTGTTTTGGAAGATCAAATGATGAAACTCGCAGACACGCAGATGCAATATCAAATGACCACATCACTTTACAAGAAGCAGGTTGGTTTGCTTAAAACTGCTCTTGGTCGCGGTAGATAGGAGCTTTTGAGATGGATCTTTTGAAATCAATCAAGCTTGCTGCTGCTGGGATGAAGGCTCAGGGCGAGCGTATGCGGGTCATTTCTGAAAACCTGGCCAACAAAGACAGCGTCGGCCGAACACCGGAACAGGATCCTTATCGCCGGAAGATTATAACCTTTAAGAACAATCTCGATCGGGAACTGAACGCTCAAAAAGTAGAGGTCGATAAAATTACTGAGGATAAATCAGAATTTCAGAAACGCTTCGATCCTAGTCATCCGGCTGCGGACGAAGAAGGTTATGTGAAAACGCCAAACGTTAATTCATTAGTTGAATTGATGGATATGAAAGAGACACAACGGTCCTACAAGGCAAATATTCAGACAATCGAAGCCTCAAAACGAATGATTGCACAAACATTGGATATTTTGCGATAATAGCTTGAGAGACTAAGGTAAGGATTTCCATGGTAGAAACATCTCCAATCTCAGCCACCCAAGCCTATGCGAAAGCATTGGAACAGGCTGCCGACAGCAAAGGCCAAGGCGCAGCCGTTGGTGTGGATGAAGTTAAATCCGGACCAAGTTTTTCTGAGCTGCTAGACGAAGCTGGCCAGTCAGCCATTCAGGATGGAATGGCATCTGAGAAAACCTCACTCCAGTCATTGACGGGAGAAGCCGGTCTCGTTGATATTGTGACTGCCGTGAGTAGTGCAGAAGTGACACTAGAAACAGTTGTCTCTGTTCGCGATCGTGTAATTCAGGCTTATCAAGACATCATAAAAATGCCAATCTAATGATCCAAAGGATCAATTGATTGGCAAGAGGTTCAAGATGACACCAACAGATGTTGTGGATGTGGCAAGGGAAGCCATTTGGGTTCTGTTGCAGGTTTCCGCGCCAATCATGTTGGTAGCACTTGGGGTAGGTCTTGTTGTCGCTTTGATTCAGGCCTTGACCCAGATTCAAGAAATGACTTTGGCGTTTGTGCCAAAAATTCTTGCGATATTCCTCTCTCTTATCATTTTCTTTCCCTTTATGATTTCGGCGATGATCGATCTAATGGATTTGATCACACAGCGGATCTCTGCCTTGTAGGTGGCTGAGAGATGCTGGAGGAATATCTTACAACAAATATTTTTGCATTTTTATTAGTCTTTGCCCGTATCGGGACCCTTTTTATGGTCGTTCCCGGATTTGGGGAGGGGTTTGTATCTCCCAGGGTTCGATTGTCCATTGCTTTGGCAGTCAGCTTTCTCATCATGCAGTTTGTTCAGGATCGACTGCCGGGTGAGCCATCAAATGTATTTGAGCTATTATTGTTGTTGGGTTCAGAAATCATTATTGGCCTTCTTATCGGAGGGGCTTTGCGAATGGCCATTAGTGCCTTGCATATTGGAGGCACAATTATCGCGCAGCAATCCGGTCTAGCTGCGGCTCAGTTTTTTGACCCAGGTCAAATGACGCAAGGCGCGATTACCAGTAGTTTTTTGACCCTGATGGGGATCACGATGATCTTTGTCACTGATCTACATCACTTGTTTTTACAAGGTGCCTATGCCAGCTATGAATTGTTCCCCGTTTATCAGCTTCCTCCTTTTGGTGATCTTGCCGATCTGGTTGCTGGTTTTGTGGCAGGAAGCTTCAAGCTAGGGTTCCAAATTTCGGCTCCTTTTTTGGTATATGGATTAACTTTTTATATTGGTGTTGGCCTTATAAATAGACTGATGCCACAGGTTCAGATTTTTTTCGTGGCAATGCCCCTGCAAATAATTCTGGCGTTTGCAATATTTGCGATTACCGTGGGGGCCAGCATTATGTGGTTCATTAATTATTACGAAGAAACGCTCATGCAGTTTCTTGGGACCTAATTGAATGGCAGAAGATCAAGACGACGCTCAAAAGACCGAGGAGCCGACCCAGAAAAAACTGGAGGACGCTCATAAGAAAGGTCAGGTCGCTAAATCCCAGGAAGTTAGCCATTGGTTTATGACCATGGGCATATCGCTTGTTGTCTTGATCTTTATGGCTGGCCTTGGAAAAGGTCTCTCATTTGATCTGTTTAAATTTGTTGAACAGCCTCATGCAATTCCAGTCAGCTCTGGAAACCTGGCAAATACATTCCAACAACTTGGGTACGCAGTCGTTGGCGTTTTAGCGCCGGTACTTGGGATTTTGATGATTTTCGGTCTGGCAGGAACAGTCATCCAGCATCGACCCGTTTTTACTGCTGAGAGAATAAAGCCTAAACTTAATAAAATTTCCCTCTTTGGAGGTGTGAAGCGACTTTTTTCAATGAAATCCTTCGCGGAATTTCTCAAAGGAATTTTAAAGCTGTTGCTGGTGGGCTCCATCGCTTTCATGTTTGTTGCCCCTGAGATGGACGAGCTTCAATTGGTAATGACTTATGACATGATCGGTGTCCTGTCATTGGTTGAGCAACAGATCCTGAGTTTACTGCTAGGTGTTGCCTCTGTCATGGCGGTTATTGGTGGATTGGACTTGTTGTATCAGAAGTATAATCACACCAAAGAACTTCGGATGACCAAGCAGGAGATTAAGGACGAGAACAAACAGTCCGAGGGTGATCCTATGATCAAGTCGCGTTTGCGTTCTTTGAGATTGCAACGCTCTCGCCAACGGATGATGCAGGCAGTTCCGTCCGCAGATGTGGTCGTAACAAACCCGACCCATTATGCAGTTGCTTTGAAATATGATCAGGCGGTTGATCGGGCACCGATGGTGTTGGCAATGGGGCAGGACAATATCGCTCTCAAAATTCGCGAACTTGCTAACGAAAATGAAATACCTATTGTAGAAAATCCACCGTTGGCTCGTGCGCTTTACGCATCCTGCGAGTTGGAACAGGAAATTCCATACGAACACTATCGTGCTGTGGCCGAAATTATCGGCTATGTGATGCGTCTGAAAAAGAAATAGAGGGGACAAGACCGGATCATGGGGTCAGATAAAAAGGTTCGGGCGAAAAATCGCAGATTTTCACTGGGAGTTGATGCACGCCAATTAGCGGCGGCGTACTTCCTGGTCGCAACATTGATTGTCATTGCGGCTTTATTGGGCCGCGAAATGAGTCTTGTGAATTTAACCATTCTGAGCTTCATGGTTTTGGCCGCTATGGGGATCGGGCTTTGGTACCTGATTTTCTATGGTTTGCGACGTGCAGCTTCAGGTGAGCTCGATTTGCTGACAGAATTTGTGTCATCTAGTCCTGAAGGTCGTTTGATGACAACAAAGACCGGCGAATTTGTAATGGCAAATGACGCCTATTTTGAAACTCTGAAATTGAACAAGCGATCCAGCCCTAAAACACTGATGGAGGCTATGGATCACAACATCGCCGCACGTGAACAGCTTCGAGCTTTGTATAATGCAGCTTTGCGCGATGAAACGAAGAACCTGCGAGTTGAGGTCAAAACCACTGATGGTCGTTGGCTCTCAATTCTGGCTCATTCAATCAGGGCCTTGCCGCAATACATCATCTGGTATGTCGCAGAAACAACTATTCAGCACAAAATTGAAGAGGTTGAAAGAGGTGAACGGGAAAAACTGACGGAATATTTTAATAATGCACCTGTTGGTTTCTATTCACTTGATAGTCGCGGAAGAATTCAGTTTGTAAACCGGATATTCGCAGAATGGCTGGGTTATCATCAGCGTGAATTGTCAGAAGGTAATCTCTCTTTCTCAGATCTTGTCGCGAAAGGCGATGAGCGGCAGCTGAACCTTATGGATAGCATGGGTAGTGATAATTATCGCTACGAAGGCGAACTTAAATTAAATCGGCGTGACGGTACTGTATTGCCTGTCCATATTACACAAACAACCGTTAAGGACGAAGATGGGGAGATAGTTGGATCACGAAGTGTGGTTCGCGAAATGCTGCAGGAGCAGCTCTGGAAAGAGCGGGTGGAAAGTGCTGAAGAGCATTTCCGGCGCTTTTTTGAGGCAGCGCCAATCGGTATTGTTCTTCTTGATGCCAACGGTATTTTGGTGGAAGGGAACCCAGCTTTCCGTGTCATGACGGAAACTGTTGTTGATAGTGCAATTGGACGACATGTGACTGAATTGGTCGCTGAGAGTGATCGGTCTACGCTTGAGGAATGCCTGAAAGAGGCGACAGCCAGTGATAAAGCGCCAAAAGCAGTTGAGATGAAATTGGAAGGCGGTAACCGCGTTGCCAATTTCTATATCAGTGTGGTCGGAAGCGGCGATGCGGGATCAGAAAGCATCCTCATCCATATCATTGATACGTCTGCCCAGCGGCAATTGGAAGTCCAGTTTGCGCAAAGTCAGAAAATGCAGGCAGTTGGTCAACTGGCCGGTGGTATTGCCCATGACTTTAATAACCTGCTGACGGCAATGATCGGTTTCTGTGATCTTCTGCTTCTGAGGCACCAGGTTGGTGACCAATCCTATTCTGATATCAATCAGATTAAGCAGAATGCTAATCGCGCTGCGGGCCTAGTGCGGCAGCTATTGGCCTTCTCACGTCAACAGACACTTCGCCCAAAAGTTACAGATCTCACTGAAGTATTGGCTGAACTCTCGAACTTGTTGCGGCGGCTGATTGGTGAAACAATTGTTCTCGAAATCAAACATGCGAGAGACTTGTGGCTTGTGAAGGTTGACCCGAGCCAATTCGAACAAGTGGTGATTAACCTCGCTGTGAATGCCCGGGATGCAATGGGCGGTGATGGCAAACTAACATTCCGAACTGAAAACTATGTTGTCCATAAACGAGGGGTGGATGCACATGAGCTTGTCCCTGAAGGGGAATATATCAAAATTCATGTCTCGGACACCGGTACAGGCATTCCAAAAGAAGTGCTATCCAAGATTTTTGATCCCTTCTTTACAACCAAGAAAGTGGGCGAAGGAACCGGTCTTGGGTTAAGTACGGTTTACGGTATCATCAAGCAGACTGGTGGATTTATTTTCGCCCATAACAATGAAGATGGTGTTGGTACGACCTTTGAGATTCTTTTGCCGCGATATATGGAAGCGCAAAGCGAAGAAGATGTCGCTGCAATCGATCCGCAAAAAGTTCATAAGGATCTATCCGGTATTGGAACAGTCCTGCTGGTAGAGGATGAAGATCCGGTACGCTTGTTTGCTTCTCGTGCGTTACAGAATAAGGGATATGAAGTTCTGCAGGCTGATTGCGGCGAAACAGCATTGGAGCTTGCGGAGACTTACGAAGGTAAAATTGATTTGCTGATTACAGACGTTGTCATGCCCAATATGGACGGGCCAACTCTGGTGAAGAATATTACAAAGCAAAAACCCGACTTAAAAATTATCTTTATTTCTGGTTATGCTGAGGATGCCTTCCGCAAAGACCTGGATTTTGATATCGATAAAATCGAGTTTCTGCCTAAACCGTTTTCCCTCAAAGAGATAGCGGAGAAGGTCAAGGAAGTTATGATCCAATAAAAAAGGAGCCGAAAGGCTCCTTTTTCAATTCTGCGTTAGCCTTTTTTCTTGCCCGGGTGGATACTCATATACTTGGCAATGATCTCCAGCATAATCTCGTTCGCACCGCCACCAATTGCTGTGACCCTTAAGTCCCTGAGGGCGCGAGAGATGTAGTTTTCGTTCATCACACCTTGACCGCCCCAGAATTGCAGGCATTCATTCGGGACTTTAACGGCTAACTTTCCAATAAGGTATTTGCCCATTGAGGCCAGCTTGGTGACATCCTCACCTTGCATATAAAGATCTGCAGCCCGGTAGAGGAGGGCACGCAGGGCTTCAACCTCTGCAGAAAGAGCAGCTAGTCTGTGATATACAGTTTGATTGCTCAAGATTGAATTTCCGAACACTTTGCGTTGGTCGGTATATTCAATGGTTTCGTCTATTAGCACTTCCAATACCCGAAGGCCCCGTGCGACGGCAAACATCCTCTCCTCCTGGAACTGTTCCATTTGATAGGTAAAACCTTTGCCTTCTTCGCCGATCCGGTTACTGACAGGAACGCGCACGTTATCAAAGAAAAGTTCGGCGGTATCTGAGCTGACTAGTCCAAGCTTATCAAGCTTACGGGAGACGCTCACACCTTTACTTTTAAGTGGGACAATAATAAGCGACTTGTTTCGGTGGATATTCTTATCGTCGGAGGTATTGCAAAGGAGGCAAATCCAGTCACCTTGAACACCGTTTGTGATCCACATTTTGGATCCATTAATGACATAGTCATCGCCATCCCGTTTTGCTGTGGTTCTGATAGCAGCCACGTCTGAGCCAGCCGTGTTTTCACTGACACCGATACAGCCAACAAGATCTCCTGCAATTGTGGGAGCAAGATATTGCTCTTTCAACTCTCCGCTACCATACAATGCAAGGGCTGGCGTACACATGGTTGTTTGAACACCGATAGAAGTGGATACGCCATTTCCTCTGATGTTTCCGAGGGCTTCTGCAAAGACCATCTCATAGGAAAAATCGAGGTCCATCCCGCCATATTCAACTGGCTTGCCAATCCCAAGAAGACCAGCTTCCGCGAATTTTTTCATAACTTGATGGGCGGGGTATATCTCTGCTTTCTCCCACTCATCCATATAGGGGTTCACATGTTCTTCAATGACCCGTTTGGTAGTTTCCATGATCTGAAGATGTTCATGTGTTAGCTTCATTTTGTATCCTTTCTTATTGTTTTTATTTATGAAAAGGAGATTACCCTTTTTTGAGGCTCTTGATGAAGTCTGAGTCGTCTACGCGATGAAATCCGTCATAGGCTGGAAGCCTGTTGTGATCTGGAACTTCATAATTAATTGTCGTATTCGGAACACCGCCGTCTACTCGTAAAGTCTCACCGGTAATGAAGGCCGCTGCTGGGCAAAGAAGAAATACAACAGCAGCAGATATCTCAGATTCTGTTCCTAACCGCTTGGTTGGCATTTTTTGAGCCCGAGTTCGGATCGTTTTCTTATGCTCATCACTATAGGTATCAAGACCCGAGGAGGCGATAATCCCTGGGGCAACAGCGTTTACCCGAACTCCATAATGAGCCCATTCCAAAGCAGCCGTTTTAGTGAAATTGACCATTCCCGCTCGGGAAGCGCCAGAGTGGCCCATGTTGGGCATAGAGTGCCAAAAATCAGCGACAATATTCACAATATTACCGCCAGTTTCTTTCATTCTTTGAAGGAGGAGTTCTTTGCTGACCAGAAAACCGCCGGTCAAATTATTTCGGACAACCGCCTCCCAGCCATTGATGCTGATATCCTCAAGCTTTGCGGCAAATTGACCGCCGGCATTATTTACGAGATGGTGAATGGGGCCAACGGTTTTAAGGATACTCTCGATCGCCTCTTTGACTGCATCCTCTTTGCGTATATCAAAGGTGAAGCCGTATGCTTTGCCGCCATCCTCCTGGATCTCGGCAATTACCTTGTCCAGTTTATCTTGAGAGCGACCGCTGATGACAACCGTAGCTCCCAGTCTTGCCATTTCATGTGCGATGCAGCGGCCAATGCCACTTCCACCTCCGGTGATCAAGACCGCTTGGTCTTTGAATAGGTCATTTTTGAAGACTGTATCGTAAGACATGCACACCCGCTCATTCTTGTTTTTTAAAGTATAGTTTCAAGAATGGCGGGCAATTTCAACAAAATTATAAAGCTAGCTTATTAATTCAGGGTTGCTTGTCAGATGTTACTGTCGGGAAAACTGCTTTTCCGTTGTTGGATGAAGGCATTCAAGGCTTCGTCAATGGCAGGATCGATTGCCGGTGCCTCATATTCGGACAGCATTTTCTTCCAAAGGCTATTTGCCCGCATTGCCATATCAAGAGAGCCTTCTGCTTGCCATTGCTCGACTGAATTATTATCCGCAAGTTTGGAGCGATAAAAAGCAGATTCAAAATTTCGCTGCGTATGATCACAGCCGAGGAAATGGCCACCTGGTCCCACTTCTCTCAGAGCATCCATGGCTTGAGCATTTTCGTCCATTTCAACGCCAGCCGCCAGCACTTCCATCATGGATAGTTGGTCCATATCCATAACGAATTTCTCGTATGAAGTTACCAATCCGCCTTCAAGCCAGCCAGCAGCATGCAGTGCAAAATTAACGCCTGAAGTTACTGTCGCTTGAATAGTTTGGGCGCTTTCATATCCAGATTGAGCATCTGGGAGTTTAGATGCCGTAAAAGAACCACCAGATCGAAATGGAAGGTTCATGCGCCGGGCGAGGGCGGAGGCGCCATTTAAAACCAGCAAGCTTTCAGGCGTTCCAAAAGTTGGGGCACCGGACTGCATTGAAATTGAAGAGACAAATGTTCCAAAAATGACTGGCGTGCCAGGACGGATCAGCTGCGTCAGTGCCATTCCCGCAAGAACCTCAGCAAGGATTTGTGTTAGCGTTCCAACTGGGCTGACCGGGCTCATGGCGCCTGAGAGAATAAAGGGTGATACAACGCAAGCCTGATGATGAGCCGCGTACACCTTCAAAGCCCCCAGCATAGTCGCATCATAGGTCATTGGTGAATTGACATTCACCAGATTGAGCATCACGCAGTTATTTTCAACAAACTCCTCACCAAATGCAATTTTCGCAAGGCTTACGCTATCTTCTGCCCGTTCAGGTGCCGTTACTGATCCCATGAACGGTTTGTCTGAATATTTTATATGACTATAAACCATATCCAGATGCCGTTTATTGACGGGCAGGTCTACAGGCTCGCACACAGTTCCACCGGAATGATGTAGTGACGGGGCCATATAAGCCAGCTTCACAATATTTTGAAAATCTTCCAGCGTTCCATACCGGCGCCCTTTGTCCAGACAGGATACAAACGGCGGTCCATAAACAGGTGCAAAGACGATATGGTCGCCACCGATCTGAACATTCCGGGCAGGGTTTCGAGCAAACTGTGTAAATTCAGAGGGTGCAGTTTTTAAAAGAGATCGACAAAGCCCTTTCGGAAAGTGAACACGAGTTCCTTTAACGGTTGCACCTGCATCCTTCCAGATTTTTAGAACCTCTTCGTCTTCCAGGAAATTCAGTCCAATCTCTTCAAGTACTATATCAGCGTTGGCTTCGACAATTTCCAATGCCTCATCACTCACAAGATTGGTCACTGGAATTTTCCGAATGATGTAAGGGCTTTTCGCACCTTGATTGCTTTGCCGGGCTTCTCTTCTCGCTGAACGTCCCCGACGTCCTTTAGATCTGGTAGGCTCTGCAGTCATCCCATTCCCCTGTTATTTGGAACCGCAAAATTCGATGACAATAAGAATGATAAAAAGGGGATTTGCTGACTAGCTCGAAGTCGTCTCTTTTAATCTTTCATTGGCGCTTTTTGAATAGTCGACCCTTTCGAATTTTGGGGGCTGAAATCACTTCAAAGCTGCATGGCGTTTCAGGAACATCGAATGTCGCGGTTTGGTTAGCCAATAAATGTGCTGAAGTTCAATTTTGTTTCATGGGATATGCCGCAAAACGGCAACTGGGAGCAAAAGGGTACTTTTTATGAAAACACATGCGCGGGTCGTCGTAATTGGGGGCGGTGTTGTTGGCGTTAGCACGCTTTATCATCTGACGAAAAAGGGATGGTCGGATGTCGTTCTTCTTGAGCGTACGGAATTGACTGCCGGTTCGACCTGGCATGCTGCAGGTTTGTTACCGCTCTTTAACATGAGTTATACGGTTGGCCAGATCCACAAATACAGTGTTGATCTTTACAAATCTCTTCAGGCTGAAACGGGCCAGGATGTCAGCTTTCATGTCACAGGGAATTTGCGTCTTGCCTGTAGTCAGGAGCGGATGGACGAATACCTGAAATATTGCGGGACCGCTAATACCATCGGTGTTCCTTTTGAAATGATCACCCCTTCAGAGGTAAAAGAGCTATGGCCGCTCTGTAACACAGAAGGCTTGGTGGGCGCCCTGTATCATCCGGATGACGGGCATATTGCGCCGGTGGATCTGACTAACGCATTGGCGATAGGCGCTAAAAACAATGGCGGAACTATTTATCGTCAAACAGAAGTGCTGGCCATAGAACAACAAGCCAATGGTGAATGGCTGATAAAGACAAATAAAGGCGATATTATCGCTGAGCATGTTGTGAGCTGTACTGGCAACTATGCGCGGCAGACGCTGTCTATGGTGGGACTGGATATACCGGTTATTCCCGTTGAACATCAATATATCGTCACTGATGAAGTGCCTGAGCTGGTCGAGCGTAAAAAAGCGGGACTGCCGGAAATGGCAGTACTTCGTGAAAGTGATGCCTCTTATTATCTTCGCGAAGAGCGACAGGGATATATTCTTGGTCCCTACGAGAAGGGAGCACCTGCCTGTTTCGTGGACGGCGTTCCAGAAACATTTGGTCAGGATCTGTTCCCTGGCGATTTGGAAAGACTACTTCCCCATGTGGAGGCGACGATCAATAGGGTTCCGTCTTTTGAGAACGCTGGGATCAAAGATATCGTGAATGGTCCAATCGCTTACACTCCGGATGGAAGTCCAATGATTGGACCTGCATGGGGGCTTAAGAACTTTTGGGTAAACGAAGGTCACAGCTTTGGTGTAACTGCCGCAGGCGGTTCTGGTTGGCAATTGGCAGAATGGATTACCGAAGGCGAGCCGGGTATCGACATGATGGCTGTTGATCCTCGCCGGTTTGGGGCTTATGCCACCAAGCCCTATACAAAAATCAAAAATGAAGAATGTTACGAGCATGTCTTTGTTATTCATTACCCGGATGAGGAGCGCCCAGCTGCACGCCCGTTGCGGCAGAGCCCTTGTCATGACCGTCTCGCTTTCCGGGGAGCTGTTTTTGGTCAGCGTTATGGTTGGGAACGCCCAAATTGGTTTGCCCCTGAAGGGGTCGAGCCAGTAGACGACTGGAGTTTCCGTCGGTCAAAGTATTTTGAGCATGTGGGTAATGAAGTCCGTAATCTTCGAAAGAATGCTGGCTTGATAGACATTACCAGCTTCTCGAAGTTTGAAGTTAGTGGGCCTGGGGCAGAAGACTATTTGAGCAAACTTGTTTGCCGGAAATTGCCTATTGCAACAGGGCGTATTCATCTCAGTCATGTTTTAAATAGCCGAGGTGGTATTCGGTCAGAGTTCACTATTATGAAGGATGGCCCGAACAAATACTATTTGGTGAGCTCCGGTGCCGCCGAGCGATTTGATTTTGACTTCCTAACAAAACATCTTCCAAACGATAACTCAGTTCGATTGGACAATGTGACAACTCAACATGGTGTGCTGGTACTTGCCGGACCACGAGCCCGCGATATCTTATCTAAGGTAACCGATGCTGATTTGTCGTCAGACGCATTCAGGTGGCTGACAGGTCAACATATAACGGTGGGATTGGCACCATGCCGTGCCATGCGCGTCAATTTTGTTGGGGACTTAGGCTGGGAGCTACATCATCCAATTGAGTATCAGAACCATATCTTTGACGCGCTTGTAAAAGCGGGAGAAGAATTTGGGCTCGGTATGTGTGGAATGCGGGCGATGGATAGCCTCCGAATGGAGAAGAACTATCGGATGTGGGCGCAAGATCTGACGAGAGACTACACGATTTTTGAAGCCGGACTGGATCGCTTCGTTCATTTGGATAAAGGGGACTTTATCGGCAGGGATGCCCTTATCAAACAGAAGGAAGCTGGTATTCCTCAGAAATTCGTCGCGCTGGAGATTTACGGCATTACAGACGCCGATGCAATCGGGAATGAGCCTCTTCGCGATATGGATGGAAATATGGTGGGACGTGTCACTGCTGGTGCCTATGGGCATTGGGTGGAGAAGAGCCTCGCTCAAGGATATGTGGCGAGTGAAAGCAGTGATATCGGAACGCGATTAAGTGTCGAAATTCTTGGGCAATCATATGATGCGGAGATCATTGAGGAGTCTGCGTATGATCCAGAGAATGTCAGCTTGCGGGCTTAGGGTTGGTATTTGGTTAAGGTTGATTGGCGGAGTGGGACATGGACGAAGATGATATTGATCTGACAACTTTAAGCGATGAGGAACTTGTCGAACAGATGCATGATGATCTGTATGACGGGTTGGCAGACGAAGTTGTTGAAGGGACAGAAATTCTTCTGGATCGAGGTTGGGAGCCGTATCGGATTCTAACGGATGCGCTGGTAGAAGGCATGCGGATTGTCGGCATAGATTTTAGGGATGGTATCCTATTTGTTCCGGAGGTTTTGCTTTGCGCTAATGCCATGAAATCCGGGATGGAGGTTCTGAAGCCTCTCCTGGCGGAAACCGGTGCCCCAAAAGCTGGAAAAATGGTGATTGGGACTGTTAAAGGCGACATTCACGACATTGGTAAAAACCTTGTCATTATGATGATGGAAGGTGCTGGCTTTGAAGTGATTGATATCGGCATCAACAACCCGGTTGAGAAATATCTAGAAGCGCTGGAAGAGCATGAGCCCGATATTCTGGGCATGTCGGCTCTTCTGACAACGACCATGCCTTATATGAAAGTAGTTGTGGATGCCATGGTCGAGAAAGGCATACGCAATGACTACATCGTCATGGTGGGTGGAGCGCCGCTGAACGAGGAATTCGCTGATAGTGTTGGGGCTGACGCTTACGGGCGTGATGCCGCAATGACAGTGGAGATCGCAAAGCAGAAAATGGCGGAGCGTAATGTCGCCTGATGCAGTATGAGGACATATATCAGCGCGAATTAAGAACCCTGCTGATTGCCTGCGGGGCTCTTGCGAATGAGGCTATTGCTGTACTCAAACAGCCTGGCCTCACGCATATTGAGCTGACTTGTCTACCTGCAAAACTCCACAATACTCCTCAAAAAATCCCGGATCTGCTCCGAACCAAGATCCGGGAGAATAAATCTAAATTCGATAAAATCCTTGTTCTTTATGGGGATTGTGGAACTGGTGGTGGAATTGATGCTGTTCTTCAAGATGAAGGTGCTGAGAGAATAGCTGGTGCTCATTGTTATGAGTTTTATACCGGTACACAGGCGTTTGATGAAATTGCAGATGAGGAGCCTGGGACATTTTATCTTACGGACTTTCTGGTGCGCCATTTCGATACCCTGATATGGCAAGGGTTGAAGTTAGATAAGCACCCTCAACTCCTTCCCCAAATTTTTGGAAACTATAAACGGCTTGTTTATCTGGCTCAGTTGAGTGACGGCCGATTTGTTGAGGAGGCAAAGATTGCAGCTGAACGTCTCGGTCTTGAATTCGAATACGTCTTTACGGGCTTGCATACTGTCGAAGACTTCTTGTTTGAAAAGGTTACCACATGAAGTTGATGTTGATCTCTTGGCGCGATATCCCGTCTCAACTGGTTTTGAAAGAAGGACGTAAATCAGTCAAACATCTCCTGAGTGATCGATTTCAGGAGGCGATTGACCGTGCAGCCATGCGGGACAAATCCCATGATACTGATGACTATTTGGAAGGCTGGAAGCGCGAGGAGATAGCAACAGTCTCGGGAGACGCTGATGCGCTCATTAAAAGTCAGGCCGATGAGTTGGAAGGGCGATATGATGCTTCATATTTGGAAAAGCTCGTAAAAAGCGGGGGATGGGAGGGGAAGAATGGTTAAGGTCGCTTACCATCCTGCACAGCAGAACCCGATTGCCAGAACCCGTTCAGCCTTCACCATCCGTCTCTGGTCTGTAAGACATTCTCGTTTTCTGGAGAAGATCTACAAAGGTCTGGCATCTCTGTTTTTAAAACTACATCCGGTGTGGACAGCTTTAGGATATAGCAGGGTGGAAAAACCTGTTGTTGCCGTAGAGAAACGCGTTAAAGCCTTTCTGTTTGATTGCCGAATGTGCGGGCAATGCGTCTTAAGTGATACGGGGATGTCTTGCCCAATGAACTGCCCAAAATCATTGCGAAATGGACCCTGCGGCGGTGTGCGGTCTAATGGCAATTGCGAGGTGGAACCTGACATGCCCTGCGTATGGGGGGAGGCGTGGAAAGGCAGCCAGCAAATGCAGGGGGGAGATCAGATTTTAAAGGTTCAAAAGCCCATTGATCATTCTTTGCGGGGAAGTTCGGCCTGGCTTCGGGCAACTTCAGAGGCAGCACTCCAAGAAGAGGATAAATAAGGCAAGATGGTTCAGTTCGAAGGCATGAGTGACGCTGAATTACCTCTCCCTTTGTTGGAGGGGCATTCTTCCCGTGGGCGGTTGGAGCAGGTTCTTCGGGCGGGAGAGTTTGCTGTTACCGCAGAATTAAATCCGCCAGACAGTGCAGATCCCAATGACGTTTTTGAACGGGGAGCTGTTTTTGATGGTTGGGTGGATGGTATTAACGCAACCGATGGTTCTGGGGCAAATTGTCATATGTCATCTGTTGGGATCTGCGCACTACTAACCCGTGTTGGCTATTCGCCGATTATGCAGATCTCCTGTCGGGATCATAATAGAATTGCGATACAGGGTAATGTTCTCGGTGCTGCCGCTATGGGCGTGAATAATATTCTCTGTCTGACTGGTGATGGGGTTCAGGCTGGTGATCAGCCGGAAGCGAAGCCAGTTTTTGATCTGGATTGCATGTCACTCCTTCGAACCATCCGTCAGATGCGGGATGATGGCATGCTTCTCTCTGGCCGGAAACTGACAACGCCTCCGCGCGTGTTTCTGGGCGCAGCAATTAATCCATTTGCGCCGCCATATGATTTCAGGCCCATGCGATTGGCAAAAAAGATAGAGGCAGGCGCCCAGTTTGTGCAGTCTCAATATTGTTTTGATTTGCCAATGCTCGAAACCTACATGACGCGGGTTCGTGATATGGGGCTTCACGAAAAATGCTTTATTTTGATTGGGGTCGGTCCAATGGCGTCCGCGAGGGCCGCCCGTTGGATCAGAACTAATGTGCCTGGTATTCATATTCCAGATGCGATTATTGACCGTCTGGAAGGAGCAGAAAACCAGAAGGAAGAGGGTAAGAAAATCTGCATTGAAATGTTGCAGCAGATCAGGGAAATGGATGGGGTTTCAGGCGCCCACGTCATGGCATACCGGCAGGAAGAACTAGTCGCGGAAATAGTTCATGAAAGTGGTGTGCTGAAGGGGCGTTCTCCTTGGCGAAGATCCCCAAATCCAGATTTTGCTGCCGTTGCTGAAGCGGTTGAGCATGGCATTGAGCATATGGGCGAGCCGGTAAAACCGTCTGATGCCGTTGCTGCCGCATCTGAATGAGCGGGTGTCGGTTTTGGGAAAGTGATTTTTGAAATTGTTAGCTTAAGTGATTTTAACGTTTGCGCTACCTGCGCCAGACAGGTTTTTTAGGGGATTTAGTTAATGACCGATACTGTTGTGTCTTCCGCCTCCAAAGAGGTAATTATTGGTTTTGACCGGCCATTTGTAATCATTGGGGAGCGGATCAATCCAACGGGTCGGAAGTTGCTAGCTGAGGAAATGAAACAGGGTGACTATAGCCGTGTTCAATCTGATGCTTTGGCACAGGTGGCTGCTGGTGCCCAAATGCTGGATGTGAACGCTGGTATCCCACTGGCGGATGAGCCTAAAATGCTGGCGGAGGTTGTCCAGCTGGTTCAATCACTAACCGATGTTCCCCTGTCCATTGATAGTTCGATTGTTGCAGCACTGGAATCCGGTTTGTCAGTATATCAGGGTAAGGCGCTGGTGAATTCCGTCACAGGAGAAGAGGAACGTCTGGAGACGGTTTTACCACTTGTGAAAAAATACGGTGCCGCTGTTGTTGCTATTTCCAATGATGAAACTGGTATTTCTGAGGACCCAAATGTGAGGTTTGAGGTTGCCAAGAAAATTGTTGAACGCGCGCAAGATTATGGCATCCCGGCATCTGACGTTGTAGTTGATCCCTTGGTTATGCCGGTAGGAGCAATTAATGACGCAGGTGTTCAGGTACTTCGCTTGATCCGCAGATTGCGTGAGGAGTTGAAGGTTAATACGACCTGCGGTGCGTCCAACTTTAGTTTTGGACTGCCTAACCGTCATGGAATGAACGCGTCCTTTCTCTCCATGGCGATTGGCGCTGGAATGACTTCTGCTATTACCAATCCGCTGCATGAGCCTGAAATGCAGGCCGTCATGGGTGCAAATGTCGTTATGGGCGCTGATCCAAATTGTGTAAACTGGATTCAGAAATTCAGGGAGCCGGTAGCCGAAGGTGAGGGCGGTGGTCGTCGGGCCGGCCGGAGACGGCGTCGGGGATAATCCGCGATGAGTGGGGATCAAAAACATCAGGTCGTATTTTTGCCCTCCGGTAAGCGAGGGTATTTCGACTCTGGGACGCCATTGTTAGAGGCAGGGCGAAGCCTTGGGGTTGATATCGATAGCGTCTGCGGCGGACGCGGTATTTGTGGGCGATGTCAGGTAGATATTGTCGAAGGTCAGTTTGATAAGTTTGGGATCAAGAGCGCAGCAAGTGCACTTACCCCTATCTCAGAGAATGAAAAACGTTTTGACCAGCGACGCGGTTTGAAGCCAGGTCGTCGCTTGAGCTGTCACACGCGTATTCTGGAAGATGTCGTAATCGACGTACCTTCCACCAGTCAGGTGCACCGCCAGGTCATTGTCAAGACAGCGGATGATCGCAAAATCGAAATGGATCCGGCGATCCGCTTGCATTATGTCAGTGTTGAAGAGCCGGACATGCATAACCCCACCGGTGATTTTGAGCGCCTTTCTGCTGCCTTGAAAGACCAATGGGGACTGGGTGATCTGGAGTGTGATTTGCGCACCCTTCAAAAACTGCAAAAATGTCTGCGAGAAGGGGACTGGAAAGTTACAGTTGCTATTCACCGCGAACTCAGGATTACAGAAATTTGGCCTGGTTTTCATGACAAGGCTTACGGGATTGCAGTTGATGTAGGATCGACGACTATTGCTTTGCATTTATGCGATTTATCTGCTGGAGCCGTCGTGGCGTCAGCTGGGATGATGAACCCGCAAATCCGTTATGGTGAGGATCTAATGAGCCGGGTTTCCTATGTGATGATGAACCCGGGGGGAGATGAAGCCCTTACCCAAACTGTACGTCAGGGTATTAATGAACTCTTGGCGGATGTCTGCGATCAAGCTGATGTAAACCCTGATACTATTTTGAACGGGGTAATGGTTGGAAACCCCATTATGCATCACCTTTTACTTGGGATTGATCCAACCGAACTTGGCGGTGCGCCCTTTGCTCTTTCAACAAACTCAGGATTGACATTGTGGGCGAGTGAGATTGATCTCAATAGCAATCCCGATGGCCGTGTCTATTTCTTACCTTGTATTGCGGGACATGTTGGTGCGGATACAACAGCGGTTATTTTATCTGAAGCACCCCATCTGCAGGAAAAAATTACATTGATAGTCGATGTAGGGACTAATGCGGAATTGGTGCTAGGAAACCGGGATAAGCTATTGGCAGCTTCATCTCCGACAGGACCCGCATTTGAAGGCGCTCAAATTGCGTGCGGTCAACGAGCAACAGCGGGTGCTATTGAACGGGTGCGAATTGATCCCGTCACAAAGATTGCAAGATTTAAAGTGATCGGATCTGATCTTTGGTCCGATGAAGAGGGGTTTGAAGAGGAAACCCGGCTATCAGGGGTTACGGGGATCTGCGGATCGGGAATTATTGAGGCACTGGCGGAAATGTATCTGGCTGGGATCCTCACCGAAGACGGCATTATTGATGGGCGCCACGCAGGAACCTGCTCACTCATTGAACCTGTTGATAGAACATTTGCTTATGTTCTTGTCCCAAATCAGCAGAATCCAATCCGGATTTATCAAACGGATGTTCGGGCTATTCAGCTGGCAAAGGCCGCCTTATATGCCGGAGCGAAGCTTTTGATGGACCGGTTAGGTGTAACAGAAGTCGATCGGGTGTTACTGACTGGTGCGTTCGGAAGTCATATTGATACACGTTATGCCATGATACTTGGCATGATCCCAGATTGCGATTTGGAGGAGGTAAAGGCGGTCGGCAATGCTGCAGGGAACGGCGCCCGAATTGCACTGCTTAATCAAACAGCAAGGGATGAGGCAGAGCAGCTTGTTCGGCGTGTTGAAAAGGTCGAAACAGCTGTTGAACCAGCATTTCAGCAATATTTTGTGGATGCGATGGCTCTGCCTCACAAACGGGATCCGTTTCCTCATTTGAGGAAGGTGATGGCTTTGCCAGAGCCCGCTCCAAAAGCGTCAGATGATCCAGCTGGCGGACGCCGAAGACGTCGAAACCGACGTAGTCAATCGCTAACTGGCTAACTGGCTGTTTTAACTTTGATCCGACGTTCCTCACTTGGGGTATGGCCAAAATGCTCCCGATGGCACTTAGAAAAGTGTGAGGCTGAGACGAAGCCACAGGCCAAAGCGACTTCAATGATAGGCAGGCTGGTCTGAGCGAGCAGGTAACGAGCTCGGTCCAGCCGAAGTTTCAGATAATAGCGGGTCGGTGAGTGATTGAGGTATTTCTGGAATAATCTCTCCAGTTGGCGAATGGAAAGGCCTACCTCTTTTGCAAGCTCTCCGCAACTATAGGGTTCTTCAAGATTGCTTTCCATGCAGGTGATGGCGGCCAGCAATTTCGGATGGGCAATTCCAAGACGTGCCCGCAGTTCCATACGCTGGCGTTCACTACCTTCACGGATCCGGTGGTGGATGAGTTGATCGGCAACGCCGAGTGCAACATCTTCACCATTATGAGCGGTTATGAGACTGAGGAACATATCTAATGACGCCGTTCCCCCAGCGCAGGTCATCCTGTTTCGATCAATCTCAAAAAGCTCACTCGTAATGTCGAGATCCGGAAAATCTTCTTTAATGCCTGACGTATTTTCCCAGTGGATCGTGCATCTATATCCGTCCAGTAGCCCTGCCTTTGCGAGGATATAGGTTCCCGTACAAATTGATCCCACGTCCGCCCCGTAAGAGACTGCTTTTCGCAAGGCCGATTTCAACTCTGCTGTACAGTAATCACCTACGTTTAGGCCACCACAAATAATCAAGCAGTCGTGTTTTGTAATGTCAGATATGCTGCCGGAAACGGGGAATTCTAAGCCTGCGCTGCTAACTGCAGATTGCCCATCCAGAGAATAAAATTTCCAGCTGTATATTTTGCTGTCTAATTGCCTGTTGGTTAGGCGCAACGGCTCAATCGCTGAAATAAACGCTAAAGAGGAAAACTCCGGTATTAAGACAAAGCCAATCGTGTATTTAGCTTCTTCGGAATCGCTCACATTATTGTTGCTGTGAGGACCCCCAGCAAATTCCATCAACATGGATGAAACGCTACTGTAACAATTCTATTTCAGCAACAAATTTTTGCAGCCTATTTCAACTAGAATAAACCGATGATTTGTCCATTTTCGTCGATACCAATCTTATCTGCTGCAGGAACTCTTGGAAGCCCTGGCATTGTCATAATATCACCGCACACGATCACAATAAATTCAGCGCCATTTGAAATGCGAGCTTCCCGGATTTGGACAGTATGTCCTGTCGGAGCTCCCTTTAAAGCAGGGTCAGTAGAAAAACTATACTGAGTTTTGGCTATGCAGATGGGGTAGTGACCAAACCCGTTATCCTGCATCTCCTTAATTTGTCCCATAACCTTTTGATCTGCTACGATGTCATCAGCCCGGTACAGCTCAGTTGCGACGGTTTTAATTTTATCCCAAAGAGGAACATCATCCTGGTATATAAGGGAGATGGGTTTTGCTGGTTCATTGAGTTGTTCCGCAACGGCCATTGCCAGCTCTTCTGCGCCGGCACCCCCATTGCCCCAATGGTCAGACATAACTGCTCGCACACCAAGTTCACCACAAATCTGTTGCAGTGCCTCAATCTCTGCATCGGTGTCTGAGGAAAATTTATTTACAGCCACAATAACGGAAAGATTAAACTTCTTGAGGTTTTCAATATGCCTAACCAGATTTTGGGCGCCAGTTTCAACCGCAGACACATTTTCAGTGCCTAAGTCTTCTTTTGCTACGCCACCATGCATTTTTAAAGCGCGGATGGTTGCAACAACGACTGCTACTTCGGGGTTAAGCCCTGCTTTTCGGCACTTGATGTCGAGAAACTTTTCGGCTCCCAGGTCAGCACCAAAACCTGCTTCAGTAACGACATAATCCGCGAGCTTCAAAGCCGTTTTGGTTGCTAAGACCGAGTTGCAGCCATGAGCAATATTGGCAAACGGGCCGCCGTGAATAAAGGCAGGGTTATTTTCCAGAGTTTGGACCAGATTGGGTTGGAAAGCATCTTTCAGGAGTGCAGTCATAGCCCCTTGAGCATTTAGGTCGCGCGCATAAACTGGTTGTTTCTCACGAGTGTATCCTACAATGATGTTGCCAAGCCGCGCCTCCAGGTCTTTCAGGTCAGTTGCCAGGCAGAAAATTGCCATAACTTCAGAGGCTACCGTAATGTCAAAATGATCTTCACGGGGGAAGCCATTGGAAACACCACCCATTGAATTTACGATGTAACGTAATGCACGGTCATTCATATCAACGACACGGCGCCAACTAATCCGACGCTCATCAATACCGAGTGAGTTGCCCCAATAGATGTGATTGTCAATCATAGCTGCCAGCAGATTGTTAGCGACACCGATAGCATGAAAATCACCGGTGAAATGTAAGTTGATATCGGTCATTGGAACCACTTGTGCGTATCCGCCGCCTGCAGCTCCCCCCTTCATTCCAAAGCAGGGGCCCAGTGATGGCTCCCGCAGGCAGATCATGGTTTTCTTTCCGATGCGATTAAGTGCGTCACCAAGACCGACAGTTGTTGTAGTTTTCCCTTCGCCGGCGGGGGTTGGTGTCATAGCTGTAACCAGAATGAGTTTTCCGTCAGGTCGATCTTGCAGCTTATTGATATAGTCGAGAGAGACTTTGGCCTTGTAATGGCCATATGGTTCCAGATTTTCAGCCTCAATCCCCAAACGATCTTCTGCAATTTTCAGGATCTTTTCCATATTTGCAGCATTTGCGATTTCAATATCACTTTTTGGGTTCAAGTGTTGATCGGTCATAAAATAAGGCCTCATTTAGTGGCGGAACTTATCCCTTGGATCAGGATAGATTATAAAACTGTAATTTACGTATTTTGGGTTTGCGGATGGCTTGGAGGCTGTTCGCGATGCGACACTAAATCTTCTGGCTCCGTATTCTCAAGAAAAATTTTACGCGCAAAATTTGGAATGTCGTTTTTAATTCATTAGATGACAGTTTGGAGCCGAAAATTCGGATCACTCCATGGCAGTCTCAGACAAAGCATGTTAGGTTGCTCCGTATAAACAGGGATTTAGTCGAGAAGGGGTCGATGAGCAAATACTCCATATTCACCATTGCCCGAAATGCGCTCAGTCATCATAAAAATTGGCCACGTCAATGGCGTAGTCCTGAGCCTCAGAAGGAATATGATGTCATCATTGTTGGCGGCGGAGGACATGGTCTCGCTACAGCATATTATCTGGCAAAAGAACATGGCCTGACCAATGTGGCCGTTTTGGAAAAAGGATGGCTTGGTGGCGGGAATACGGCGCGAAATACCACCATTGTCCGTTCAAACTACCTGTGGGATGAAAGTGCCGCTATTTACGAGAAGTCGCTGCAGCTTTGGGAAGGCCTCTCTCAAGACATCAATTATAATGTAATGTTGAGCCAGCGCGGGGTCTTGAACCTCGCTCATAGCCTATCGGATGTGCGTGAAGGCGTCCGGCGTGTCAATGCAAACCGGTTAAATGGGGTTGATGCAGAATGGCTTGATGCTGAGGGGGTAAAGGAGTTTTGCCCAATCATAAATATTTCCAACAAAGCGCGCCATCCGGTACTTGGGGCTACTTTGCAAAGACGGGGCGGTGTTGCCCGGCATGATAGCGTAGCTTGGGGTTTTGCTAGGGCGGCAGATGCCTGTGGTGTTGATATTATTCAAAATTGCGAAGTGACGGGTATTCGCCGGGAAGGTTCTAAAGTTGTAGGGGTTGAAACAACTAAAGGATTTATTGGGGCGAAGAAAGTCGGTCTTGTAGCCGCTGGTCACAGCTCAACGCTTGCTGCGATGGCTGATGTTCGGTTGCCAATTGACAGTCACCCTCTTCAGGCTTTGGTCTCAGAACCCATTAAGCCCGTGATTGATTGCGTTGTGATGTCAGGCGCTGTTCATGTTTATGTCAGTCAGTCTGATAAGGGGGAGCTGGTTATGGGGGCGGGGATTGACGCCTT
Organism: Sneathiella limimaris; assembly: GCF_012932565.1. NCBI lineage: Bacteria > Pseudomonadati > Pseudomonadota > Alphaproteobacteria > Sneathiellales > Sneathiellaceae > Sneathiella > Sneathiella limimaris. The sequence continues at coordinate 2,291,389 of NZ_JABBYJ010000001.1, forward strand.
TAACTCCTACGGTCAGCGAGGTAGTTTTCAGGTGATCGAGCATCAACTCGGCGCTTGTCTTGAGCTTTTCCCAATTTTCAGCCGCGTTCGCATGATGCGAAGCTGGGGCGGTATTGTGGATACTTGCCCCGATGCCTCACCCATCATCGGGAAAACTCCGGTTGAGGGGCTATACATCAATGCGGGTTGGGGCACTGGCGGCTTCAAGGCGACACCCGGCTCAGGCTGGTGCTTTGCACATACCTTAGCCAACGAAAATCCTCATCCGCTTAACGCGCCTTTCAGCCTTGAACGGTTTACAACAGGCGCCTTGATTGACGAACATGGCGCTGCAGGCGTCGCCCATTAATAGGAGGCTTTGATGTTATTGATCCCTTGCCCCTGGTGTGGCGACCGGCATGAAACAGAATTTCGCTACGGTGGAGAGGCCCATATTGCCAGGCCCGAAAAACCGGCTGATCTCAGTGATACAGAATGGGGAGATTTCCTGTTTATGCGAACAAACACAAAAGGTGTGTTTGCGGAACGCTGGTATCATTCTCACGGATGCCGCCAGTGGTTTAATGTGCTTCGCCATACAGTTAGCCATGAAATTCTCGCTGTTTACAAAATGGGTGAAAAAAGACCTCAGCTTAAAAAGACGGAGGCAAACTCATGAGCGCAGAGTTTCGTCAAGAAGGCGGCATTGCCCTTAATCGAGAAAAAGTTATCTCCTTCACGTTTAACGGGGTGGCCTATCAAGGGTATGAAGGCGATACACTGGCGTCCGCTCTGATGGCAAATGGGGTGCATTTTATTGGGCGCAGTTTCAAGTATCATCGTCCTCGCGGGATTGTAGCCGCGGGTGCTGAAGATCCTCATACTCTTGTCCAATTGGAAGAGGGCAGTCATACACAGCCAAACCTAAGGGCGACGCAAGTTGAACTTTATGATGGACTTAAGGCAAGTAGCGTAAATGTTTGGCCAGGCTTGGAAAATGACATCAGTGCGATAAATGGTCATTTTGCAAAAATCATGACGGCGGGCTTTTATAATAAGACCTTTATGTGGCCGAAATCCTTCTGGATGAAACTGTATGAGCCCATCATTCGGCGGGCCGCAGGATGGGGAAAAGCGCCGACCAGCAGTGACCCAGATATCTATGATCAGATGCATGATCATCCGGATGTCTTGGTTGTGGGTGCCGGGCCTGCAGGATTGACCGCAGCTTTGACGGCAGCAAAAGCAGGGGCCAGGGTCGTACTGGTCGATGAGAACCCTGCAGTAGGCGGTAGTCTCCGTCATATGGATCGGATGATTGATGGGGTGCCATCAAGTGAGTGGATCCAGAATATGCGTGAAGAGCTATTAGCCCATCCAGAGGTAAAGATTCTGACGCGGACGACGCTTTTTGGGTATTACGATCACAATTACCTGGTAGCTGTGGAGCAAAAAACAGATCATCTGCCCGTAAATATGAGAGCGGGAAAGCCTCGACAACGGGTTTGGCATTTCAGGGCCAAGCAAGTAGTTCTTGCAACCGGTGCGCATGAAAGGCCTTTGGTCTTTGCTGATAACGATCGGCCGGGGATTATGCTAGCTGGAAGCGTACAGGCTTACTTGAAACGATATGGTGTTCTCCCCGGGCGGAAAGCTGTTTTCTTCACCAATAACGATAGTGCCTATGAGCCAGCAACGCTGCTGAAGCAAGCAGGAACCAACTCTGTGACGGTTATTGATGTTCGAAAATGCAGCGGCAGCGAGTTGGTCAAAAAGGCGCGGGACGCTGGGGTGGAAGTTCTTGAAGGGTATGCCATCGTTGCGACTGCCGGTAAGAAACGGGTTTCATCCGTGACTGTGAAAGCTTTTGATGTGGAAACCGGCAACCTGTCAGGATCAACGAAACAAATCTCCTGTGATTTAGTCGCTATGTCAGGGGGGTGGAGCCCAGTTGTTCATCTCTTTAGTCAGTCGCAAGGAAAACTTTCCTATGACGAAAAGCGGCTTTGTTTTGTGCCGCATAAAGTTGTTCAAAATCAACATCTTGCAGGCTCTTGTGTCGGTGACTTTTCAACGTCAGAATGTATTGCAAACGGATATCATGCTGGCCGGGCAGCCGTTTCCGAGGCAGGTTTTGAAGTTGATGAGATCCATGATATTCCGTCAGTTGAGGAACCCTCCTTTGGAGATGCGGTTGCCTGCTGGTTGGTGCCTGGTAAATCAAGCATAGGTGTAGGAAAGGCCAAGCATTTCGTTGATTTTCAAAATGACACGGCTGCTTCAGACATCTACCTTGCCATTCGGGAGGGGTTTGAGAGTTCTGAGCATGTTAAGCGCTACACATTAACGGGCTTTGGAACTGATCAAGGAAAAACTTCAAATATCAATGCACTAGGTATCATATCTAATATTTTAAATAAGCCATTGGGTGATGTTGGAACAACCACGTTTAGGCCGCCTTACACGCCTGTTGCCTATGGTGCCCTTGCAGGTCGGAACTTGAAAGAATGGTCAGATCCTATTCGAGTGACTGCCATTCATGATTGGCACGTTCAGCATGGCGCCTTGTTTGAAAATGTCGGTCAATGGCATCGCCCCTGGTATTACCCTCAAGACGGGGAGAGTATGCAGGACAGCTTGAACCGGGAATGTCTCGCAGTTCGAAATGGCGTTGGCGTACTGGATGCATCGACACTTGGCAAGATTGATATTAAAGGCCCGGACGCTGCAGAATTCTTGAACCGGATTTATACGAACAGTTGGTCCAAACTTGGTGTTGGTCGGGTTCGTTATGGTTTGATGTGTCATGAAGACGGTATGGTTTTTGATGACGGCACAACAGCGCGTCTGGCAGATGATCATTTCCTAATGACAACAACGACAGGGAATGCTGCCGTCGTCCTGGATTGGCTGGAAGAATACTTGCAAACTGAGTGGCCTGAACTCGATGTTTACTGCACTTCAGTGACTGAGCAATGGGCCACGGTTTCTATTGCGGGACCGAAAGCGCGCAAGCTTTTGAAGAAATTGACGCCTGATCTGGATTTATCGCCAGAAGACTTTCCGTTTATGTCCTTTAAGGAAACCGAGATTGATGGCATTCCAGCGAGGGTTTTCCGGATCAGTTTTACTGGAGAGCTCTCCTTTGAGATTAATGTTCCCTGGCATGCTGGCCGTAAAATGTGGGATTTGGTCATGGATGCCGGCGAAGAATATGGGATAACGCCCTATGGCACAGAGACTATGCATATCCTTCGGGCTGAGAAGGGTTTCATCATTGTTGGGCAGGAAACGGATATGACAATGACACCCTATGATTTGGGCATGTCATGGATTGTTTCCAAACTCAAAGATGACTTTATCGGAAAACGCTCCTATTCCCGTTCAGATACGGCCCGAAAAGATCGTAAGCAACTGGTTGGGTTGTTGACCGAAAATCCGCATGATGTCCTGCCTGAAGGTGCGCAGCTTGTTTTCGATCCCTATGTTCCCAAGCCCATGCCCATGGTTGGTCATGTGACTTCCAGCTATTACAGCGCAACATTAGGACGTTCAATTGCTTTGGCCGTTGTCAGAGGCGGGCATGAGAAAGAAGGGGAGTTGGTCTTTGCGCCACTTGAAAATACAACGATAGCGGCGAAGATTGTATCCCCTGTATTTTATGACCCGGAAGGAGAGAAGCAAGATGGCGAGGTTTGATCATTGGATCTCCCCTCTGGGAGATTTGGAAAAACAACTTCCTAAAAATCTGAAGTGTTTATCTTTTCGGGATCAATGGAATGTGCGATGTCAGGCTGATACAAAAATCTTCTCGGAGATGGGAAAAGCCTTTGTTGGCGAGGATTTGCCACAGCAACCGAACAGGGTAATTGAAAGCGAGGCTGGAGTGAAAGCGATTTGGCTATCTCCAGATGAGTGGTTAATCGTCAGTGAAAGTGATTTGCAAGAAACTGTTAGCAAGTTATTGAAAAAAAGAACAAAAGAGGTTTTTTCAATCGTAGATCTCAGTGCTAACAGAATTATTTTTGAACTTACTGGTCCGGATTGTCGGAACATATTGGCCAAAAGTTCTGAACTTGATTTTCATGATCGTAGTTTCGGAATAGGAAACTCCGCTCAAACCTTGCTGGCAAAGTCGCAAGCTTTGGTCGAGCGGACAGACGCAGATTGCTATCATATCTACGTGCGGAACTCTTTCTCCCGCTATGTCGCAGAATGGCTCTGTGATGCAATGGCGGAATTCAGTTGAAACCTATACAGCCATGGCAGGGGTCGCTGGGCGATCTTTGGATTTCAGGAGAATGAATGTCATGATCCCGATATTCACAAAGTTCCATGCAACGCCGTTCAGGAATGCAGCATCATAGGAAAGGGTCAGATCGAAGATTAGGCCCGATAACCATCCGCCCAGTGCCATCCCCACAACAGTTGCAAATACGATCAAACCTACCCGTTGCCCGGCTTGCTCAGCCGGAAGATACTCGCGGACGATTATTGCGTAAGAAGGTACAATTCCGCCCTGAGACAAACCAAAGACAAGTGAAACGATGTATAGTGACACAAGTCCATCAAACGGCATGTATAGAAACAGGGCAATGCACTGGAGGATAGAGCCGAGTAGTAGGGTTCGAATGCCACCGATATAATCTGCCAGAATGCCAGAGCATAGCCGGCTTAAAATGCCACCAGCGAGCATAAGAGAGAGCATCTCAGCGCCTCTGGCAATGCCATATCCGAGATCAGCGCAGTAGGCAACGATATGAACCTGGGGCATGGACATGGCAACGCAGCAGGATATGCCTGCAACAATCAGTAGGAACTGAAGTGTTGAAGGTGACAAGTTGGTGATTTTTCGAGGTCCCTTGTTTTGCGGCGTTGGTGAGTTTTCCAATGAAATCTTCAGAGTTGGTCTTTTTTTTCTGAGTAAGAAGGCCAATGGAAGCATGGTGACAAGGAGGATCAAGGCAATCGTAATTTGCGCCGTCCGCCATCCCTCGGTTTCGAGTATGTTCTTTAGGAAGAGGGGCCACAAGGTTCCCGCAAAATAATTCCCGCTAGCTGCCGCTGCGATGGCAATGCCAAGTCTCTTGTCAAACCAGTGGGAAATGTCGGACATTAAAGGACCGAAACAGGCACCGGTTCCAAGGCCTACCAACACTCCCTGTAAAATGGCGAACTGCCAGATATTGGTGACCAGGGTCGTCAGGAAAAAGCCGCTGACGAGCAGCACAATGGATCCAACCATTGGAATGAAAATGCCAAAGCGATCCACAAGTCGACCAACAATGATATTCCCAAGACCAAACCCAATCATAATCGCCGTAAAGGGCAGGGAGGCTGAAGCTCGATCAGAATTGAATTCTTCCTCGATCAAGGGAAGAACGACAATAATTGACCACATGCCCACATTGCCAAGCGTGGCAATAAGCATACAGACAGTCAGTCGAAACCAGGAATAGGAACTGTCAAGGAAAGTCGAGCTTTCTTCCGGAGCCGTTGCCGGTCCGTTAGAGGATGGTGTTGTCATGGAAACTATCCAGAAATGGGGATCGAAAGATACTGGTACGCCGAGCAACAATAAGACAATCAGTTTAAGATCGTCAATTCTATTAAACCTCCCATTACGGCGGGTAAGAGAGGTTTATCAGGCAGTTTCCCGCTTCAAGAGGTCGAAATAGAGCTGACGGATTTTCTTGGTTATCGGACCTGCTTCACCTGTTCCAATTAGACGGCCATCAATTTCCCTTACAGGTGTCTGAGCGCCAAATGTCCCTGTTAAGAAAGCCTCATCAGCGTCGTAAGTGTCGACGAGGGAATAGTTTCTTTCAAAGACCGGTATTTGGTTTTCACGGCAAAGCTCTATCACTTTTTTTCGCGTGATCCCGTTCATGCAATAGTCGCCAGTCGATGTCCAGACCTCTCCCTTTTTCACGATAAAGAAATTGCAGCCATTTGTCGTGTTTACAAAGCCATGGGGATCAAGCATCAGTGCCTCGTCCGCACCCGCTTTTTGGGCGTGGATACCAGCAAGGATACAATTCAGTTTTGAATGCGAGTTCAGCTTGGGGTCTTGGGAAATTGGAAGACCACGCACGATTGGAACCGTATGGAGCTTAATACCTTGATCCATAAGTGCCGAAGCAGGCTTGGAATGCTCCATAATGATGACGATAGTTGGTCCAGAGGTGCTCAGTCTTGGATCTTGAAAGGGTTTATCCTTAATCCCTCTGGTGACCATTAGGCGTGCATGCACGTTACTTGTCATATTATTGGCAGCGGCGGTTTTGTTCAGGGCGTCTACAAAACCGGACCGGTCCAGCTGTAAATCCATATCTATGGCCTTGGCAGCCCCAAAAAGACGATCCAGATGTTCTTCAATAAAGGCCCATTTCCCATCATAAAGGCGGATCCCCTCCCAAATGCCATCCCCCAACATAAAGCCGCTATCGTAAACTGAAATCATTGCATTCTCTTTCGCTACAATGTCTCCGTTCACATAAATTTTGAGATTATCGTTGCGATCATCGATTTCAGCGGCATGTGTTGAATGGTGGTTTATGTTTGTCATTTAGGGCTCTATTAAACTTTTTAGATTATATTTTACGATCATAGCCTTAACACTAACTTCGGTCTCAATGAAAAGTTTTTAAGTTTAAAAAAAATGATAAAAATTTATAGATTTGATTCGGAAGAAATGTTGGTAATTGCCTAGAGTTATTAGATAAAATTTTATAAATTATTGATTGAAATCAATCAATAATTTATAAAATTTGTTAATACTAAACACATATATATGTAATTCGGCCTATACGGTTTTGGAGGGTGAAGCCCGTTCATCCTTTCTGATTAGTGGAAAATGACACTTATCAAGAAAACTTATGAGACAAGCTTAATGAGTTGTGAATAGTATTCTGCCTTCACAAATAGTTTACCCAACTGTAAGCTTGTATTTGGATCGGAATTTGTAGCTATGCGTACCCTGATCATTGACGATTATGAAATTTGTAGAAGCGGTATTCGAAGTATTCTGGAGGAAACCTTCGATAATTGCATTGTCTGTGAAGCAGATAAAGTCGAAGGCGCTATGAATTGCCTTCGGGGGCACGGCGCTGATCTCGTCATCTTGGCCATTAATGAGTCTCGAGATAAAGACCGAGACATTATACCAACATTCTTTAGAGAAGCTGGGGAAGTTCCAATAATTGCATTTGGTAAAACAAATGACCGATTTTTGAGGGAATGTTTGAAAAGTCAGCAATTTAAAGGGGTTATAAACCGAAGTGATCGGCGTGATATCGTGACGGCAGCTATTCGCCTTGTGCTGGCCGGAGGGCAGTATTTCCCACCTGATATGCATACACAAGCCACTGTTGAAATGGAAACATCTGTTTCTTCTGAACTCGACGAATATGGTAATCTGAGCCGGCTAACCAAACGTCAACGTCAGGTTCTGAGGGCTATATCGCAAGGTAAATCCAACAAGCTGATAGCTGAAGAGCTGGGGATTTCACCTGGGACGGTCAAAGTTCATGTATCTAACCTGATGAAGGATCTTAATGCAAAGAACCGAACTCAGGCGGTGGCAATTGCGAATAATCTTGAAATTCTCTAAGCAGTTGCACAATACGATGGCCTCTGAGCCTGATACATAATACGTAAAAGATCCAAAAAACCCAGAAAATATTTACTTTTCAGGTATATGACCTTTAGATTATGCTCCTAAGAGAAGATGCTTGGGTTAATTAATCTACACTGGTATTAGGAAAAGTAGATGAGCGCTTGCCTGTACTTATTTGGTGGTTTCAGATTGGAGTTGATCCCTGGAAAAGGGGTGGCGCCTCTACGTGACAAGACCCAGGCCTTGATCGCCTACATAGCTTTATCAAAAAATGGTGTTGTCACGCGACAGCAGGCCGCCACACTTCTTTGGGAGGGTGGAAAAGATCCGTTTGCCAGCTTGCGTCAAACAGTTAAAGAAATCCGAGCACTGGAAGAGTTGTATGGAACTTCAATCTTTCAGGCTGATACGCAATATCTTTCATTGGACTTGAACAGGCTTTGGGTTGATGCGCGCATTGCATCCCAACTCTCAAAGGATTTTGAGAGAACGAAAGCGGATGAGTTGGTGAGATGCGATCTCGGGCCACTACTTGATAAATGTTCAGTCACGGGAGAAGCGTTTGAAGAGTGGTATTGGGCTGAAAGAGAAAAGAGACAGAATGAGCTCCTTCAAACTCTAGAAACCTATCTTCAAAGTTTAACGCTAAAAGCAGCACCGGCAGGAGAGCAAAGAAAGCTTGCCCACGCCATACTCAGTGTCGACCAGACGAATGAGCGAGCCTACCGTATTTTGATGAAGTCTTTCTATGAAGAGGGAGATCGGGCGACTGCGCTTAAATACTATGAGACCTGTGTATCTGTTCTAGAAAGAGAACTGGATGTGTTGCCTTCTGAAGAGACAGAGTCACTTGCTTCAGATATTCAAGATAACAGACCACTTTCGGGTCCAATGACAGTCGTAAGAGAGGGTGGTTTTGAACTTGTTCTTGAAAATCAGTCGAAACCAATAGTTCAGGTTCTCGATTTTTCGACAGGCATAAACGATCAGGTGCTTGATTTTGTCTCCCAAACTTTCAAAGCCGACATTTGTGAGCAGCTTTCTCGAAACGAGCGGTTTTCTGTACGCGATTTGCCAGCGCTCCCCCGAGATCTGGATGGGGTAGAGAAGCTTCCAGATTATACGGTGAGAGCAAATATTCTTAGTGTTGGTGAGCAGTTAAGTATTCTGCTGCAGCTTGTCGATGACAAGACAGGGGATATTCTCTGGATGAAGAGGATCACGCCCGAAATGTCTAGCTTACTGCAGGGTAAGAATGAGCAGGCGCTTTTAGCCGCTGTAGAAATCTACAGAATGATTGAGCTGAAAGAGACCGATCGGGCAATGAAGGCAGAAGAAAGCCATTTGACAGCAAGACAATGCCTTTTGCGGGCTGTCGCTATCATGTTCAGGTTTTCAAAAGACGCAGTGGAGGAGGCTGAGCGCTATCTACTTCGTGCTCTTACTCAATCTCCAGGATATCCGGAGGCTTTAGCTTGGCTAGCGTTTTTACGATCTATCGAGTTGGGGCAGGGATACAGTACAAATCCGGAGGCAACCAAAGACGAAACTGGAGAGTTGGTTCGAAGGTCAATTGAACTTAACCCTAGCAATGATATCGCGCTTGCAATTGCGGGTCATTTGGAAGCGTTCGTACATCATGATTTTGAAACTGCCCTTGAATTTTTTGATCGCTCATTGGCGGCAAATCAAAACTGTGCTTATACGTGGGGCTTTAGTGCCATTACCCATTGCTATATAGGAAAGCCGACCGAGGCACTGGATTTATTAAGCCGGTGTCGGCAGATAATGCCATTTGACTCTCATCCCTATTACTTTGATACGGCGAGATGTATCGCGAGTATGCTCTCTGGAAAATATGAAGATGCAGTCCGGATCGGAAGGCAGGTTCTTAGAAATAACCCAAATTTCTATGCTAACTATCGTCCACTTCTTTCCAGTTTGGGACATTTAGGTCGAGTCGAAGAGGCGACACCAGTACTAGAAGAATTTGCAAAACATCAACCTGAATTCTCCATTGACTGGCATCTTAAAAATTATCCACCACTAGAAGCCGAAATTACTGAGCGGTATATACGCGGTTTACGGAAAGCTGGTGTATCAGAAAGCTGAGTTTTCAGCGGTTTATTCAATAAATTTAATTAGATTTTTGTGATTCACGCCTGAGTTCGGCGTAGCACGCTATGTTTATTCACGGATCATATATCGATTGGGGTAATCGGGTTTGTGATTTGGTTAAAGTGTGTTTGGAACAGTGAAGTCAGTATGTCTAGTCGTCCTTTAGGTTCTTTGTATAAAAGTGAAGTCCTCAATAGCAGGCGTCGTTGGTGTGGTTGCCGGACATATGTTTGTCATCACTTTGGGGTAAGCTTTCAAACAACAAACCAATATGATGAACGGAAGGAAGATTTCTTTGACTTGGCTTGTCAGGTACTTTTTACGGAAAAGCCGGAAATCCTTTTGTTGGATAAACAGCGGCGATTAGTTGCTCAAACAAAAATGGATGATATCGTTCTCGAGCAAAATGGAATTTTGTGCTGGGGACGGGAGCGGCGGATCGGTTTTCGGGATGCTGTAAGCCAAAAGTATCTTATTCAGTTCATGACTAATTCTGCCAGGGGGCTTTTGAGGGGCGCAAGCCAGTTGAAATCACGATTTATTCCAACATCAAAAGGTTGGCCTGTTGTGGTTTTGGAGGGCGATGACCAGAAAACAGCTGCAGAACGTTTGAATTGTGATTTATGGGGGCCGGATACAGTTACTTTGCTGATGCGAGGGGAAAGTGGGTTTAACGAAATCCAATCTCGCAAAATGCGCCAAGAAATTGGAATATAAGCTCCTTACGGAAGTAATCACTAAGATTTGAAATGCTGTATCTTGATTGTTAGGGGTAGGATACGGAATTTCGAGAGAGATGAAAATTGTACATGTTCATTCTTGGGGGAATGTTTGGGTCGGACTAGGCATTCCAGAACGGTACATTTTCATGATGTAGGTAAATCATAGCTGGTACACTACATCTAAAGGCCTGCTTCGGCAGGCCTTTTCTTTTTGTCTGCACCTCTATTATTTCATCGACAATTTTCCTTATCCTTAGATAGTATGACTAAAAAAGGGAGGGGCAGATGTCTTCGCGGGAAAATGTCGGGTCATACGATTATATTATTGTTGGAGCAGGATCAGCTGGTTGTGTTCTTGCAAACCGGCTGAGCGAAAACCCAGCAAATAAGGTACTTCTTCTGGAAGCTGGAGGTCGTGACACGTATCCGTGGATCCATATCCCGATTGGTTATCTTTATTGCATGGGCAATCCAAAAACAGATTGGATGATGAAGACTGAGCCTGACGCTGGACTTAATGGTCGAGTGTTGAATTATCCAAGAGGGAAGGTCCTTGGTGGCTGTTCGTCGATCAACGGGATGATTTATATGCGGGGGCAAGCTCGCGATTATGATCAATGGCGGCAACTTGGCAATCAAGGTTGGAGTTGGGACGACGTCAAACCCTATTTTCTGAAATCAGAAAACTATCACCTAGGCAAATCAGAGGATCATGGAAGTGATGGAGAATGGCGCGTTGAGAAACAACGCCTTTCATGGGAAATTCTGGATAGTTTTATCGGTGCTGCTGAGGAAATAGGCATTCCGCCAACCGACGATTTCAATCAGGGAAATAATGAAGGTGTTGGGTATTTTGAGGTTAATCAAAAATCAGGGATCCGTTGGAGTACAGCTAAAGCGTTTTTGAAACCGGTAGAAAAACGACCCAACTTAACGGTAATTACGGGTGCCTTAACGGAGCGGTTGCTGTTGGAGGGCAAGGCTGTCACCGGTGTTGAATTTATGCAAAGCGGTAAGCCGGTTTTTGTAAAAGCTGGAAAGGAAGTCATTCTGGCAGCAGGGGCCGTCAACTCGCCAAAAATTTTGGAGCTATCCGGCATTGGTCAGCCAGATCTATTGAAATCCTTTGGTATTGATCCTGTTCATGAATTGCAGGGTGTGGGGGAAAATCTACAAGATCATTTGCAGATCCGAACAATTTTCAAACTCAAAAACGCTAAAACGCTGAATGAACAGGTGAATAGTCTATTTGGAAAAGCAAAAATCGGATTGCAATATTTGTTATCTCAATCTGGTCCTTTGTCTATGGCCCCCAGTCAGCTTGGCATTTTTGCGAAGAGTGATCCCTCCCTGGAAACACCGGATCTTGAGTATCATGTTCAGCCCCTCAGCACTGATAAGTTAGGTGATCCACTACATCCGTTTCCGGCAGTAACTGTATCAGTTTGTAATTTGCGACCAGAAAGTCGCGGGCATTGTCACTTACAGGGCCTGGATCCTGAATTGCAGCCCAAGCTAACCATGAATTATCTTTCAGCACCGGAAGATAAGAGAATTGCAGCAGAGAGCATTCACCACACGCGACGCTTGATGAAGACAAAGGCCGTTGCCAAATTTGAACCCGAGGAGTTTCTACCAGGGCCAACGGTGGTTGATGAAAAAGACATTGTAAAAGCCGTTGGCAATATCGCGACGACAATCTTTCATCCCGTTGGTACCTGCAAGATGGGGGATGATTCAATGGCAGTTGTGGATAGTAGTTTAAAAGTGCATGGATTGAAGGGGTTACGAGTCGTTGATGCCTCTATCATGCCGACCATAACATCTGGGAATACAAACTCGCCGGTTATCATGATTGCAGAAAAAGCTTCAGAAATGATTTTAGAAGACAATTCATAAATGGTGGGATAACATTAATAAATTATGTTTATCAACAGTATAGAGTTGATAAGCGTCGTCTTTAATGCATGTCCATGTAAATGACAGATTTGTTGTGACTGACCCTACAGAACTTCCACTCGGTGATATAGAATATTTTAGAGCGTTGGCAAAAAATTCTGGTGAGGCCATCACCAAGGAATTAATCGCTAGTGCACCGGATGCAGTGGACAAAGAAAACGCCCACATAAAAGCAGCTCTTGAGGCGGAAGATTCAGGAGCCTTGAAGGCTGCGGCTCATGCGCTGAAAGGGGCCTGTTATTCCATGCAGGCAAAGCGCCTTGCTCATTACGCGAGGGAGCTTGAAATGTCTGCGAATGACATTCAAAATGCGCGTGATAAATCTGAGGAGTTATTCGCCGTCGCGGAACTGACCATTGCCTGGTGGTTAGAGATTTTAGATAAAAAATCTTATCTGCCAGAATAGGCGAAGCTAGCGATATCTCATAATAGGGCTTGATATAGTTACAAATGTAACTTATTTTCGAGCTATAACTATTTTGAGGGTGTGCTGATATGAAAATCCAGAAAATCCATCATGTGGCGTATCGCTGCAAGAATGCCAAGGAAACTGTGGAATGGTATGTGAAGTATCTAAACATGGATTTTATCTTGGCAATTGCAGAGAATGAGGTTCCTTCCACTAAAGCACCGGATCCGTATATGCATGTATTTTTGGATGCAGGTAACGGAAACGTGCTGGCGTTTTTTGAGTTGCCAAATTCACCAGAAATGGGAAGGGATAACAATACTCCTGACTGGGTCCAGCACCTTGCGATGCAAGTTGAGTCTATGGACGAGTTATTGGAAGCCAAGGCCAGGCTTGAAGCTGACGGCATAGAAGTGATCGGCCCGACCAACCACACAATATTTCAATCTATTTACTTCTTTGATCCAAATGGCCATCGCCTTGAACTTGCGACAAATTCCGATACTCCAGACATGAACAAACGTCTGGATGATGTAAAATGGGAGATGTTGGAAGAATGGGATAAAACGAAGAAGGCGCCAAACCATGCAAGATGGATGCATGATGGAACAGTCGAGCCAGATCTTCGTTAAAGCGTGCTATTTTAAAAACGGGGCGGCTAATTCCACAGTTAAGTCGCTATCAATGAGAATAAGGTGGTCGGCCGCCATCCCTGAACTTAAATCTCCAGCAGTTTCGTATCCTATGAAATGGGCGGGTGTTCTGGAACTCATCGCGAGAACGTCTTGTAAGGGAAGCTGCAGAACTTTTACGCAGTAGTGAACAGCGTCAGCAATTGAAATGGCGCTGCCAGCTAGGGTGCCATCTTCGGTTACACACTTCCCATCTTCGACGGATATTCGCTCGCCATAGAGATGGAAAAAATCCTGGTCCGAACCAACGCAGGGCATCGCATCACTAATTAGCATTGCCCTTTCCGGACCTAGCAGTTGCAGGGCGCTTTGCAATGTCGCAGGGTGAATATGATGGCCGTCTGCAATTACACTGCTGAAGCAGTCTTCAAGCTGGAATGCAGCTCCAACAACTCCCGGGTCTCGGGACAAAAAGGGTGGCATGGCGTTAAAGAGATGAGTAAAGCCTCTTAATCCCTGTTCTGCGGCCTTACAGATTTGCTCGTAGGAGGCATTTGTATGACCTGCAGAAACAGTAATTTTGCGTTTCACCAACTGGTCAATAAATTCTGTAGACACTGTCTCTGGTGCCAAGGTAACCAAAACCGAGCCAAGATCATGTTCGTCTAAAATAGAAACAAACTCCTGCTCAGAGGCGTTCATATATTTGGCATCGTGAACGCCTTTGCGATCAGGGTTCAGAAAGGGACCTTCAAAATGAACGCCTAAAATTCCAGGTGTCTTCATCATCAGACTGGTTTCGACCGCATTAGCCATGCAGCGGATCTTTTCCATGTCATCTGTGATGAGCGTCGGCAGTAAAGCAGTTGTGCCGAGTTTTCGGAATGTTTCGGCAACCTTATGGATAGTTTCATGCGTTGGTTTATCGTTAAAGAGGATACCAGCCCCGCCATTGACTTGGATGTCGACAAAGCCGGGAGCCAAGGTTTTTTCTCCAAGATCATAAGGAGCCACATCTTTTGGAAGATTATCCAGAAAACCAGTAGAGATGATGGTGCCATCTTCGACTTCTACATAGGCTTGTTCAGCTAGCTTCCCATTCAGAAAGATCTGGTGACAGGTGAATATCGGCATTTATGTTTTACTCGGCTTCATCTGAAAACTTACCATATCCCAAAATAGATACCGCGTTTATCAGCATTGTCCGTTTTGCTTTCAATCTGATCATAATCGACTGTAAATCGGGTTTTTCGTTTCCGTATCCAGTTTAGGAGTTTTAGTTCAAGTTCGTCACGCACATCGCTGAACTCAGGCGATACACCTAAATCATGAAGCTCTTTAGGATCAGACTGAAGGTCAAAAAGCTGTGGGCGAAAACCATCAAAGGATACATATTTCCACTTTTCGGTCCGGATCATGTAACCTCTGGTTTCATCAGGCTTTAAGTTCAGGGTCAGCCTCGCGCCGCGCCAGGCATAGTCAACTTCGCTTACGGCAAACTCTCGCCAATCATCAGGTTCTTGACCATATAGAAGAGGGAGTAGGGATCGCCCTTCTAGAACATGGGGTTTTGCTTTTCCGCCAAGACTTTCAATAAAAGTCGGAACAAGATCAATAGCTTCAACAAGCTTATCGCAAGTCGTGCCGCGGGTACTATCAGCCGTCTTACTTGGATCGACAATAATCAGTGGGATCCTCACGCTCTCCTCATGGAAGAGTTCTTTTTCGCCTAACCAGTGATCTCCCAGATAGTCTCCATGGTCACTGGTGAGAACGATCAGGGTGTCTTTAAGTTTGTCTTTTTCGTCTAAGAAGGCAATCAGGCGGCCAATATGATCATCAATTTCGCTAATCAGCCCCATGTAAGCAGGAATAACGTGTAAACGTTTTTCCTCATCAGAAAAGTTTTGGCTTTCCTGGTGCTTCATGAATGCATGTACAACCGGGTGCGGGGATACTTTTTCCTGAGAGTTACGATTTGCGGGGATCACATCACTTTTATCATACATGTTATGATAAGGTGCTGGTGCAATATAGGGCCAATGGGGTTTGATGTAACTGAGGTGAAGGCACCAAGGCATATCTCCGAGATCTTCAATGCGTTGCATCGTCCGATCTGTCATATAGGCTGTTTCTGAATGTGCCTTGTCGACAACAGCTGGCAGATGAGCGTTTCGAAGAAACCAACCACTTTGCAGGACACCCTGTTCATCAAGGCCGGAATTGGCCGCTGTATGCCAGGGGTTATCACCTTCATAACCTTTATCATTGAGGTATTTGTTGTATGCCAGATTTGCTGTATTGGCGCCCTCAGGATGCAGTCCATCGTCTCTTTCCCAAGGCTCAAAACCGCATTCTTTGGCAAGAACGCCTGAAATAGAGCTGGGGTCTATTTTTAATCGGTCGATGTTGGCAAGGTCAGCGGTCATATGTGTTTTGCCAACCAGCCCAGTGCTCACGCCTAACTCGCGAAGATGATCGCCGAGCGTGGGTTGTCCTATGTTCAAAGGGACCCCGTTATAGGTTGCACCATGTGTGAACACATAACGGCCTGTATAAAATGACATGCGCGAAGAGCCGCAAACAGGGGCCTGAACATATGCATTTTGAAAATTAACACCGCGAGAGGCTAGTTTGTCGATATTGGGCGTTTTAATCGTTGGATGCCCATTGCAGCCCAGATAATCAAATCGGAGCTGGTCGCACATAATGAAAAGAATATTTTTGACTTCACTCATTGCTCAGAACTGTTCAGCTTTCACCAGTGATAAATTTCAATATGCTTGGCCATGCTTTGGCGTCTTCTTTTAAAAAAAGATGCCCACCTTTATAAATATGTAACTGCCCATGCGGGATTCTTGCTGCGAGCGCTCTTGAATTTGCGACAGGGGCAACGCCGTCGTCTTCGCCACAGGCAATAAATGTTTCTATTGGCAGTGACCCCAGCTCTTCGTAGAGATCGTGATTAGCACGCGCGGCAAACTGCTTCTTCATCGCTTCCAATTTTTCAGGTGTACTATGGCTACCTTTTGCGCCTTTAAGATAAAATTCGTATGCTTTTTTGGCTTTTTCGGGATCGCTTTTCTGCCAAGCATCAGTGTGTTTTAAATTCATCTTTTTCATGATGAAGGCCGCGTATTCTTCGGCACTTAGATCCATCAGTTCATGCAGGGGGTATGAGGAGCCACCTTTGCCCCCGCTGCTAGTGCAGCATAGAACGAGCTTATCGATCATCTCCGGATGTGAAACAGCAAAATGCTGTGCAACCATGCCTCCAAAGCTCACTCCAATGATGTTGGATTTTTCCCATCCGATATGATGCAAGAGCTTAGCAATATCTTCGGCGTAGGCACTTAAAGTTGGATCGGTTGCCGGAGACGTTGATTGACCCATGCCACGATGATCGAAATTTAATACTTCGAATTTCTCGATTCCCGGAACGTCGTATATCGTGGGGGTGTGCCGGGTATCTGAATTTGTACCCGTTACCAGAACGATGCGGGGGCCTTTACCCTGAATTTTGTAAAAAATGCGGTGCGTGTTCAGATCAAGAAAATTGGAGGTCATGCTAAGGCTGTTAGTGTTGGTTTTTTGAATTTCCCCAGTCTGTCAGAAATAGTTTTGACAACAAGGAAAAAACGCCATTAGGCGACTTCACTTTCTACCTTTTCTTGAAGAGCAATAATTGACTGGTCGCAAATTTCAATCATTTCCCCAGCCTCATTAATAACAGCCTCTATTTTTTCTGATTTGCATCCCTGATCTATTTCTTTTGCTTTTTCAGAAGCTCTTTCCAGTCCGAATTGAGCAAAACTACTTTTCAGTGAGTGGGCTTCCCGACCAATCAGTTGCCAATCCTCAGTTTTGATGGCGGCGTTGATCTCTTCTCTTTGCTCGGAATACTGAGCTATCAGTTTCTCAGCCAAAATTTGAACCATCTCTATCCCGAAATTTTCAATGAGATCTTTAAATTTGTCTGTATTCAGGACTTGAACTGTGAAAGAGGAATTATCGGAAGAAGACTTTCTCTCATATGGAGTCTCACTGGACTCCATTGCGGGCTGCTCACCGTATTTTTGGTTTGCAATCCGTTTTAATGTGTCTTGTAAGACCCATTCTTCAACAGGTTTTGTCAGGTAGTCATTCATTCCAGAGTCGAGGCATTTCTTGCGTTCTTCGTACATCGCATTGGCTGTCAATGCGACGACCGGAATTTTACTAACTTCTCCCGGCAGTTTCCGAATTTCTATTGTTGCAGTATGGCCATCCATTTCTGGCATCTGAATATCCATTAGAACCATATCGAACTGGCAGCTTGCAACCTTTGCGACGGCCTCCACTCCATTGGGGACAATTTCAACGCTGTGGCCCCATTTCTTTAATAACTGCTGGATAACTAGTTGATTCACCTCGTTATCTTCAGCGACAAGTATGTTAAGCGGTTTTTGCGTAACGCTGTGTTGTTTTTCGGGAAGGCTTTTTGATCGTGCCTGCTCCAGTTGCTGCCAATTTGATAACCTGACTGGGAGTTCAAACCAGAACCGGGTTCCATTTCCGTGCTCGCTTTCAACCCCAATCTCACCGCCCATTAAGGTTACTAGCTTTTGTGCCATCGCCAGACCTATACCAGAACCCCCATATTTCCGAGTTTGTGAAAGATCCTCTTGCGTGAACTTGTCAAAGAGATTTGCTTGGGCTTCTTTAGAAATACCTTTACCTGTATCCTGAACCTCGACACGTAGGTAGATCATGTCAGTTTTATTTTCGGCATGGTCTTTTTGATTGAAATTGACAATGACTGACCCCTCGTCAGTAAACTTAATGGCATTTTCAATCAGGTTATGGAGAATTTGCTGGAGACGAACCCCATCAGTTTCAACAACTTCTGGTATGTTTTCCGCCTTTGTTATTTTGAAATCAAGATCTTTAGCTGCCGCTTCATAAATCCAAATATTTTGGATATTGTGAATGAACTCAGGGATACTGATTGGAGTTTGCTCCAAGACGAGCTGATTGGTCTCAATTTTATTCAGTTCCATCAAATCGTTTAAGAGCCTCATCAAGGAGTTTGCAGAACTCTTAACGGTCTTGAGATACCCCACTTGTTCTTTATCGAGAGATGTATCTCGCAGTAGGTTTGTAGCCGTCATGATCCCATTCATAGGTGTCCGGAATTCATGGCTTATGGTTCTAACGAAATCAGTTTTGGCCTGGTTTAATAGTTCTTGTTCGCGTGCGGATTTAAGGGCAAGTTCTGCCTTGTCTGTGACCTGTTCAATCTTTTCATGAAGACTCTGTTGGTACTCACTTATTTCAGTAACGTCGAACAGACTGAGGACAAATCCACCATTTTGAACCGGACCAATATGTAACAAATAGACTTGGTCTCTTATTTGAAACATCTCACTGAGAGCGGGCGCATCAGTCTCCACAACATTGGCATAGGTTTTTGAAATATTTGTTAGAAGGGGGCCATAGTCCTCTAGGTTATCTCTAAGAAGGTCAAGGAAGTCCTCGTAATTGAGGTTTGCTTCGAATAGTTCACGAGGCAAATTTAGGCGAGTTAGTAGGTTATCGTTGAAAAGGCGTAATTGAAGAGAATGATCAAAAACGGCGATCATACCGGGAAAGCCGCTTAAAGTTGCGTCTACAACTTCGTTTACACGTTTAAACTCTAATTCTTGCGTTTTAAGTTCCGTAATGTCCACCCAAACACATGCAGTTCCACCTGAGGTCAGGGGGAACTCCAAGGCCCGGATATAGCGGCCATCATTAATGTGACGATCGAATTGCTGAAATCCATTCTTATGTAGATTGAAGCGCTCCTCTATCCATTCCGGCTCTCGTCCCACAGCATCTTCAATGTGCCCATTATAGGCAATCATGGTGATGAACTCGATGAAGTCAATCTCCTGATCGGTGTCTAAGTTTAAGGAGCGGTTTAATCGATTAAACTGGGTATTGAAGAGATTGAGCTTATCATTTTCATCAAAGATTGCGATGGCCGCCGGAAATTTTTCAAACATCTCCTTGATGACTGTTTGAAAATTTTGGAATTTGTTAAGCTCTTGCTCGCGCTTATAAGCATTGCTGTATTGTTTACAGACAATATTCAATATTTTAAGAAAACTCTGGCTGAGATAATTCTTTTTATCACTGAAAAGCTCAATTATGCCGATGAGCTCATCATCGTTGAGGATGGGAACAGAAACCACAGAGTTTAAACGTGCTGTCAATGCGGCTTTTTTTCGATTAAATCCAGATGCACCAAAAATACTTGGGATGTAAATGTACTCTCGATTTTTCCAGACTTTGTCTGTCAGCCCTTGTTCTTTTAGAAGGGTTTGTCCCTCTGTCTCTCTGATTAAGTCTCTAAATTCCGGTTTGCTGCGATCTGACCAGATGTGCTCGGACTGAACAGAGTTCGGTTCAAGTAAGATAATGTGTCCCAGGTTCCAACCGCCAATGGAACAAATAAGGTTTAAACTTCTTTGCAAAGCAGTCTTGAAATAGGGGGCTTCAAATATGATCAGGCTGACTTTGTGGAGCAGATCCGTTGAGACATGCTTTTGTTCCGTTAGTTTATCAATTTTCGAATTTTTGGTTATTATTTGTAGAGCCTGAGCGAACAAAGCCAAAAGCAATAAGCTCAATCCCAACAGCAGGATTACTGCTCTTCCGAAAGCTATTTGGCCAGTCGAAAATTGCGGAAATAAAGCGATCGAGATTGAAAAAATAAAGCTGCTGAGTAGAAATGTTCTTCCCCAAAAATCGATTGCGAATAGGCTCGGTTTGGTTTTTGGAAAAGCGCAGGCCAACGCAAGAGCGCCGATTATTAATGAAGGGTCTGTAAGTCTGGCAAATATTGACTGACTACCCAGAAGAAATTGTGGGTTTTGAACACTGATAGAAACCAAGCATAAAAAATAGATCGTGCTGCCAACTAAACAGATAATCAAGCCAGGGGCAGTAGTGCCTGCTAGAGCGCCGATATTTGCCCAGTCATATCTTTTTTCCAAAAATCGCAAACCCAACATAATTTGAGCGAAGATATAGGCTCCGTATATGTTGATAGAATAAGTCAGACTTAAAAAATCTTTTGGGGGGATTTCAGCTGCCTGTTCAAAACCAAAATGCAAAGGGCGATAGCTCAGTAAAGCGCAGCCGAAACCAACGAGCGCGATAAAGAGATCTGTATTGGATTTTTGAACAAGGTATAAAAAGCCAAAACTTGTAGCGACAACAAGTGATGTCAGTATGAGTAAAACACTAGATGAAAAAATAAACAGCTCGCCTAAATCAACTAGATCTGAAGAGCTAATAAGTAGAGCTGTCGCTGAAACAATCGCACTAATTAAGAACCAGGTGATAAAGCGGTTTGATATAAGGTAATCGCCAATACCCTTAACCGAAATTTGTGACCGCTTTGCATCTGTTTGCCAGTTGGTCATTCAGAAGTGCCTAGCTCCAAGCTGGCGACAACTATATTGCCGCATCCTTGAAATTGAAGATTATCAAAACAGAGCTGTTTTGCGAGTTTGATGCCGCGTCCATGAAAGTAGTCATGGCTCTCATTATCTGATTTGAATTTTGGTTCTAAATATTTATTAAAATCAAAGCCTTTGCCTTCATCTGTTATTTTGAATTCAAGGGTTTGATCTTTGGATGCGAACTCCAGAATAACACGCTTATTTTTAAAGTTTTTATGCTGCAGTCGGTTCTCTATTTCCTGGTGCCACACACCGTTTTTAAGCAATTCCCCTTTCTCTGAATAAGATATGCCCAAGTTACCATGCTCAATTGCGTTGATCAGAAGCTCTGTTAAGCCCAATGCAACGTCATCTTTGTTGGGAGCCAGGGAGGCTAGAAGTGAGGCAATAGCTTTTGCTTCCTCTGGTTTTCGAAGCACAAAAGTTCCTTGCTCTAGCAGTGAAATACCAAGTGAAACCGTTTGGTAGTTTTCTCTGAGTTCAGATTTTCTTTGAAAATTCGCAAGAGCATTTTCGATCAACTCAACAAGCTGTTCAGGTTTCTTGTTGCGTTCAACAACAGTAGTGGCCTTTTCGATCAGCTCTGGCAGCACTTCGTCGGCTTGGTCTTTCGAATAGAGGAGTATAATTTCAGATCCGTTTAAGGACTGTAGACTATAGGGCTCAACAATGCGGGTTTGCTGTTCGTGGCTGAGGCCCATGAAGTCAGCAATTATAACCTCACTTCCTTCTAGGAGTTGGCTCGCTTTATTGCTTCCGTTCATTTCTGCCGGCGAACAGAACCTTACATCACCATGAACAAACTGATTGAGTTTATGGAGCGCTTTGTTATCGCCAGCAATGACCGCAATTTTAGAGTGGAGTTCAGGTTTCATCACTGTTCCTGTTCTCCAGATAAATGATTGTCAGGTCATCTGGTTGTTCACCAAAAGTCAGTTTGTGAAAATTTGTGACAAGAGATTCAAGGATTTGATTTCCAGACTGATCTGCTGACCAGTGTCTATTCAGATCGTCTCTCAGGCCCTCATCACCAAGAAATCCGCCGTGTTCAGCTTCAACCTCCACCAATGCGTCACTATAAGCAATCACCTTACAGTTGGCACCAAAGGGGATGGTTTGGCTTTTGTATTGCCAACCACTCTGTAGCCCTAATGGCAGGCCCGATGCAGACATGATTTCAAAATTGGGACCTGTTGCAGGATTTTGGAGTAGGGGGGGCTGACTTCCAGCTATTGCATATGTGAGTTCCCCTTCTTTCACATCGAGGCAAAAATAAAGCATCGTTGCATAAGAACCGGTAGAGAGATTTTTATTTAGGAAATTGTTGAGCTCATTAAATAACTGGTCCGGATGAGCATACAAATCACTTGCCGATGCTAGCCAGGTCTGCATGCGGAAGGTATTTAATGAAGCAGCAACACCATGACCCGAGAAATCTGCAACATAAAAGGCAATTTGGTGTTCATTAATAGGAAGTATGCCGCCAATGTCACCACCTAGCTCGGAGGAAGGCTCGTAATGCCAGCCAAGATCAAGGTTATATCTTTCGGCGAAGTCTTTGAGATCGTTTTGCTGTGGACATATATCGAGTTGAAGTTTTCTGGCCTGTTCTAATTCGCTGGCGACACGATCATGAAAGGATTGAAGACGCGCAATATAAATCTTGTTTTCAAGATGAACTTTGGTTCGGGCTAAAATTTCGTATTTTTTGATTGGCTTGACAACCATGTCACTGGCGCCAAATTCAAAAGCTTTTGTAATATCAGCAGCTGTATCTCGACCACTTTCGATTAGAACTGGTATGTTCCGCGTTTGAGGGTTCGCTCTGAGTTTTTTACAAACTTCAAACCCATCCATTTTTGGCATCTCCAAATCCAAAATAATTAGATCTGGTATTTCCTCCTCAATCATTTCAAGCGCTTCCAATCCATTTACGGCGAATTGGACATTCTGATAGCCACCTGCTTTAAGGCAGGCACCTATTAATTCTCGGATAAGCATGGAGTCATCGACAACTAAAATCCGAGAGGAAAAGAGTGCGGATTGCTCTTCGTTCGATAAATCGAGTTCTTGTGTTTCTGGAGACAGGTTTGATGACATGGCAACCTACGGAACAATAGTAATGATCTTATCAATCTCGGAAATTTCTAATAGTCGTTTGACTTGGCCCGCAGGTTTAAGCAATTGAAGTTTAGCGCCTGTTTTATCAGCGGTTTCGCGAGCGATCATCAGCATACCCAGGCCAGCTGAATCAATGCTTTCAAGGCCACTTAGATCTATCAGGCAGCTCTTGTATTTTTTATCGTTCAGAAGGTCCAATAATTCCCTAAAACTATTGTGATCCTCAAAAGATAGTTTTTCCGTAAGAGCAATGTTGAGCGTTGTATTATCACTTGTGACGACTGGCTTCATTTCCCTGTCTTTCCTCTCTTAAAATAACTCAATATCATCATCGTCAAATTCGTTGTTTGACGGTGTTGTTGTTTGACTTAGCTCTGGGGTCGCAGCGGTTTGGGGAATTGCTGAAGTCGCCTCATACTCCTCACCGAATACGGATTTGATAAAGCGCTCTCTCATTTCGCCAAGAGTTAAGCCTTCGATGATCTGGATAAACCATTCAGTGTCTTTGGACATGCCGACCATTTCTTCCTCAAAGACATCCCCTGTTGCGTTTGAAAATGCGGAGATACTCTCGTCCATGACCTGAAGCGTGCCAGTAATGTTTTCCAGTCTCTGACGCGCGCGATCCTGGAACTGGAGCTTAGTAATAACTCCGTAAATATCGGCTGTAATATCCTTGGAGACTGACTCAGAAGATCTTAGCGCTTCTGTGTAGTTTGCATTTTGCTCCACAATACAATCCATCAACTCTCGGATATTGTCTTTCACCAGAATATTTTCTGATAGATCAATGTTGGCAACCTCTTTGATCCGTGTGTGGCCAACTCTGACACCCTCTGCCATGCGGTTGACTTCTTCGCGCATATTCATCGCCATTTCATTGACGGATTTTGCCAAGTCCTGAACTTCATGTGCGACGACGGCGAACCCTTTGCCTGCCTCGCCAGCTCTAGCCGCTTCAATTCGAGCATTCAGGGCGAGAAGGTTGGTCTGCTTATTGATCCCTTCAATCTGGGTAATCAAGTCCTCTACATTCGCGACATCCTTTTTCACGTCATCAAGGGCATAAACAACTTCAACACCATGTTTTGAGGTGTCGACAATCTTGCTGATCATGTTCGTTAAATGCTCGTCAATTGTTTGAATAACATTTGAAAGATCGATTGTTTTTCCTTGATATTCAATGTTTTGGGCGGCCTCTGCCAACTGGCTGACCTGATCAGACTGTTTCTGACTATGCGCCGCAAGTTCCTGGAATTTTTCGGAAATTTCGGAGATGTTCGTTTCCATTAGATCTTGAACAAGCTCAATTTCTGAAAGAACAATATTCATTGCCTTACGCTGGGTTTCACCAAGGCTCATCCATCTATTCAGAAAATCAACTGCATCATGAGGTAAGTCTGACAAGTCGAGTGTTGTAGTTTTCGGTTCGATCTCTTCTTCCCCTGTATCTTCTGGTTGAACCAATTGGTTATCGGTAGGGTCAGCAGAAGTTTCTTCCTCATTCTGATGAGTTCCCACAACAGAAATTTCATCAGATGTTGAAGTGGAGATTTCTTCCATTTGTGAGACCTCTGCCTGGATATGTGTATCTTCAATTTCAGCCGCAGGTTCTTCAACTTCAGGTTCACCGAATACCGTTACACCTTCATCTGCAGCCTCGTCTGTTTCAGGTGTTTTATCGTCTTGTTCAAAGAAGAAATCTTCGACGCCGTCAACTTCTGGTACGGCTTCCATAACAGCTTCACTATCGATGGTGTGGTCATCCCCGGCTTCTTCAGCAAGAGGGGCACCAAAAAGTTCAATATCGTCTTCTGAAAACTGGTCTAGTCGACTATCACTATCGTCCACTGCCTGAACAATCTCCAAATCAGGGTCCATGTGAGGTTTGGTATGGGGTGATGTAGATGTGGTCATATGCGAATAGCCTTTACATCGTGAGCTTTCAGTTGTTCAAAGATGGCCGCTGTTATTTTGTTTAGGGGATATTGTTTTTCGACGGCTCCGAGTTCAAATGCGACCCTAGGCATGCCATATACAATACAGGAGGCTTCGTCCTGTCCGATGGTTGGAGCCCCGGCTTGGCGCATTGCTAATAGGCCTTCTGCGCCGTCTTTTCCCATTCCTGTCAGGATAACGCCGACCGCATTCTTTCCACCGATTTTAGCTGCGGAATTAAAGAGGACATTAACGGACGGTCTGTGTCCACTGACCGGTGGGCCATCATGTAAATGGCATACATAGTTTGCTCCGGATTTTGCCAATTCCAGATGGCTGTGACCGGGAGCGATGTAAACATGTCCGGGCAGAATTCGCTGGTTTTGCTTTGCCTCGACCACTGTTACTTTGGAAATCTGGTCGAGACGATTTGCGAAAGAGGTTGTGAAGGACTCAGGCATGTGCTGAGTGATCAGCACAGCAGGTGAGTTGGCGGGCAGGGCGGTTACAATTTCCCGCAGCGCCTCAACACCACCAGTGGAGGCTCCAATGCAGATAATTTGCTCAGTTGTCTTATACCCAGAATAGGAAACCGTTGTAACTTTCCGTATGTCAGATGGTTTTTTGGCAAAAACCTGAGCTCGCGCAGCTGTTTTAACCTTGGAAATAACTTCTGCTTTTTTCTCTTCTAAACCAACCCGAACGTCAGATGTCGGTTTTCCAATATAGTCAACAGCCCCAATTTCCAATGCTTTCAGGGCAATATCGGCACCTTCCTGTGTTAGAGAAGAAATCATCACTACTGGCATTGGGCGTAGTGTGATGATTTTCTCTAAAAAGGCGATGCCATCCATTTTCGGCATTTCGATGTCCAACGTCAAAACGTCAGGATTTAGTTCCTTGATCATCTGACGCGCCGTTAAGGGATCAGGTGCAGAACCAATGACTTCAATCCCTGGGTCACTGTTCAACATTGTTGTTAGCATCTGCCGGATGAGGGCAGAGTCATCAACAATCAGGACTGTAATTTTACGCCGTTCCATTTTATCCCCTAGAACAAATCAATCTCACCGCCTTTATCCACATTCTGTGGAAGGCGTGTCTGGTACTCTTCTTCTTCTTTCAGTAGATGCACATCGTCATCACGGCGCATCAGAAGACGGTCGACTTTTCCAGTGTCTGGAAAATAGTGAATACGCCTTGGCCAAGGCCCACCAAGATCGTATGCGGCTGGCTCAAGGCCCTCGTATTTAAGATAGTTCATGGCAAACTGACCGTTCATGTTGCCAACACGCGTGGAATTCGTGGTCACGTTTCCACCGCCGAACAACTTCACCTCTAGGCGGCTTCTTGGACAGCCTGTTTTAAGGATGTCGTTGATGAGGGTTTCCATAGCGAAGTTTCCATATCGCATGGTGGCACTTACTGACCCCCAATTTCCGGTGTCACTGGCAGGGAGCATGAAATGGTTCATGCCGCCAATCCCCGTGAGGGGGTCCCGAATACAGGCTGCAACACAGGATCCTAAAATGGTGACAATCATCTCTTTTTTACCGTCATGGCAGACATAGTGCTCGCCAGGAAGAACCCGAATAACGTTGCGGTTTCGCTTCGGGTCAAAATACCTGCGCTTCCCATCGACAATAGCGGCCTCGAGATGGGAGCGATGACGGCGATCTACATCATTTGATAGATGACGGTTCATTCTGGTTAAGCCTCTTTCACATAAGCAGTTCGACCCGTCAGCTTTAAGCTTCTGGGCAATCGCTGAAGACTTTCAGAATGGCCCAAGAACAACCTTCCTCCAGGACGGAGCATATCTGTATATCTTTCAACAAGTTGCTCTTTCGTCGCGTTATCAAAATAGATCAGTACATTGCGGCAGAAAATTACGTCGTATTTCTGCTTCATTGGCCATTGGTGTAGTAAGTTGAGCTGTTTGAAATGAACCATCTGCTTGATCCGGTCCTTCAACTCAAACCTGTCCCCGGACACAGAGACATTATCCTTTAGGGTGCTGGTGTAGCCCTCTGGAAGGCCTTTAAGGGCATCCGATTTGTATATACCGGCCCTGCCATGATTGAGCATGTTGGTATCCAGATCAGTCGCGAGAATTTTAACATCCCAGTTACGAAGTGCCGGGACTTTATCCTGTACTGTTGTCGCAATAGAGTAGGGTTCTTCACCAGAAGAGCAACCTGCAGACCAGATCAACACTGAGGAACTTTGAGATCTCCGTTTGGTATCTGTTGAGAGCTTCAAGAGGTGCTCTGTCAGAGTATCGAAATGATGATGTTCCCGGAAAAACTTGGTCAAGTTTGTCGTAACAGCATTAACCAGAAAGCTTGTTTCCTCATCTCCTTTTTGGGAGTCAAGAAGCTCACAATATTGAGAAAAAGTCTTTAGACCCAGTTGACGGAGGCGGCGTGCAAGGCGACCATAAAGCATATCCTGCTTATGATCGCCGAGAACGATCCCTGTCAGTTCATGAATAAGACCAGAAAGTTTCTTGAATTCTTTATGCGTGAATTCAAACTCTCTTTTCTTTTCAAGGGTTTCACTTTGCTGGCTCATATACGTAATCCGCTAATCTCCATTCCACCCAAATTTGGGTGGAATGGAATTGGTACCCTAGAACTCACTCCAGTCTTCAGCCGCCGCAGCGTTTGAACTCATCGATGCCACTGGCATTGGTCGATGGGCTGCTGGGTCGCTTTTGCCATTCGGCTTTGGAGCCTTATATTCAGTTGCAGTTTCTGCAGCTGATGGCTTGGATTGGAAGGAGTGACTATCGTCCACAGTAAAGAAGGAAATTCTGTCTTTCATTGCTTCAGACTGATCTTGCAGCGTTCTTGAAGCGGCTGCATTTTCCTCAACCAATGCAGAGTTCTGCTGGGTCATTTCGTCCATCTGTGCGACAGATTTATTGATCTCTGAAATGCTGGTTGATTGTTCATCACTAGCAGCTGCAATTTCAGAAACAATGTCACTGAGACGCTTAATGGAGTCTACAATCTCCGTCAGGGACTCACCTGCATCTCCAACGAGACGGACACCGTCTTTAACCTGGGCGCCGCTATCGTTGATGAGGCCTTTGATATCCTTCGCTGCTTGTGAGGACCGTTGAGCGAGGGTGCCAACTTCCGCAGCCACAACCGCGAAGCCTTTACCGGCATCTCCGGCTCTGGCAGCTTCAACAGCCGCGTTAAGAGCGAGAAGGTTAGTCTGGAACGCGATTTCATCAATGACACCAATGATATCAGAGATTTTTTGTGAAGAAGTTTCGATCCGGTTCATGGCGGTCACCACTTCACCCACAACATTTCCACCTTTCTCTGCTACATCACGCGCTGAGATGGAGAGCTGATTGGCCTGCTGGGCGTTTTCAGCATTTTGTTTTGTGGTTGAAGCCATTTCTTCCATGGCAGCGGCGGTCTCTTCAAGGTTAGAAGCCTGTTGTTCCGTCCGCTGGGAGAGATCTATGGTACCTTCATTGATTTCCTGGGCCGCGTTGTTCACTTCGGAGGCGGAAATCACAATGTCACCTACGATTTCTGTCAGTTGCTCACAGGTGTTATTTACGTTCGTTTTCAGGGTGTCGAAAAGACCATCATAGTCTGTGGTAATTCTGCGTGTCAGGTCACCTGTAGACAGAGCCGATAGGGCTACACCTACATCTTCCATTGCGCTTGAAACTGTTTCAGACAGACTGTTGATGGATTTTGACAGGTTGAGCATGAAGCCATCTTTCCCATCAAGGGTGAGGCGGCTTTCAAAATCACCAGACACAGCAGCAGAGACAACAGTATTGATTTCTTCTTCAATATTGCGTTCGGCTGTTACATCTGCCCATTCAACAACAGTACCGATACGTTCACCTTCATCGTCCATAACTGGGCTTGCGATCAGGTCATAGAACCGGCCACCGATTGTTATGCTAGTTTCAAAGGATGATGTCAGTTTATCCAGCATTCCCCGTTGGTGGGATGGGTTCTTGTGGAAACTATCAATGTTAGTTCCAATGATTTTGCTTGCATCAAAACTTGGAAGATCCTTTTTCATGGCATCTTCATTACCGATGAGCATATCGCGCATAGTGTCATTGATATAAACGATATTGTAGTCCGCATCAGAGACCATCATATTCGTTGTGCAGTTATCTAGAGCTGACTTGATACGTGAATTTTCATTAGCGACCCGACGCTCTTCACGAACTCTTGCCAGTTCCTCAGTAACATCTTCCCATTCAACAACTGTACCTGTGCGGTTTCCTGCTTCATCAAGAACAGGAGACACAACCAGATCATAGTTCTTGCCGCCAATTTCCAGCGATGTTTCAACGGGTTCTGACATGTTGCCAAGAATGTTACGTTGATGACTTGGGTTTTTGTGGAAACTGTCAATGTTTGTGCCGATAAGTTTGGCAGCGTCAAATTTAGGCAGATCCTGCTGCATGTTTTTCTCATTTTCCTGCAGCATTTTCATCATGGTATCGTTCGCGTAGACGATGTTGTAATCGGCATCCGCAACCATGACATTCGTCCGGCAATTATCGAGTGCTGATTTGATCCGGGCATTTTCCGCTGCCTGTTTTTCTTCAGCAGCTTGCTTAGCCATTTTCTCTGTTACATCTTCCCACTCAACAACAGTACCAATTCGGTCATGTTGGGAATTAAAGACTGGAGATGCGATCAGTTCAAAGTTGCGACCGCCGATTGTGATGGACGTTTCAAGCGGTTGACGTAGACCATCCAGTAGACCCCGCTGGTGAGCCGGATTTTTGTGAAAATCATCAATATTTACGCCAATGATGCCATTTGCGTTGAACTGCGGTAGGTCGGACTTCAAAGCCCCTTCATTTTCCCGCAGCATTTCAAGCATGGTGTCATTTACATAAGTAATGTTGTGATTTTCGTCAGCCACCATCACGTTTGTACGGCAGCTATCCAAAGCGGCCTTGGTTCTCATATTTGCAATGGTATTGTCAGACAGCGTTGACATTTCACGGGCAAATTGGCCAAGGGCACCAGGTGTGTTCGTATAGGGAATGTGAACACTTTGACCGGTTGTCATACTAGTAATTGAGGCATCCGCAAGATTACGCAGGATTTTCTCAATTGAAGAGGCAGTGAAGACTGCAATACCAGCAACAATTGCTAGTTCAATGACAAGATCGACTAGGATCATGGTCAGGGTGTCCGCAGACGATGTGGCGATATTTATGATGGATGCGACGATTAGCAGGATGCCTGCCAGCGCAAAACCAGAATATATCCGCATCTTGATGGACATATTTGAAAAAGAGATTTTCTTTTGAGTTGCCGAGTTAGGCAAACCGCCAGAATTAAATGTCATGTCTGTCATTTTTCAGTTCCTCACTACTCAGCTATTCTGAGCTAGTGCCTGCTCGGCACCGCTGATACTTGGATTGATGATGTCTTTGTTAAAAAGACTTTCGGTATTAAGTAGAGCCACCATTCGCTCCTCAGCGGTGACAAGCCCCATTAAGTGTTTGCTTTCCCCATTGTCGTCCATATCCGGAACGGGTCTGATATCGTCCTGTTCGACGGTCAAAATGTCAGACACACGGTCCACAAGGACCCCAATAATGCGTTCCCCAATTGCAATGATAACGACAACATGAACGGGCGACGCTTCGGTCCGTCCTTGTTTGAAACGGCATCGCAAATCGAAAATTGGAACGATGATGCCTCTTAGGTTAAGAACGCCCCGCATATATTCAGGTTGATTGGGAAGCACTGTAACCTCTGACCAGGCCTGGATTTCACGGACCTGCATAATGTCGACAGCATATTCCTCGTCGCCAATTGCAAAGGTAACGAATTGCTGGCTTCCATGAATGATCTGGTCATCGTTTTCTGCAACTTCTGACGCAGAAAGAGCGGCATTTCCCAGTTTTTCATCGCTATTTTTAACGTCTAATGCTTCCATACTTAATTATCCTGCTGGTTGGGTCGATACACCATTTTCAAGAGTGGCGATCCCTGTCATATCTGAAGGTGGAATGATATTTTCGTGTCCACTTCCATTGCTTGAACCATTATTTGGTCCACCGGAAGCTGATCCTTCCTTCAGGTATTTCTGTGAAATTTTGTAGAGCGCTTCGATATCCAGGATTGGGGCAACCTTGCCGTTTCCGAGGATTGTGGCTGCGGAAATACCCACTACTGGTCGATAGTTATTTTCCAAACTTTTGATAACGACCTGTTGTTGCCCTATGAGCTCATCAACCACGATACCGGTTGTGCCAAATTCCTCGCTTTCCACAAGTACGACGAGGGCTTTGGAAGGATCGCTTTCAGCGTTCTGAATATTGAACAGCTGATGCAATGAGCAGAGCGGAATATATTGGCCGCGAATTGAGACAAGTCGCTGGCCGTTAGGTAATTTTTTAAGACTTTCCTTCGTGGGGCGCAGACTTTCCACAATGTTTGGAATAGGAATAACGTATTTTGCGTGTCCCACCTGGACAATCATGCCGTCCATCACCGCAAGGGTAAGGGGCAGGGTCATTGTGAAGCGTGACCCCTTGCCAGGATTTGACTGAATGGAAACGCGGCCGCCCAGAGCCTGAATGTTTCTGCGAACGACGTCCATTCCGACGCCACGTCCAGAAACATCTGTAACTTTTTCCGCGGTCGAAAATCCTGGTGCGAAGATCATGTTATCAATCTCCTCATCAGATGGGGTTGCGTTTTCTGCAATCAGTCCACGTTCTATTGCACGCTTTAAAACGGCTTCACGGTTGATACCGCGACCATCATCGGAAATTGTGATTACAATCCGGCCTCCGCGATGTTCAGCTGATAAAGTCACATTTCCGGTTTCAGGTTTACCAGCAGCGATGCGATCTTCTGTGCTTTCAAGGCCATGATCCAATGAATTGCGGATCATATGGGTAATGGGATCGCTAATTTCTTCGATAACGGTTTTGTCGACTTCGGTCTGTTCTCCGACAGTCGTCAGCGTAACCTTCTTATCAAGCTTAGCAGCAAGCTCCCGTACAAGTCTTGGCATACGGGAAAATACAGATTTTACGGGCTGCATCCGAATAGCCATCACGCTTTCCTGCAGTTCCCGTGTGTGTAATGCCAGTTCTTCCAGACCCCTAACCATATTGGGGTATTGTTCTGTTGGAAGGTCGTCTGTTTGCTGAGATAGCATAGATTGTGTGATAACAAGTTCACCCACCATGTTCACAAGGCGATCAATGCGATCCAGTTCAACGCGAATGGACGTAACTTTTGGGGCGGCTTGTTTCTGTGTTTTTGCCGGTGCGGTAGTTTTTTCAGGAGCTGTTTCAGCTGTTTTAGTCTCCGCTGTTGCGGAAGCTTCTGAGGCCAATTCGTCTGTTTTTTCTATTTCAGAAGATGAAGGCGTGTCTCCAGCTACTGTAATGGAAAGATCGCAATCCTCAGTTACGAACTCAAATACCTCTTCGATTTCTGAAATATCTTCATCAGAAACTAAAGTAAATTTCCAAGCGAAATATGCTTCTTCGCCATCCATGCTCGCAAGAGAGGGGAGTCGATCCAAATCAGGCTCGGCAGTCAGTTCTCCAAGTGTTTTGAGTTCACGAACAATTAGCAGAGGTTCGTTTGCGTGTTTGAATAGTTCTGCCTTGGGGGCAAAAGAAATATGATATGTTTTTTGCTTCGCGTCAGACGCTTCAGGTGAAGTCTCTGAAACTTCTTCTACTTCAACGTCCTTTGTCTCTGAAATCTTCTCTCCTTTGGTCATAAGAGTAATCTCATCGAGGATCTCTTTACCAAACTCAGGAGTTAATGCTTCTTCGTTTTCCGCAGACTCTACCATCGCGCTAAGGATATCTGACGCGCGGAAAAGCAGGCTTACACCTTCTTCAGTTACTGCAATCCTGCCATCGCGCATTCGGTCCAGTAACGCTTCAAATTCGTGTGAAAATTCAGCAAGTTGCGTGAATTTAAAGGCGCCTGCGCCTGCTTTGATTGAATGAACTGCCCGAAAAATAGCATTCATAACTTCAGGATCATCTGAAGCGTCTGCCAGTTCAGATAGCTGAGTTTCAACGTCGCTTAAAAGCTCTGCGCACTCTGCAAAATAGGTTGCTTTAAATTGGGCAAATTCGTCCATGGTAATTCCCGTGTCCTATGATTTTCAGCCGCAGACTTTCTGAACCACTTTCAAGAGCTTTTCAGGCTCAAATGGTTTTACAATCCAGCCTGTTGCACCGGCTGCCCGACCTTCATTCTTTTTGCTATCGTCACTTTCGGTCGTCAGAACCAGAATGGGGGTGGAGCTATGTGCTGGGTTTTGCCGTAGCGCTTTTACCAACCCGATCCCATCCATGTTGGGCATGTTGATATCTGTAATTACGAGATCCACCATGTTTGACTTGATTGCGTCTAATGCAAGCAGGCCGTCAGCAGCTTCGACAACTTCATACCCTGCACCTTTGAGTGTGAAGCTGACCATGTCGCGCATGGTTTTGGAATCGTCTACTGCTAGAACTCTCTTCCCCATTTATTCGGTACTCCATTTAGAAAAGACATTTGCTAGTCCGAGATCATTTATGGCTGAATTCAGAGCATCACTGGGTTCTGATATCCGTAACGATTTATCGGCTTCTTCAAGAGACTTACCCATTGCAACAATCACCTGCAGGCAGGGGGTTGTGATTGTTTCAACTTTCGAAGCATCAAGCGTTACATCAGAGACTGAGCCTTGAAGTTGTAGAAATGTTTCACGAAGATTTTCCGCAATACTCAAATTGAGAATTTCTGGAAGCATTACATTATTTTCATTGACTTCGATCTGCACGGCTTAACCATAAATGTTGAAATTAAAGACAAATTTTGAACTCAGGTTTACGCATTACTTTAGTGATATGCTTAAAGTCGCTGATTAATGTTAATTTGAGGTTAAAAATATTTTCTAATGCACGCTCAGGTAACATTAAGGCTATCTAAATAAGAATATTAAACATATTTATGGTTAATGATTGTTGGGGTGCAATCAATTTTAGAAATATTTTAATGTTAAAATACTATTTGATAAATACATGTAATATATTGGTAATTTTAGATTTTATATTATTTTTTTATCGGTGGACTGATTGAAAATGGGTAAACAGTCTAAATCTATGATAGAAATCAAACAATTTTTTCTCATTTCAATATTTTGATTACACTAAATTACTGATTATATAATTATCTAAATGGTAGTACGCTGGTTTCACCAGTTATTGATTGATTTATATGGATTTAGTCATAGGAGTACCTGGATATGGGAGCTGCAAATCTGGCAATACATATTGGTAAACCGATGAGGTTGTTGCTTGTCAGTAAGCGGGAGCAGACCAAGGCGTTATTTCAGAATATGGTTGCCAGCAATCAGTTGCTTGCATTGGATGAAGTCAATCTGGATGAGGTTGGTGAAAAAGTAAAAAACAGTTCCTTGCCAACGCTGCTTGTTATTACAGAGCAGCGGCTTGATAAAGCCATGGTCGCGCAGATACAAAGATGGCAATCTGACTTACCTGCACATCAGTTCAGCATATTGTTTTTCCTAAAATCTCAGGATCTGAAAAATATCCCTGACGTTATCAATGCCAATTATTTTGACTATGCGTTGGAACCGGTGTCAGAACATGATTGTCAGGTTCGAATTGCCCTGGCGATTGAAAGGTTATTCCGTGAAGAAGCGTTTAATTTGATTGGTCAGCGGGATACCCTTACAGGCTTGTTGGGAAGATTGGCGTTTCTCGAGAGGGGAAGGGCTCTGTTTGCAAGTGCAGAAAGAGACCAAATCACCCTATCTTGCGTAATGCTCTCACTGGACGACGTAAGCTTCTCAGGCAATTCTTTACCTGAAACAGAGCAAGGGAAAATTCTACTGTCTGTTTCAGAAATTCTTGAGAAACGGCAAAGAGACACTGATTTACTGTGTCGGTATCGAGAAAACATATTTTGTATACTGGCCGTAAATATGCGGACCACACACCTTTATACCTTTATGGATGACTTAGCTCTTGCCGTTCAGTCGCAAAATTATATGGTCAAGGGGCATCCCCTGCAGATCAGTATTGGAGCAACCAATAAACTGGGACTGACACTTGATGCAATGCTTCGGCAGACAGAAGCGGCTCTATTGGAATCCATTAAAAAAGGTAACAATGCGATTACGGTTCAATCTGAAGCGTCAGAATTAGAGACCAATAGAAGGGCTGTTTAATTTCGTAAAAACGGTAAGTCGGTGAAGAATTCAACCCGTTCATGTGTG
Organism: Sneathiella limimaris; assembly: GCF_012932565.1. NCBI lineage: Bacteria > Pseudomonadati > Pseudomonadota > Alphaproteobacteria > Sneathiellales > Sneathiellaceae > Sneathiella > Sneathiella limimaris. The sequence continues at coordinate 2,326,656 of NZ_JABBYJ010000001.1, forward strand.
ATCGGGTGAGTAAAGCTGAGAAAACTGGCATGGAGTTGCAGGCGGTCTGCCAATTTTATGATTTCAGGTGGTGCATATAAGGCATCCCCCAAAATTGGATGACCAATTGCCTGCATGTGAACCCTTAGCTGATGGGATCTTCCGGTAAAAGGCATAAGCCTTATGAGGCTACAAGCCTCTCTTTTTTCAAGTATTTGCCATTTCGTAAGTGCAGGCTTTCCTTTTTCTGGATCGACCTTCTGTTTGGGTCTGTTTGGCCAGTCAGCGATTAATGCAAGGTCAATGAGACCGCTTTGTTCTTTGGGGTAGCCCGAGACAAGGGCGTGATAGACTTTATAAACCTCTCTTTGTTGAAATGCTTTTCCAAGATGACTTTGTGCTCTTTTGGAAAGAGCAAAAAGAACAATGCCAGAGGTTTCCATATCCAGTCTGTGAACAACTTCAACTGTCGGAAATTGTTTTTGAAGGCGTGAATAGAGGCAATCCGCTTTTTCAGGTCCTCGGCCTGGAACCGTTAATAATCCAGAGGGCTTGTTTGCAATGAGAATGTGATCATCGCAAAAAAGAACCGGAGCATATGGCTCCTGTGGTGGGGTGTAAGAATTCATTGTCGGACCGATGTTGAATAACGGTTTTTTATCTTACACGGATAAATCCATCAAAGAAAAAGAGGCCGGCTTGACCGGCCTCAACGATATTTATGAATTTTTGAGCAAATCCTTGCCGATGATCTGTTTCATGATTTCTGATGAACCGCCCGCAATCCGGGTCATCCGGTTATCAGTCCATGCACGGGCAATCGGGTATTCCCACATATAGCCATAGCCACCATGAAGTTGAACGCACTCATCAAGGACCTGCATTAAAATTTCGGTCGTTTGAAGCTTGGCCATCGCAGCTGTTACAGCATCCAACTCACCTTTCAGATGATCCTCCAGGCAGCGATCAACGAAATAGCGAAGCATGACTGCCTGAGACTTTATTTCAGCTAATTTAAACTGAGTGTTCTGGAAATCAGCGATGGAACGACCAAATGCTTTTCGTTCACTCGTATAGGCAACAGTCCATTCAAGGGCAGCTTCAATAACGGCAACGGACCGGATGGCAATCACAAGTCTTTCCTGTGCCAATTGCTCCATTAATTGGTAGAAGCCTTTGCCTTCTTCACCAAGAATATTGGAGTAGGGAACACGTACATCATTAAAGAAAAGTTCTGAAGTGTCTTGCGCTTTATACCCAATTTTTTCCAGGTTACGGCCTCGCTCAAAACCCGCACGGTCTCCTTCCATCAGCAGAAGGCTGACCCCTTTACCCTTGGCTTCAGGATCTGTTTTGCAGGCCAGAACCACTAAATCTGCAATTTGGCCATTGCTGATAAAGACTTTTTGACCATTTACGACCAGATCATCGCCATCTCGAATAGCGGTTGTCCGGATATTCTGAAGATCTGATCCTGCACCGGGCTCTGTCATGGCAACAGCAGCAATAACTTCTCCTGAAACCAGTTTTGGGAGCCACTTTTTCTTCTGTTCTTCTGTACCGTAGTGCATCAGGTAAGGAGCAACGATCTCGGAGTGGAGGTGAAAAGCAGGTCCAGTTGCGCCAACTCTAGCGATTTCTTCACAGAAAATAGCGCTGTAGAGAAAATCTGCACCTGGTCCACCGTATTCTTCTGGAACCGTGCAGCAAAGGAAGCCTGCTTCTCCGGCTTCGCGCCAAACGGATTTTGGAACTTGTCCATCCTTTTCCCATTGGTCATGAAAAGGTGCAATCCGTTCTTCTGCGAACTTTCGGGCGGCTTGCTGAAAAATGCGATGGTCTTCTGTCAGAAGTCTGCGTGTCATTTGGAAACCCTATTTTCTTAATTTACTTTGTGGGATTTTGGGGCGATTTTTGATGATAATTGGTCAATAAGCAACCAAAAAGATAAGCTAGCTTAGTAATTTATTTTCCAATTTGACATTGTTTCCTGAAATTTACGCTATAAAGAATTATTAAGGTGGTAAGGTGTAATTTGTCCTGATTGACTACGGACAGGGGTTTTCGGGTATGACGTCACTTGAGACAACAGTGCAGATTGATAAAGGTTCCGCGGCAAAGGAGCGACTGCTACTTGTTGAGCATTCACCAATATATCTAGCGGTATTGGAAAGTTCACTGCGGGAAGTTTTCTCTGGTGAGATTGATGTTGTTCATCATTTCGATGATCTGGAAGAAAAATTATCCGCAAATCGCGACGACTATTTTTTGGCACTTGTATCTTCTGTTGTTCCAGGAGCAACCGACGGTGAAGCCCTCGAATTTGTTCATAAAAGCGGGATTTCGACGCTTGCGCTTGTAAATTCCTCACAGGTTGACTTAATTGCCCGAGTGAAAACACTGGGGATCGTTGATTATCTTATTAAAGAGAATGTTGGGGATCTCGACCTTGTTCGCCAGGCGGTAAAGCGTTTGGATAATAACAGGCACACAAAAGTGTTGGTCGCCGCAAGCCCGGAAACTTTGCGACAATCGGTTCGATATTCTCTGGAAAAGCATCTTTTTAAGGTGGTTGAGGTGGATAACCCTGATGCTGCTTTGAAAGCGGTTGAAAATAATCCATCCATTCGGTTGGTAATCGCTGGCTTTACCGAAACCGAGATGAAAAATTTTGACTTCATAAAGAAACTTCGGTTGGGGAGAGACCCAGAGGATCTCGCCATTGTTGGAATTGCGCCCAAAGATCATAACCGCTTTGCTGCAGACCTGATCCGTTTTGGCGCTGATGATTTCATTCAGACACCGTTGGATGCGGACGAGTTTGAAACCCGCGTAGCGATGAACATGAACAAAATGGATATGCTGAATGAACTGATGTTCAGAGCAACGACCGATTATCTGACCAAGCTTCCCAATCGGATGTTTTTTATGGACTCAGCGCCAAATTTGTTTGCAAGTGCTCAGCGCGGACAAATTACCATTGATATCGCTATGATCGACATGGATCGGTTTAAGCGGATCAACGATACTTATGGTCATGAGGCCGGTGATGAAATCCTGGCTGAAGTTGCTAACGCGCTGAAATCAATCCTTCGAAATACAGATATTCTTGCGCGCATGGGTGGGGAGGAGTTCTGCCTGCTGGCTGTTAATGTTGATAAAGACCACAGGGAAAGCTTTTTCAACAGCCTTCGTGAAGCGATTGCGACATTGCGATTTAACTATGGGGGTGAAGATGTCCGTGTGACGGCCAGTATGGGGATCGCTTCTGAACTGGGCAGTTCAATAGAGGACATGATCAATCGGGCTGATAAAGGACTTTATCAGGCGAAAAAACTCGGTCGCAATCAATGTGTTTTCGTGGACTAGCCTTATACGTGAAAAGATGAGCCGCAGCCGCAGCGTCCCTTTTCATTGGGGTTCACGAACGTGAATTTGGATTCAAGGCCTTTTTCTTCCCAATCCATCTCGGTGCCATTTACATACTGAATGGCATCTTCATCGACGAGCAGGCGTACCTTGCCAGTATCTACAATTGCGTCTGACTCTTTTTCTTCAGTCGCATAATCCATTGTGTAGGAAAGGCCATTGCAGCCTGTATTGGTAATGCCAATGCGCAAGCCAAGAACAGGCTTGTCATTTTGGGAAAGCAAGGTGCTTAGCCGGGCTTCGGCTTTTTCCGTCAATGTCATAATCTGTGCATCACTCATCAACTCACCTCTTTAAAACATACCCAAATCAAGTTTTGCGGCTTCTGACATATTATCAGGTGTCCAAGGCGGATCCCAGAGGATTTCAACCTCTACCTCAGAAATGCCTTCAACTTTTATCACTGCATCCCTTACCCAGCCAGGAATTTCCCCTGCAACAGGGCATCCAGGTGCTGTTAATGTCATGCCAACATATGTATGACCGCTTTCGTCGATATCAATGACGTAAATGAGGCCCAAATCATAAATACTGACAGGAATTTCAGGATCAAAAACTGTTCGCAAGGCTTCAATAATCTTGCCTTCGAGGGGCGAGGAGCTTGTTCCTTCCTGATAGGGGCCTGTCGCAACGGGTCTTTGTGTTTCAGATACGCTCATGATGAAAACTCCGTACTGGCCGGTTCTCTACCTTCCAGTGCAGCCATCAAGGCATGCCAGGGAAGAGTGGCGCATTTAACGCGCATAGGGAACTGGCGTACACCTGCCAATATTTGTAGCCGTTCAGCTTCTTCTGAAGGGTCATTGTTGTCCTGCTCGCTGGTGACGAGCTGATGAAATTCTGAAAACAGGGATTTGGCCTGTTCGACTGTTTTTCCTTTCAGAATATCTGTAAGCAATGATGCGGAAGCCATTGAAATAGCACACCCTTTTCCTTCAAAACTTATCTCCAGAATAGTTCCATTGTTATCCAGATTACAGAATATCGTAACCGTATCCCCGCAAAGCGGATTGTGGCCATGACCTGTATGCGTACAGGGAGAAATCTCCCCAAAATTTCGGGGATTCTTGGAATGATCTAGGATGACTTCCTGATATAGGGACTTCAGATCACTCATGATCAGCGAAAGAACTCCTGCACCATTTGAATAGATTTTACCAATTCGTCCACATCCTGCTTGTTGTTGTAGAGGGCGAACGAAGCCCGAACTGTTGACGGGACATCATAAAAATCCATCAAGGGCTGTGCACAATGATGTCCGACACGAACCGCAACACCAGCCTGATCGACAATGGTGCCAATATCATGGGGGTGAATACCGTCCATTGTGAAGGACACGATCGCAGCCTTGTGTTTGGCCTGACCAATAATCCTGACATTATTTAACTGGCCTAACTGTTCAGTCGCATATGCAAGCAAAGACTGTTCATGCGCGCCAATGGCGTCAAAACCAATACCGTTCGTATAGTCAATTGCAGTGCCAAGCCCGATTGCCTGGACAATCGGGGGTGTACCAGCTTCGAATTTGCTGTGGCCTGTTGCATAGGTTGTTTTTTCAAAAGTGACCCGGTTGATCATGTCACCGCCGCCTTGATAGGGCGGCATTTTCTCCAGCCACTTTTCTTTGCCGTAAAGAACACCAATGCCGGTTGGGGCAAAAATCTTATGGCCCGTGAAAACATAAAAATCCGCATCCAGATCTTGCACATCCACTTTCATATGGGGAATAGCCTGTGATCCATCGACCAGAACGGGAACGTCTTGCTGGTGGGCAATCTGGATGATTTCCTTGATGGGCGTCACGGTTCCAATTGCGTTGGACACATGAGTGATAGCTACGATCTTTGTTTTGTCAGTCAGGAGGTTTTTATATTCCTCCATCAATAACTCGCCGTTCTGATCAATTGGAACGGCCTTTACCGTTGCACCAACCCGTTCCGCGACGAGTTGCCACGGTACAATATTGGAGTGATGCTCAAGATAGGACAGAAGAATTTCATCGCCTTCACCAATGGCCATCTGGCCGAAGGACTGTGCGACCAGATTGATAGCTTCTGTCGTACTTTTGGTGAAGATAATTTCATCCAGACTTTCAGCATTCATATGGGCGCGAACTGTTTCCCGGGCGCCTTCATATAGTTCCGTGGATTTTTGGCTCAGATAATGGACACCCCGATGCACGTTGGCATAAGTCTGGCTGTAGGCTTTGTTGATCGCATCTAAGACGACTGTTGGTTTTTGTGCGGACGCACCACTATCCAGAAAAGTTAGCCGCTTGCCGTGGATTTTTTCTTTGAAGATCGGGAAATCCTCACGGATTTTTTCTACGTCAAATGTAGTCATGTCGTTCATCACTCGCCCCGATTTCCAGACAGCCAATTTGCCGCCAGTTGGGTGAAATAGGTTTTGATCTCAGGATGTTGAATCTCTTCCAGAACATCACCTAGAAAAGCTTCGATCAGCATTTGCCGAGCAGTATCTGGATCAATGCCACGAGCCATCAGATAAAACAGGGCATCTTCATCCAATTCACCGGATGTGGCGCCGTGACTGCATTTGACGTCATCAGCATAGATTTCTAGCTCTGGTTTGACTGAGACCTGTGAAGTATCTGACAAAAGCAACGCCTTACTTAGCTGATCACCTGATACTTTCTGCGCGTCTTCATGGATATGGATTTTACCCTGGAAAACACCATGTGCTTTGCCGTCCAGTACCCCCTTATAGATCTGTTTGCTTTCATTCTGAGGCACCAGATGCTCGGTCAAGGTTGTTGTATCGCAATGTTGTTGGCCACCGATGAGATAAGCGCCGTTTAACTCGCTGCACACGTCAGCGCCAATGATCCGTGTATGAAATTCATTGCGAGAGAGCTTCGATCCAAAGGACAGGCTGAAATTGCTGTATGTCGACCCAGTTGTCAGCTCTGCGTCGGTAAGGGCTAAATGATAAGCGTCTGTACTTTCATTCTGCAATTTGTAGTGGGAGAGTTCGGCGCCTTCCCCCAGCATGACTGTAGTCACCGGGTTGGAGAAATAACTTCCCGTGCCTTCGTGAATTTCGAAAAGTGTCAGAGAACTGTCTTTACCCATCAGGATCCGATTTCGAAGGTGTCGACCTTCGGTTCCATTATTATTCAGGAAGCGAATGACAAGAGGCGTATCGACCTGAGTTTCATCTTCAACATAGAGGCAGTATCCATCCTGCATAAAAGCAGTGTTCAGCAAATATAGGGAACGGTTTTCATCCTCCGGCAATGAAAGCGCCATGTCTTTTTGCAGATCCTCAGCAAAAGAAGAGAGGCGAACTCCATCCGGAAGGTTCGATAGTTTGCTGTGCTCAGCGGAAAAGACCCCGTCAATAAAAACGACTTCCAATTCAGTATGAAAATCAGCATTGGAGAGTGGGGAGGTGCCATCATTGGCGACCTCACCAAACTTTTTGCTGAACTCAGACAGATTGGTGAAGCGCCAGTCCTCGATCCGTTTGTTTGGAAAATCAGTTCCTTCAAATCGTTTTAGGCCTGATTTTCGAAGCGTTTCGATATGTCGATTGCCTGCACCCGGCAAAGTTTCAAGTGCCGTTTCAAATCGATCTACATATTTTTGGGCGAGGGGGGATAATGTCTTCATCTGTTCATCCTTGGTCGGAAAGCTGCAGGTTCAGAGCAGGTTAAGCTGCACTAATATCTGCATATCCTTTTTCCTCCAGTTCCAGCGCCAGTGTCTTATCGCCTGATTTGACAATCTTGCCGTCTGCCAGCACATGCACGAAATCGGGAACGATGTAGTCCAGCAGTCGCTGATAATGAGTGATGACAAGTGCTGATCTCTCCGGTGAGCGAAGCCGGTTCACTCCATCCGCTGCAATCTTCAGGGCGTCAATATCAAGACCACTATCTGTTTCATCCAGGATCATCAAACTTGGCTCCAGCAAAGACATTTGCAGAACCTCATTTCGTTTTTTCTCACCGCCGGAGAAGCCCACATTTACAGGCCGCTTCAACATATCATCTTTAATGTCCAGCTCTTTGGATTTTTCCCGAACAAGTTTCAAAAATTGCATGGCATCAAGTTCTTCCTCTCCGCGGAACTTACGTTGCGCGTTAAGGGCCGTTTTAAGGAAAGTCGCTGAGGCAACACCGGGGATTTCAACCGGATACTGAAAGGCTAGAAAAACACCGCTACAGGCACGCTCATCCGGATCCATCTCCAGGAGATCTTTCCCCATATAGGTGACGGATCCGGATGTGACCTCATATCCATCCCGCCCGGAAAGAACGTAGGATAAAGTGCTTTTACCAGCACCATTTGGGCCCATGATCGCATGGACTTCACCAGGGTTGATGGTGAGGCTAATGCCTTTTAGGATTTCCTTGCCATGCACTGTGGCGTGAAGGTCTTTAATTTCCAACATTTTGATCTAGCTCTCGATCTAAAAACATACTGTAACGAGGGTTTGGCAGTTGGTTTTTTTAACCAACGCTGCCTTCCAGACTGATCCCAACCAGTTTCTGGGCCTCGACTGCGAATTCCATAGGCAGCTTTTGCAATACGTCCTTACAAAAGCCATTTACAATCAGCGCCATGCTTTCTTCTTCAGAAAGCCCACGCTGCTGACAATAGAATAGTTGCTCTTCACTCACCTTTGAGGTGGTCGCCTCATGTTCAATTTTGGCAGAGCGGTTCTGGTTCTCAATATAAGGAACCGTATGAGCGCCGCACCGGTCGCCAATAAGCAAGCTGTCACAAACCGTGTGATTGCGTGCGTTATCTGCTTTACGGCCCATCCGAACAAGACCACGATATGTGCTTTGGGCGCGACCAGCAGAAATACCCTTGGAGATGATGGTGCTCGTGGTGTTTTTACCCAAATGGATCATCTTCGTCCCGGTATCAGCCTGCTGCAGGTTGTTGGTAATCGCGATAGAATAAAATTCACCGACTGAATTATCGCCCTGCAAGATACAGGAAGGGTATTTCCAAGTAACAGCTGAACCGGTTTCAACTTGTGTCCAGCTAACTTTGGAATTTGCGCCCCGGCAGGCCGCACGTTTTGTCACAAAGTTATAAATTCCACCCTTGCCGTTTTCATCACCAGGATACCAGTTCTGAACAGTGGAATATTTAATCTCTGCATTTTCCAGGGCCACCAGTTCAACGACCGCTGCATGAAGCTGATTTTCATCCCGCATCGGTGCGGTGCAACCTTCCAGATAACTGACATAGCTGTCGTCATCAGCGATAATGAGGGTCCGTTCGAACTGGCCTGTTTGCGCTGCGTTAATCCGGAAGTAGGTGCTTAGCTCCATGGGGCAGCGCACACCTTTCGGAATGTAAACGAATGAGCCATCTGTAAAGACTGCACAGTTTAGCGTTGCGTAGTAATTGTCTGTATAGGGAACCACTGAGCCCAGATATTTTTTCACAAGATCTGGATGCTTCTGAATGGCTTCTGAAATGGGGCAAAAAATTACCCCTTCCTTCTCCAGCCGTTCACGGAAGGTAGTCGCAACTGAGACGCTGTCAAATACGGCGTCCACAGCGACATTTGATGCCCCTTCAACACCTGCGAGGACTTCCTGCTCTTTGAGCGGAATACCGAGCTTGTTGTAGACTTCAAGGATTTCCGGATCCACTTCATCAAGGCTTTTGATTTTGTCTTTTTTCTTTGGAGCCGAGTAATAATAGATATCCTGAAAATCGATCTTCGGATAATTGACTTTCGCCCAGTCGGGCTCTTCCATTTCAAGCCAATACCGATAGGCTTTCAGACGCCATTCCAGCATCCATTCCGGCTCTTCTTTTTTAGTCGAAATGAAGCGAATGATATCTTCATTAAGCCCTTTTGGGGCTGTTTCTGCTTCAATGTCGCTGACAAATCCGTATTTGTATTTTTCTGATACGGATGCAACTTGTTCAACAGTTTCCTGGCTAACAGCCATCGCTCACTCCGTTACATTGAGGCTCGGCAAACCACTTGCAGCGGTTTTGTTGAGCCTGGGTAGGGGGGCAGAACTGCCCTGACACATATCGGCCAGGGTGACTTCTTCCATTGCAGTATTAATGGCACGATTGATTTTTTCCCAACCGCCGCGCATGGGGCAACATTCTTCAACTGAGCAGTCGTCGTGACTTGTATCTACGCAAGATGTAACAGCAACTGGTCCTTCTAAAACTCTCACAATTTCGGCAATAGAAATCTCGGTCGGTTTACGATCCAGCCGGTATCCTCCATGGGCACCTCGAATAGATGTCAAAAGGTTACTTTTGGACAAAATGCGCAGGATTTTGGCGGCCGTCGGAACGGTCAACCCGGTGTGTAGAGATAAATCCGGTGCTGTCATGACGCGCCCTTCGATCCGTGCCATTTCTGACATGATCACAACGCCATAGTCTGTCATTTTGCTCAGTTTAATCATCTTGGAATTAATATCGTACCAATTTAGTCTGAATTCAAGGGGGTATAACAGACAAAAATGGTCTTGTATAGAAAAAGATGAGGCCGCACAATAGCGGAGTCTGTGAAATTTAAGTCGATACAAAACAATGGCTTAGGCGGATATTTGATCACTGGTTTTTGCAATTGATTTTCATTATTAATAGAGCTATTGGAGGCTTAATAAATTGGGGAGGGTAAATTCGAATCCATGAGTTATGATATAAAAGGCGCAATCCCAATCTTAAGAATTTTTGATATTGAGAAAGCGAGAGAATTTTATCTCGACTTCTTAGGGTTCGAGGAGGACTGGCTGCATCAGCCTGAGGAGCAACCTACTTATCGTCAAATTTCCAGAGATGGTTTAGTCCTTCATCTCACAGAACATTACGCGGATAGTGTCCCTGGGGTGCGTATATTTATTCCAACGGGTGATATTGAGGGTTTCCATCAGGAGCTCCACTTGAAATCGTTTAAATTTGCCAATCCAGGCTTGGATACGGTTCCTTGGGGTGTTGAGTTCACCGTGACAGACCCGTTTGGAAATCGCCTGACTTTTTGTAAACAACAATCTGGAGAATAGCTGCTGACTTTCCTCGAACTTTGTGTAAGTTACAAATCAGTTTAAATTACGGGGCAAGCGGTTATGAATTTCACTGAAAAAGTTGACCATTGCAGGGCATGTTTAAGTCCGAATATCAAAGATACAGTGAAACAGGATGAGATGCAGTTCAGCGAATGCTCCGACTGTGGTTTTATCTTTATGAACCCAATGATTGATCAGGCAAGTATCGCTGCTTATTACAGAGACTATCCAGGAACTGCGAGCTACAAGCGAAAAGCAGATAAAAAGTTCCGCCGGGCTAGAAGCCGAATGAGGCGTTTGTCAAAGAAGATCTCCGGTGGTCGTTTCTTGGATATTGGCTGCAGTGCGGGTTTTGTGGTCAAGGCGGCTCAAGAAAAGGGGTTCAACGCTTACGGTATTGATCTAAGTGAAGAAGCCATTGAATACGGTAAGCAAGAGTTCCCTGGGTGTCACTTTGATATTATGGCGATTGAACAGGCGGCAGATCAGTATGAGCCTTTTGACCTGCTATATACATCAGAAGTGATTGAACATGTTCTGGATCCTGACAGCTTTGCAGATAGTCTGTCCAGGTTGATGAAGCCTGGTTCCCTCGTTTACCTCACCACGCCAGATGCAGGACATATTTTCAGGCCGAAAGATATTAAGGCGTGGCATGAATTCAAACCCCCTGAGCATTGTCTCTATTTTACAAAAAAGGCTCTACAAATCTTGTTCGCCAGGCATGGTATTCAGTTGATCCGAAAAACTCTAACCAATAAGACAGGGCTTAAAATCCTGGCGCGGAAGGTTTGAGGATTTTCCAGTATGAGACAAAAGAAGATCCTCTTTGTTACCTCTAATAGGCTTGGAGATGCGGTCCTGACGACAGGTGTGCTTGAGCATTTGATCTCAGAAGAACCAGATGCTCTTGTGACAATAGTTTGCGGGCATATCCCGGCAGAGATTTTTCGAAGTAACCCCAAGGTTCATCTGGTTGTTGCCATCAAGAAGCGGAAATATAGTCTTCATTGGTGGGATGCTTTTAAGGCAATTGACGGTATTTATTGGGACCGAATTGTTGATTTTCGGGGAAGCCCTCTTGGGTTTCTACCTTGTCGAAAGAGACATATCTGGTCGTCTCCACCTGATGATGAGGCCAAGACGCTATCCAATGCTAAGATGATTGGGCTTCAACAACCAATACCCCCTTTGATCAGGACTAACGGTTTTCACCTCCGATCAGATTTAACGCAAGCTCTTTCGGATGATCCGGTTCTGGCGATCGGACCAACAGCTAATCACCCCTTAAAACAGTGGGATGCAGATAATTATGCAAATCTTGCCAGGTCTTTGACGTCAGAGACGGGAATATTGCCCGGCGCTAAGATCATGATTTTTGGTGCCCCGGGAGAAGAAGAGCAGGCTGAGAAAGTCATCGGCCAATTGCCTGCCAAACAAGTTTTAAACTTTGTGGGCAAAACCAATCCGATGGAGGCGGCAGCTTTGATTTCCAAAGCAAAGCTTTTTATTGGAAATGACTCGGGCCTGATGCACACAGCGCTGGCGGTGAAGGTGCCCACAGTTGCACTGTTTGGCATCGGTAAACCCAAGGTTTACGGGCCTATTGGTCCAAATAGTTTATGTTTAGTCGGCTCCCCCGCAGGGGAGGACATTACGACCAAAACAGTTACAGATCCCAATGGTCAAATCAAAAGAATAGAGAGACTTCCGCTTGAAGTTGTTCTGGAACAGGTCCAAACTTTCTACCAGTCACTGAAAGAGTAATCTTTCAAATCCAAAAATAATAACCTGAGAACAGGGAGGAAGCATGACTGCGCTAGAGGGACATTATGACTGGGATGCAATATTAAGTGGTCTGAACCAGTATTTAAGAATTCGGGCCACTCCTATCGGAATGAAATTATTCGAGACTGTTGAGGAGATGGAGGCGATTGATCGGATCAGACGCCCAAACTCAATTCATACAGCGGATCAGATCGTCGGACAGGCTTGCCGTCTGGGCTGGACCGTTGGGGCAACTGCCGAAGATTTCGTCGGTTCTCAATGTGGGGCGGTTCTGGGCTTGCATCCGCAGGACGCTGAATGGGAAAAAGGGGAGCGATATGTTGGTGTTTGGTGGGAGAGCCCGGAAGATACCAAAAAACACCAGCAGGAAATGACAGTGGTGCCTTTTGGAAAATACAAGGCCATGGCTGTCTCCCCATTGACGACTGGGCGGTTAGATCCACCGGATATATGTCTTATTTATGCGACGCCTGCGCAGATGATCCTGTTCATCAATGGATTGCAATGGGCTGGATATAAAAAACTTGATTTCTCGGTGGTTGGGGAAAGCTCCTGCGCTGATAGTTGGGGACGGGCTTTGTCAACTGGTGAACCTAGTCTATCTCTGCCCTGTTTTGCGGAGCGTCGCTATGGCGGGGTGATGGAGGATGAATTGCTCATGGCAATCCCGCCGGCATATCTACCCAAAACCATTGAAGGGCTGGCTAAGCTTGCCAAAAATGGACTTCGTTACCCCATTCCACCTTACAGTGTCCAGAATGATGCCCGGGCAGGTCTAGGTTATAGTTACGGAAATAAGTAGGACAGTTTGTGTCGAATTTCTTGTTTGTTTACGGAACCTTGCGGCGTGATTTCCCGGGACCAATGATCAAAGAAGTCCGCCGTTATTGCCAGTTTGTTGAAACGGGTACTGTTAGAGGAAAGCTTTATGATCTTGGATCCTATCCCGGGTTTGTAGATGTGAAGAAGGATGCAATAGACATTGTGGGTGATATCATGGAGCTGAAATCACCAGATGCACTTGCTGTTTTTGATGAGTATGAGGAATGCGGTCCCAGCGACCCAAAGCCATGGCCATATGTCCGAAAACGATTGCCAGTTTTGGGGGCGGGGGGCAAAAAACGGTCTGCTTGGGTGTATCTCTACACCAGATCCACAGTAGGTTTTACTGAGATCAATTCAGGTGATTTCCTAACCTACTGGTGTAAGTAAGAAGGGGAACGTATTGTTCCCCTTAGGTTATTTTGTTCCAATGTGAACTTCACCGCGTCGCTTGGCAAGTTCAATCTGCTTTTGCCGTTCAGCGAACCTAGTCTTTTTCTCTTCTGTCAGTTCGTCGTAGCAATGGGGACATGAAATCCCTTTAACATACTTATCTGATGCCATGTCTTCTTCTGTAATAGGGTAACGACAGGCATAGCACTGATCATACGAGCCTTTTTCCAGTTTGTGATTGACGGTAACCCGTTGATCAAACACAAAGCATTCGCCTTCCCATGTGGTTTCTTCCTCTGGGACATCTTCAAAATACTGCAGGATGCCGCCTTCCAGATGATAGACTTCCTCGAACCCTTCGCGGAGCAGGTAAGAAGTCGATTTTTCACATCGAATGCCGCCAGTGCAGAACATCGCAACCTTCTTGTGTTTCTCTGGATCCAGGTTTTCTTTTACATACTGTTTGAATTCACGGAAAGTTTCTGTCTTTGGGTTGATGGCTCCTTTAAAAGTGCCAACCTGAACCTCATAGTCATTGCGGGTGTCTACTAGTAGAACTTCGGGATCCGCGATCAGGTCATTCCAATCCTTTGGTTTGACATAGGCCCCAACCATTTTATTGGGGTCTGTACCCGGTGCACCAAGTGTTACAATCTCTTTTTTCAGCCGGACTTTCATTCTGTAGAACGGCTGTTCCTCGTTGATCGCTTCTTTATGACTTAAATCAGCAAGCCGCTCATCACTTTTGAGATATGCAAGAAGCGTATCTATGCCCTCACGAGGGCCAGCGACGGTTCCGTTGATCCCTTCCTCAGCCAATAGCAATGTCCCTTGGATATTATTGTCCAAACAGACTTTCAGCAGCTTAGCCTGGATTTCCTTGTAATCCGGCAGGTTCACAAATTTATAGAGTGCAGCAACGACATACATGAGCGTATTCCAAAATTTAACTAGCCAATTCGCAAATCCGGCGAGCAGGTCATTTTTCAGGGATCTTATATAAACAGGCGACCGAAGATGCAAGTCAGGGATTGCAATTGCGATATAAGGTCGCAGGTGATAGAAGCGCTAAAGTTTTTCAATTGGTATATCAAGAATTATGGCAGCACCTATTCTCGCTTTGCAGGACGCACGTATCACATTCGGTGGTGGTGATCTGTTCAATAACATTTCTTTGGCTGTTGAGCCGGGCATGAGGATTGCTCTGGTTGGGCGAAACGGATCTGGCAAATCGACCCTGTTAAAAGCAATAGCTGGAGAAATAGAATTGGATGGCGGGGACCGGTTTGTTCAAACTGGTATTCGGGTTGGATATTTGCGTCAACAGCCAGAGGTCATAGCAGGTCGGTCTGTGTTTGATCAGGTTTATCAGGGCCTGCCCGAGGATCTTCAGGCCGATGGGCAGGATTATAGCTATCTGGTTGACCAGGTTCTCGAAGGTGTTGGTATTAATGGGGACCGGCTACTTGAAACACTCTCTGGCGGGGAAGCGCGCCGGGTTTCGCTTGCAGAGGCGTTGGTTTCTGAGCCTGATGTTCTGCTACTTGATGAGCCGACAAACCATCTCGATATCAAAACAATTCTTTGGCTTGAGGAAGAGCTGAAAACGTATAAAGGCGCCTTGTTGATCATCAGCCATGATCGCCAGTTCCTCAAAAACCTGACAAATCGCCTCTTCTGGCTTGATCGTGGAAAACTCAGAACCCACGGTAAAGGCTTCGCTGCGTTTGAAGAGTGGTCAGAGGAAATTCTGAGAGCTGAAGAGGTGGAAACGCGAAAACTGGATAAGCGGATCGCGGAAGAGACTGACTGGTCACGTAAAGGGATTACTGCTCGCCGTGCGCGAAATGAAGGCCGCTTACGTGCATTGCATCGGATGCGGGCTGAGAGGGCTGAGCGAACCGGTCGGGTCGGAAAAGCGCGGCTTGAGGTTGCTTCCGGAGAAAAGAGCGGCAAGGTAGTTGTAGAAGCGGACGGCATCTCAAAATTTTATGAGACTGCGGAAGGTGAGCAGAAAACAATTATCAAGAATTTCTCGACCCGGATCATGCGAGGCGATCGCGTTGGAATTATCGGAGAGAACGGAGCAGGAAAAACCACTCTTCTGAAAATGTTGACGGGTGAGTTGCAGCCAGACGAAGGGGTTGTGAAGCTTGGAACAAACCTGACGCCAGCCATATTTGATCAACAGCGGGAAAGTTTGGATCCCGAAGAAAGTCTCTGGGATACCCTTGCAGATCCAGGCAGCGGCCAGTTGTTGGTGAAGGGTGAAGTTAGGCATGTGGTGGCTTATTTACGGGATTTCCTGTTCGAGGAAAAACAGGCAAAGAGTCCCGTTAAATCGTTATCTGGCGGAGAAAAAAATAGGTTGTTGCTTGCGAAGTTGTTGGCGCGCGAGAGCAATTTCCTTGTTTTGGATGAGCCGACCAATGACCTGGATATGGAAACGCTTGATCTCTTACAGGACATGCTGAGTAGTTATGAAGGGACCCTTATCCTAATTAGTCATGATCGTGAGTTTTTGGATCAGTTAGTGACGTCCGTGATTGCTGTTGAGGGTGAGGGACGTGTAGATGAGTATGTAGGCGGATATACTGATTATGTCCGGCAACGCCAAGAGCAGGAAAAGCCAGTTTCTTCTCCATCTAAACCCGTTCAGGTTCAGGCTGAAAAACCTAAAAAAGCGCGGGCAAAATTGAGTTACAAGGACCAGCGTGAACTGGATATGCTTCCCGATCTTCTCGCTCAACTGGAAGAACAGATTGCTAAACTGGAAGCCGAAATGTCAGATCCTAATCTTTTTGCCAAAAATCCAGATAAATTCCAAAAAGTGATGGATGCGCTGACTGAAGCCAAAGGCAAGTATGAGCAATCTGAGGAACGTCTTCTGGAATTGGAAATTCTGCAAGAAGAGTTGAGTGGCGGGTCCTCTTAATCTGACTAGCCGGCGATAGGCAGCTCTATATCTGTTTTCCGGGCAGGCACGGGAGTTAATCCACAGGTCCTGAGGACAGTCGTAATAATGGCGTTGGTGGCTTCTTCAAAATCAGCTTCTTCAAGCTTGTTCTCCCGACCGAGAACGGAAGCCCACTGAATTTCAAAGTCAGCCCAGGTTTGTGTCATTGCCCATATGTGAAAGATCAGTTTCTTGCTGTCAACGGGGGCCATTTTTCCTTGTTCAATCCATTTGTCTAAAATGGCCGATTTATAATCCACCCATTCTTTTAGATCTCCGGACAGATAAGGTTTGATCCGCGGAGCACCTCTGATCAGTTCGTTCGCAAAAACGCGAGAGGCTTCTGGTCGGTTTTTCGAAAGCTCCATTTTGGCGCGAATGTAATCTGCAAGAGTGAGTGCAGGATCGTCCTCTTCTGTAATCTCGCGAAAGGAGGATAGCCATAGTTCTACGATATCATCAATGACGGTTCGATAGAGTTTGGCTTTGGTGCCAAAGTAGTAGTGGACATTTGCTTTAGGCAGACCAGCTTCCTCCGCGATATCGGCAGTCGTAGCACCCCGAAAGCCGTTGGCCGCAAAAACCTTTTCAGCGGCGGCAAGTATCTTTTTTCTGTTTTCCTGTCGGATTCGTCCTTGATTTGAGGATGCAGAGGACGCTTCTTTGGATTTCGTCATTTTTTAAGTCAGCCTGTAACCGGTATTGGGAACATATTTTGGCTTGAACCGCTAATTTTTTGCAAGTTTTAATCACTCAAACAAATTTGTGTCCACTTTCGGCGATCCAGATCGTCTGATTCTCCGTTGTGGGTAAATGTCTATTTTTTTCTGGTTAGTTCCAGATCAGTTACGCCTAAAAAATCATCGAATGATATAAAAGTCGCCAAAATTAGAAATTTTTAATTTCCTTTAGGCCCAGAATTCTGCGGGTTATAAATAAGTGAACAATTAATCTTGACCATTTGGTCAGATTTTGACTATGGTTTTTCTCAGGGAACAAACCGGGCAAAACCGGTGGGTTATTAACTGGGCTAGAAAGAGAAAAACATGGGTGGTATCGCCGATATCGCGGCGGGCAGGTTGTCCGCTGACGAATTGTCAAAAAACTTTGACGACATGTATCCGGCTTTAGGAGAAGCTAAGGCACATATCGAAGCTAATCGTTGCTATTTTTGTTACGACGCACCTTGTATGGAGGCTTGTCCTACCGGAATTGATATTCCGAACTTCATTCGTAAAATTCAGACAGGGAACTATCGGGGATCTGCGATTGATATTTTGACTGAGAATATCATGGGCGGTGCCTGTGCACGTGTATGTCCGACTGAAATCCTCTGTGAGGAAGTCTGTGTCCGACAAACTCAGGAAGGAAAGCCCGTTACGATTGGCCGTTTGCAGCGATTTGCAACTGACTGGCTGATGGCAACGAAAGAGCAGCCTTTTGAACGTGCACCTTCCTCAGGCAAGACGGTTGCGGTTGTCGGTGCCGGACCGGCAGGCTTATCAGCCGCCCACCGCCTGGCTATGCTCGGGCATGATGTGGAGGTATTTGAGGCCAAAGCAAAATCTGGCGGCCTGAATGAATACGGTATTGCTGCCTATAAACTTCCTCATGGGATTGCCCAGGAAGAAGTTGATTTCATTCTCTCTATCGGTGGCATTACGGTTCACCATAATATGGCGCTTGGCTCACAAATTAGTCTGGCAGAATTGCATAAGAAATTTGATGCAGTCTTTATCGGAACTGGACTTGGCGCGGTTCGCTCGCTCGGTTTTGAAAACGAAAGCCTTAAAGGGGTTTTTAACGCGGTCGATTACATTGCAGATCTTCGCCAGTCTGAAACAAAGGCGGATCTTGAAATTGGTCGAAAGATTGTCGTAATTGGCGGTGGCAATACCGCGATTGATATCGCTGTTCAAGCGAAGCGCTTGGGAGCTGAAGAAGTGACCCTCTGTTATCGTCGGGGTGCAGAAGATATGAGCGCAACCCACCATGAACAGGAATATGCGCAGCTTAACGGGGTTACCATACGTCATTACGTAAAACCGGTTTCTCTTCAGGAAGAGAATGGTTCAGTTTCGGGCGTAACATTTGAATATACTGAAAAAGCGGCGGACGGATCTTTGGCAGGTACTGGTGAGAAATTCACACTGGCTGCCAATATGGTGTTCAAAGCAATCGGTCAGGTCTTCATTCCGGATCCGGTAACAGAGGAGGCTACTTCACTGGAGATCCTGGATGGTCGTATCAAGGTGGATGACAATCGGGCGACCTCCGTTCCCGGTGTTTACGCCGGAGGCGACTGTATTCTCGGGGGGGAAGACCTGACCGTAGCTGCTGTCCAGGATGGGAAGCTGGCCGCACATGCAATTGATCAATATTTAAAAGCCTAACCGGGGATAAGGGACCAAGAAGATGGCAGATCTGAGCTATGATTTTGTAGGAATTAAATCACCCAATCCCTTCTGGTTGGCAAGTGCACCGCCAACTGACAAGGAAATAAATGTTGTTCGGGCTTTTGAGGCCGGTTGGGGTGGCGTTGTATGGAAAACTTTGGGAGAAGACCCGCCTGTAGTTAATGTGTCGTCCCGGTATGGCGCGACTCATTACAACGGGCAGCGTATGGCTGGCCTGAATAATATCGAGTTGATCACAGATCGGCCCCTAGATGTGAATCTGGAAGAAATTACGCGCGTCAAGAAAGACTGGCCAGATCGTGCAATGGTTGTCTCTCTTATGGTGCCCTGTGAGGAGGAGCCTTGGAAGTATATCCTTAACCGGGTTGCAGAGACGGGCGCCGATGGGGTGGAACTCAACTTTGGTTGCCCGCACGGGATGTCCGAACGTGGCATGGGCGCAGCAGTTGGTCAGGTTCCTGAATATGTCCAGATGGTCACGGAATGGTGTAAAAAACATTCCGATATGTCTGTGATTGTAAAGCTCACACCGAACATTACAGATATTCGTCAATCCGCTCGGGCAGCTGTGCGTGGTGGAGCCGATGCTGTCTCACTGATCAACACAATCAATTCAATCGTGAATATTGATCTGGACATCATGGCGCCGACACCAACTGTTGATGGCAAGGGAGCTCATGGTGGTTATTGCGGACCGGCAGTTAAACCTATTGCATTGAACATGGTTGCTGAAATTGCCCGGGATCCTGAATGTGAGAACATTCCTATGTCTGGCATTGGAGGCATTTCCAACTGGAGAGATGCTGCTGAATTTATTTCATTAGGGTGCGGATCTGTTCAGGTGTGCACAGCTGCAATGCATCACGGTTTCAAGATTGTTGATGATATGAAAACCGGTCTCAGCAACTGGATGGATAGCAAGGGCTATAAGTCTATCGATGATTTCCGTGGGCTCGCTTCGGGCAATGTCACCGATTGGAACCAGTTGAATATGAACTATGACGTAAAAGCGCTCATTGATCAGGATAAATGTATCAAATGCGGTCTGTGTCATATTTCTTGCGAAGATACATCTCACCAGGCGATTACAGCGAGTCGTGTTAATGGTGAGCGGCGATATGAAGTGGTGGATGAAGAATGCGTGGGTTGTAATCTGTGCTACCATGTATGCCCGGTTGAGAATTGTATTACGATGGTAGAGGTGGATAATGGCAAGCCTTACATGAACTGGAACCAGGATCCAAGAAACCCTCACTCAAAAGCAGCAGAGTAAAGCGAATAATTATGAAAAATATGGCAGTAAAGGGCGACCGTTTGTGGGACAGCCTGATGGATATGGCAAAAATTGGCGGCACAGAAAAAGGCGGCTGTTGCCGGCTTGCCCTGACGGATGTGGATAAAGAGGGGCGCGACCTCTTCGTTCAATGGTGCAAGGATGCAGGCTGTACGATTAAAATCGATAAAATGGGGAATATCTTCGCGCGTCGGGCAGGGGTGAACGATGATCTTCCGCCAGTAATGATGGGCTCTCATCTCGATACCCAACCAACGGGTGGTAAGTATGACGGGGTTTTTGGGGTGCTCGCAGGTCTTGAAGTGCTTCGAACCCTTAATGATTTCGACGTTAAAACTGAAAATCCGGTCGAGGTCGCTGTTTGGACGAATGAAGAAGGGTCCCGGTTTGCTCCGGCTATGGTGTCTTCGGGGGTTTTCGCCGGTGTTTTTGATTTGGAATACGGCCTGAGCCGTGCGGATCTTGATGGTAAGACCATGGGCGAAGAGCTTGAGCGAATTGGTTATGCCGGACCGGAAGAGGTCGGTGGACGTGAGATCAAGGCTTTCTTTGAGGCCCATATCGAGCAAGGGCCTATTTTGGAGCATGAAGAAAAAACCATTGGGGTTGTTAAAGGGGCGCAAGGTCAACGGTGGTATGAAATTACCATCACAGGGCAGGAAGCTCATGCGGGTCCAACCCCTATGGCCCGCCGGAAAGATGCGCTCGTCGCGGCCTCGAAAATTGTTCAAGAAGTTAATCGTATTGGGTTTGAAAATCAGCCTTTCGCCTGTGCAACTGTTGGCTTGATGAACGTAACACCAAATTCGCGGAACACTATTCCAGGTGAAGTTTTCTTCACTGTTGATTTCCGTCATCCAGATGATGAAATCCTCTCAAAGATGGATGAGCAGTTACGCTCTTTTTCAGAAAAGGTTGCCAGCGAAGGTGGCTACGAAATGAAATTTGAGCAAATTTGGTACTCACCACCTGTTGCTTTTGATGATGATTGCGTCAACGCCGTGCGATTTGGTGCGGAGCAGGCCGGGTATTCTCATATGGATATCATTTCTGGTGCAGGTCATGATGCTTGCTATATCAACCGTGTAGCACCCACCGGCATGATTTTTGTTCCTTGCGAAAATGGCATCAGTCATAATGAGGAAGAAGAGGCGACACCGGAAGATCTAGCAGCAGGATGTAATGTGTTGTTGCATGCTGTTGTGGAACGGGCCACAGTAGCGTAATAGTATTAAAAATAGGCAAGCGGCGAAATGACTGACAGGGTTCGCCGCTTCCCATATGTGTAACAGGGGATTTTGCAGTGAAATGCAACAGGCTAAGCAAGCTATCGAAGATGAGGTGGCTATGAGCGGTATGGGAAAACCGGTCATAGAGATCGAAAAACTAAATCTGATCTTTCAAACACCGGACGCTCCGGTTCATGCGTTATCAGACGTGGATCTGACAATAAATTCAGGTGATTTCGTTTCCTTTATCGGA
This sequence comes from Sneathiella limimaris, assembly GCF_012932565.1. Taxonomy (NCBI): domain Bacteria; kingdom Pseudomonadati; phylum Pseudomonadota; class Alphaproteobacteria; order Sneathiellales; family Sneathiellaceae; genus Sneathiella; species Sneathiella limimaris. Next base: position 2,348,240 of record NZ_JABBYJ010000001.1, read on the forward strand.
CCCTCTGGGTGCGGTAAAACCACTTTGATGCGGGTTATTGCCGATCTTGAGACACCAACGAATGGCCATATTTCGGTCAATGGGATGTCTCCGAAGCAGGCACGTGAAAAACGCGCCTATGGCTATGTATTTCAGGCGCCAGCACTTTATCCGTGGCGGACCGTCCAAAAGAATATAATGCTGCCCCTTGAAATCATGGGAATTTCCAAGGAAGAGCAACTTGCTAGGGCCAAGAAAAACCTGTCTCTGGTAAATTTGGAAGGTTTTGAAAAGAAGTTTCCGTGGCAGCTTTCTGGCGGAATGCAACAGAGGGTTTCGATTGCCCGGGCGCTTTCCGTAGAGCCGGATCTCTTGCTGATGGATGAGCCTTTTGGTGCTCTTGATGAAATCACACGAGATCACTTAAACGAGCAGCTATTGCGGCTTTGGGACCAGACAGGGAAAACAGTTATTTTTGTGACCCACTCCATCCCGGAATCTGTATTCTTGTCTTCAAAAATTGTTGTGATGTCACCTCGGCCTGGCAAGATCATTGATATAATCGATTGTAATCTGCCCCGGAACCGGACCCTTGATATCCGGGAGACGCCGGAATTTTTGGAAATAGCCCACCGGGTGCGTGAAGGACTGAGGGCAGGGCATTCCTACGATGACTGATGCCGCTATTTCATCTTCGTCTTCGAAAGGTAGTCTTTGGGGTCGATTGTATCACGGGAAAACCCTTCCGATCCTCACAGTTGTGATTGCGATCCTTGTGGCTTGGTATGCTGGTGCCGTTTATCTAAATTCAGATACATTGATTTCAAAGTATGAACGGGCCAAAGTCGAGTGGGATATGGAAAAATTGGCAAAGGATGCCTGGGCAATGGAGCGCCCCATTTTGCCAGCCCCACATCAGATTGTTGAGGAACTGAATAAAACGGTTCTGCAAAAGAAAATCACCTCCAAGCGGAGCCTCGTCTATCACGCTTGGGTGACGACTTCCGCCACTTTGTTGGGCTTTGCTTTTGGTGGTCTGCTCGGAATATTATTGGCTGTAGGTATCGTGCATGTTCAAACATTGGACCGCAGTTTGATGCCTTGGGTTATTGCTTCGCAAACCATTCCTATTCTGGCGATTGCGCCGATGATCATTGTTGTACTTGGAAATGTGGGGCTCACGGGAACAATCCCTAAAGCGATCATTTCGATGTATCTATGTTTCTTTCCAATTACCATTGGTATGGTGAAAGGGCTCCGTTCTCCTGATGTTTTGCAAATGGATTTGATGCGGACTTACAGTGCTTCCACCTCTCAAATTTTCTGGAAACTGCGTTTACCTGCATCCATTCCGTTTTTATTCGCTAGTCTCAAAGTCTCAATTGCTATCAGTCTTGTAGGTGCCATCGTGGGTGAATTGCCGACCGGTGCTGTAGCTGGATTGGGCGCTCGCCTTTTGAGTGGCTCATATTATGGTCAAACTATTCAAATTTGGTCGGCTTTGGTAATGGCTTCTGTATTGGGAATGCTTCTGGTGTACCTTGTCTCAATCATTGAGAAGTTTGTGACCCAAAAAATGGGGGCGCAGGTATGATGGATTTCAAGTCATTGGATAAACCGCTCCTTGCGTTTGTGGCGCTCGCTGTTATTTCGCTCGTTTTGCCAGTTGGGCAAATGGAGCAGGGCGGCGTATACTGGTTTGCATCGCTACCGAGTTTAGCCTTGGCTGGTTTAGCAATTCTCGTCTCGATTATTCGCCTGGTTACCTTGTCCGAAAACGTAACGATGACATTTTTGATCGTTATTGGAACATTTGCAGGTGCAGCCGCTGTTCTCATTAACATTACAGCAGAGCTTGACAATGGAGTGAATGCTACTGGCCTATGGCTGTTTGTTATTGCTCTTGGGTTCCTGTCCTGGAGAGCAATGGAAATGACCTCTGCGTTGGCGTCAGCAAATAAAGCAATGAAGTTGTTGGTACCAACATTTTTCGGACTTTGGGTTCTTTTCCTTTGGCAGGTTATTACAACAGGGTTTGAAATTCCTTCTGTCTTACTGCCGAGCCCCGCAATGATTGGGGGGGCAATTGCAGGTAATACGGATACGCTGGCGGCTGATTTTTATCAAACCTTCGTTAAATCGGTGTTGAGTGGATTTGCCTTTGGTTGTGGGAGTGGATTTATCGTGGCGATCCTTGTAGATCGGATCCCATTCTTGCAACGCGGACTTTTGCCTCTTGGATCACTGGTTAGCGCTATACCAATTGTGGGTATCGCACCAATCATGGTCATGTGGTTTGGATTTGACTGGCAATCAAAAGCCGCGGTGATCGTTGTGATGACGTTCTTTCCTATGCTCGTCAATACTCTGGCAGGGCTTGAGGCCACAGGGCGTTTGGAAAAGGATCTCATGCGATCTTATGCCGCAAACTACGTGCAAACCATGCTCTTTGTGAGACTGCCCAATGCGTTGCCATTTATTTTCAACGCACTGAAAATCAACTCAACATTGGCGCTCATTGGGGCCATTGTCGCTGAATTCTTTGGAACGCCAATTGTTGGTATGGGCTTTCGGATTTCGACCGAAGTCGGTCGCATGAACGTGGATGTTGTCTGGGCAACAATTGCAGTTGCAGCACTTGCCGGGTCCATATCCTATGGAATTCTAGCTCTACTTGAGCGGACATTTACCTTTTGGCATCCATCTTACAGAAGTTCCAGGAATTAATAAAAATTTGTTTAGTAAAGGGTGAAAACAAGTAAGGGAAGAAGCATAATAAATTCATAAGTCTTGAACAGGAGAGGAGTTCAAACATGAAAAAAATTGGCTTAATTGCGTCAGCAGCACTGCTTAGTCTTACCGCCATTTCGGCGCAGGCGGCAGACAAACTGACATTGCAACTGAAATGGGTTACACAGGCTCAGTTCGCAGGTTACTATGTCGCGAAAGATAAAGGCTTTTATGACGAAGTCGGCTTGGACGTGACAATTAAACCAGGTGGACCAGATGTGGCGCCTGCGCAGGTTCTGGCAGGTGGCGGAGCAGATGTAATCATCGACTGGATGCCTTCAGCATTGGCAACTCGGGAAAAAGGGGTCCCGCTTGTCAATATTTCGCAGGTCTTTTCAAAATCTGGAATGATGCTGACATGCCGTAAAGATATGGGCGTTTCCAGTCCATCAGACTTCAAAGGCAAAACATTGGGTGTCTGGTTCTATGGTAACGAATATCCGTTCCTGTCCTGGATGGATAAATTGAACCTGAAATTTGAAGGCTCAGGAGCGGACATTAAAGTTCTGAAGCAAGGCTTTAATGTGGATCCACTTCTCCAGAAGCAGGCTGCTTGCGTGTCTACTATGACTTACAATGAATATTGGCAGGTTATTGATGCAGGTCTGACACCTGAAGAGCTCTCTGTCTTTAAATACGAAGACCAAGGCGTTGCAACACTTGAAGATGGTCTTTATGTCCTGGAAGAAAGCCTTGAAGACGACGCTATGAAAGATAAGTTGGCGCGTTTCCTGAAAGCTTCTTTGAAAGGCTGGAAATATGCAGTTGATAACAACGATGAAGCTGCAGACATTGTCCTTGAAAATGATGCAACCGGTGCCCAGACTGAAAAACACCAGCGTCGGATGATGGGTGAAATCGCCAAGCTGATTGGGAGTACTGAAGCAATCGGAAAACTTGATGAAGCTGCCTATCAGCGGACAGTTGATACACTGCTTGCAAGTAATTCTACACCAGTGATTTCTGCAGCTCCAGAAGGAGCTTATACTCAGGAAATCTGGGAAAAAGCAATGGGGATGTAAGCTCCAATAATGCTTAGCTTAAAGCAAGTGAAAAGGTTGCCTCTGGCAACCTTTTCTTTTTTTATTTGTACTCAAATTATTTATTTTAGTATACTGTAATAGATGTACTATGTGGTGGTAGCTAACGTTGAAGAATTTTTTTCGCATCTTGGTTGTTTTCGCGTGCTTCGGATTGTATTCACCAAATACAATCGCTGTTGCTGAAACTTTAGAATTTGGTTCAATCGCTAGCAGCTCACTGCAACCTAAGACTTTTCCACTCATTCAAAAAGTTTACGGGAAGTTGAATATTCCCATTAAGATTTTACCCTTGCCGGGTCGACGGTCGCTGGAGATGAGCGATGCAGGACAATTGGATGGCGAAGTTTTTCGAATAGCACATATTGAGCAACAATATAAAAATTTGATTAGGGTTCCGACGCCCATATTAGTTCTACGCGGGTTCGCTTATACTTTGGACGGCACTGTTGTTAATTCTGAAGGAGATCTAGCGCCTTCAATGAGGATTGGAATTCAACGGGGTGTGGTTTGGTCTGAAGCAATGGTAGAGGGTAGAAAAGGTGTCGTCAGAGCGGATGAACTCATACATCTCGTACACAGGCTGCATGAAGGTGCAATTGACGTTGTTCTGAGTGCTGATACGTATTTTGAAATTGAATACCAGAAACAAGAATTAGCAGGTTCGTTGACACGCGGGAAACCGGTTATTGAAACGCCAGTTTATCATTACTTACACAAGAAGCATGAAAACCTTGTCAGTAAAGTTGATGCAACGATTAAAGATATTCTTTCAGAAAGTGATCAACAGACTATCAATAGCCAATAAAAAACCCCGGTTTCCCGGGGTTTTGTTGTTTAACGTTTGACGCTCCTCGGAGCTTTGATCTTCCGCTGCTTTGCGAGTGCATCGAAATATGGATTAAAGGTTGGTCGCTTGATGTACCGACCAGCACCTTTCACCACATTAAGCTGCCCGTCCTTAAAGACAACATTACCCTGACTGATGGTGTGGCTTGGGCTACCTTTGACTTCCATGCCTTCAAAAATATTGAAGTCAATATTTTGATGATGAGTCTCAACAGAGATTGTCCGTGTCATTTCAGGATCCCATACGACGATATCTGCATCCGCACCCACACTGATGGAGCCTTTACGAGGATGGATGTTAAAGATCTGGGCCGCATTTGTAGAAGTTACCTTAACAAACTCATTCATTGTCAGTTTGCCTGTATTCACCCCATGGTGCCAAAGTACAGCCATCCGATCTTCAACTCCGGAAGTTCCGTTCGGAATTAGCGTGAAATCGTCTTTACCAGCAGCTTTTTGAGGTGCACAGAAACAGCAATGGTCTGTTGCTGTCGTTTGCAGGTTTCCAGCTTGTAAACCGGCCCATAGAGCCCGTTGATGATCTTTCGGACGGAAAGGAGGGCTCATCACGTGAGCTGCTGCGTATTCAAAATCCTGATTGTAATAGACGCTGTCATCAATGAGCAGGTGACCGGCAAGAACCTCACCAAATACCCTTTGTCCTTCTAGGCGGGCGCGAGTAATCGCTTCAAGAGACTCTTTACAGGAGACATGCACAATATAGACAGGTGTATTTAAAACCTGGGCCGTGCGAATGGCTCTGTTTGCTGCTTCTCCTTCAACTTCAGGCGGACGAGATTGAGGGTGGCCTTCCGGACCTGTAATTCCCTTCTTCAGCATTTCCTGTTGAAGGTAATAAACCATTTCGCCGTTTTCGGCATGAACGGTTGCCATCGCGCCCAGTTCCTGGCAGCGATTAAAACTTGCCAGCATCATTTCGTCTGAAACCATGATCGCGTTTTTATAGGCCATGAAATGCTTGAAGGAGTTAATTCCTTCTTCTGTTGCGAGCTTACCCATATCTTCATGAACACTGTCATCCCACCAGGTTATGGCGACATGGAAGCTGTAATCGGCAACAGATTTCTCAGCCCAGCCCCGCCATTTCTGGTAGGCCTCCATTAGTGGCTCTTCCGGATCCGGGATTACGAAATCAATAATTTGAGTGGTTCCGCCCGCTAATGCGGCAGCCGTGCCTGTATAGAAATCCTCAGATGCGACTGTTCCCATGAATGGAAGCTGCATATGTGTATGGGGATCAATGCCACCAGGCATTACATATTGTCCGCCTGCATCGACAACTTCTGCGCTCGACGGTACTTCAAGATTTTCACCAATGGCTTTAATCACGCCGTCTTCGCAATAAACGTCGGCACGAAACGTTGTTTCTGAAGTGACGACTGTACCGCCACGTATCAAGGTTGACATTCCCATCTCCTGTTAGCTTGAACTCAAACCCTTATTGTAAAATTATGGTTTTCCTCACTTACCCTTAGCCTATTTTAACTTTCCCTTTTGCAAAAGGATAGTTAAAATCCTGACCATATGGTCAAAAATATTTTTTTATCTGGCAGGAGGTAATGAATGGCAAATGTAAAAGCCGGTTTGATACAACTTGGGCTTAAGGGGAACACTGATATGTCTCCGAAAGAAATCAGTGATCTGATGATTGAAGCCCACATTCCCTACATTGAAAAGGCTGGAGAGCAGGGTGTTCAGGTTCTAAGCTTCCAGGAAGTTTTCAATCAACCCTATTTTTGCCCTTCACAGGATGCCAAGTGGTATGCTGCTGCTGAAAAAATTCCAGATGGACCAACAGTTAATCTGATGAAGGAATATGCCCGAAAATACAACATGGTGATCGTCGTTCCCATGTATGAGGAAGAAAAAACAGGCATTTATTACAACACTGCAGCGGTTATTGATGCAGACGGGACCTATTTAGGGAAATACCGGAAAACACATATCCCTCAGGTGGCAGGTTTTTGGGAGAAATTCTTTTTCCGTCCTGGTAACTCAGGTTGGCCAGTGTTTGAAACGGCCTATTGCAAGCTCGGTGTTTACATTTGCTATGATCGTCACTTTCCAGAAGGTTGGCGGGCGCTCGCATTGAATGGCGCAGAATATATTGTAAATCCATCCGCTACTGTAAAAGGTGTCAGCCAATATCTATGGGAGTTGGAGCAACCAGCATCTGCCGTGGCCAACGGTGTATATATCGGGGCAAATAATCGCGTCGGAACCGAGGCACCATGGAATATTGGCGAGTTTTATGGCTCTTCCTATGTGGTTAACCCGCGCGGTGAAATCATAGCGCAAGCTTCCGAAGATCAGGATGAACTGATTGTTGCTGATATGGACATGGATATGATCCGGGAAATTCGGAACAACTGGCAATTCTTTAGGGATCGTAGACCGGAAACCTATGGGGATCTTGCTGATGGTGGTGTTAGCTAGATATGAAAAGGGGCCCAAACGGGCCCTTTTTTAGTAGAGGGTTGACCGTTGTCTTTCCGGGAGTGTGCTGTCATAAGCATCACCATCAAAGTCCGACTTAGCTGCTTTCATCATTTTCCCGGCCGTCGGAACCTGTGACTTTTCAAATTGGGCGTCAGGATTCCACAAGTCTGACCGAATGAGTGCGCGTGCACACTGAAAGTAGACAGCTTCAATTTCGATGTGAATTACGGAACGGGGAAGGGAACCTTTCAGTTCAAAAAGGTCAATTAGGTTTTGATCTGTCGTAATAACAGCCCGCCCATTAATGCGAAGCGCCTCATTAATGCCGGGGATAAGGAACAACAACCCGACTTGGGGATCCTTGATGATATTCTTCAGACTATCCAGTCGATTGTTGCCTTTTCGGTCAGGGATAAGAAGAGTTCTATCGTCCAGAATTTTTAAAACTTGGCCTTCCTGGTCACCCCGAGGAGAGCAATCCAAGCCATCCACGCCCCCTGTGGCAAGCGCAAAGAAGCGGCTTTTTTCGATCCAGGCCCGATAATCATCAGTCAGGTAAATAGTTTCTTTTTCCAACGATAGCGGGTTGATGTCGCCATATAGCTTTTGCAGAGCATCGATGTCAGTGATGAGGTTTTCAGGCATGTTGGGCAGGTCCATTCAGGATGTTGGTTGCCCAACAATAATCCTGACATGCTCGTTATTCAACCTAAACTGTGTGAATGATAATTGACACTTTTCAAGTGTTTGGATCGATTTTACGCTCACGATAAAGGATATAAAGACCGCTGCAGACGATTATCACAGCGCCGAGAATTGTAAACTCATCTGGCAGGTCTCCAAATGCGAAATATCCAATAATTGCAGCAGAAATCAATTGTGTATATGAGAAGGGGGCAACGGTCGACGCCGCAGTGTAATTAAAAGCCAGAATAATAATGAAGTGGCTAACACCGCCTATCAAACCAATAACAATTAGCATCCCCCATCCAAAAAGATCCGGTTGAACCCAGAAGAAAGGCGCTATGCAGCTCATGACAATTGTCCCAACGAGGGCTGTATAGAAGATTGTCGTGTAGGAACTATCAACTCCGGCGAGCTTACGGGTCGCAATTTGATAGGAGGCATAAAAAACGGACATGCAAACAACCAGGAACATAGCTGGGTGAACCACGCCAAGTCCTGGCCTTAGAATAATCAAGGCGCCGCAGAACCCAATCAAGACGGCTGTCCAGCGGCGAAAACTGACTTTTTCGCCTAAGAGGAGGACAGAGAGAACAGTAACGAAAAGAGGCGAGGTACTGGCCATTGCACCCGCATCCGCAAGCGGAACAAATTTTAGCGCGGTGAAGAAACACATGGTGGCTCCAAGCAAAAGCATGGAGCGGAATATCTGAAGCTTTGGCTTTGCCGTTTTGACGAGCTTCATTCGCAATTTTGGGGCCAATACCAAGGTCATTAGAACCATGTGGAAAAAATATCGGGCCCAGACAACTTGCAATGGCTCATAAGTCTGGTTGGCATATTTGACGATCGAATCCATGATCACGAACATGGTGATCGCTGTGCAGTAAAGGAGAATACCTTTGTAGGATTGTGGGATAATTTTAGTGACTTGCTCAGCCGTCATGAGGATCCGTTTCCGCCGCGATTTAATGGTTTTATTGGTTAGCAGCTTAAAAACGATCCACTGAATAGGCCGTAATGTCAAGTTGCGGTTGTTTGTTTCCAATCAGGTCAGAAAGAAGTTTTGCTGAGCCTGAACTGAGTGTCCAACCCAAATGACCATGTCCGGTATTGAGGAATAAATTGCTGTATTGGGTTTTGCCTATGAGAGGGACACAGTCAGGGGTCATGGGTCGAAGACCACACCAGCGTTCAGCCGCATCAAAATCACCAGCATTTGGAAATAGGCTTCGAACAGCATCCAAGACCATATTTTCCCGAGTTTGATTGGGCTCGGTTGTATAACCATTGATCTCAGCGGTTCCAGCTGCCCGCAAATGAGAACCAAGCCGACTGATAACCACGTGATTTTCCATATCTGTGATACTGGTCCAGGGTGCTGTGTTGGATTGGGCGATAGGAATACTGACGGAATACCCTTTTACTGGATATATTGGGAGTTTCAGGCCAACAGATTTAGCGAGCAGGGGGCTGAATGAGCCGGCACAAAGAACATATGCATCAAAATGTCTACGGTCCTTTCCGGCATAGAGCGAATTTATAGAGGCTCCTTTAGCGTCCATTCCTGTAATTGCTTGCCCCATTTCAAATGTGACACCCATTTTACGGCAAACGCTTTCGAGTTGAACAACGAATTCGTGGGCGTTTCCACTTTCATCCATTTTGGAATATGTTCCGCCAAGGATGTTGAGATTTGACGTTTCGATGGCGGGTTCAATTTTTTCGCATGCAGTGCGGTCTAATAACTCTTGTACAAATCCATTTTGCTGTAGCCATTTTTGTTGTCTTTGAGCTTCTTTAGCAGCTTTGCTGGTTGAAAAAAGCTTCAGAATGCCGCGGGTTTCTCTTTGATAAGATAGATTTTCGTCTTCAACGGTCTTAACCAGAACTTCTTTACCAAAAATTCCCAGCTTCAGGTTTTTAAGTGCATTTTTGTAAAACGGTCCTGATCGCGCATTAATAAGAAATCGTATCGCCCAACTCCAAAGGTAAGGATCTGTTTGTAGCTTTAAGACGAGTGGGGCATCTTGTCGTCCGAGCCATTTAAGGATTTTCATAGGAACATCAGGGCTATTCCAAGGAAAAGGCTGGCTGATTGAGATTTGACCACCGTTTGCGAAACTGGTTTCTGTTGCGACTTGGTGGTTTCGATCGAATACGGTTACTTCATGGCCGTCTTTCGCCAGATGATAAGCTGTCGTTACGCCGGAAAGGCCTGCACCGATGATGGCAATTCTCACGATGAAAATGTCCTAAGGTCTTAGAGTTTCGGAGGCAACATATAGAATGGTTTTGATAGTTCTCAATGAAAAAATTCTGCTGTGGGAGGTTCCTGTTTGCATTCGGGCTAAAAAGAACTAAAGTTTGCTCACCATGACTGAACCATTAATTTATGAACAGAATGAGGGAATTGTAACCCTCACAATCAATCGTCCAGAGGAGCGCAATGCCCTTTCCGACGATCTCATCTTCACTGCATTTTTAGATGCGGCGAACCGGATCAATTCAGATAATTCTGTCCGGTGCGTGATTTTGACGGGTAAGGGTAAGGCCTTTTCTGCGGGCGGTAACGTCAAGCATATGCGTGACCGAGAAGGTTTGTTTGCCGGGATCCCAACAGAGCTACGTCAAGGGTATCGCCATGGAATTCAAAAAATTCCGCTAGCTTTTTACAATCTTGAAGTTCCAACAATAGCTGCTGTCAACGGTCCTGCAGTTGGTGCCGGTTGTGACTTGGCCTGCATGTGCGATATTCGAATTGCTGGAAAATCGGCCAAATTTGCAGAAAGCTTCGTGAAGCTGGGAATTATCCCAGGCGATGGCGGGGCCTGGTTCCTGCCACGGACGATCGGACGAAGTCGCGCCGCTGAGCTAACCTTTACAGGTGACATGATTGACGCGGATACGGCTCTTGAATGGGGAATGGTTTCCCGGGTCGTAGAGGATGAAGACTTGATGTCTGCTGCCAATGAGTTGGCAGGCAGAATTGCGAAAAATCCACCTCATGCATTGCGTTTGTCCAAGAAGCTAATGCGAGAAGGGGAGCATACGCGATTGGACAGTCTCCTGGAATTATCAGCCAGTTTCCAGGCTTTGAGTCATTACACAGAGGATCACATGGAAGCCATTAATGCCTTTTTTGAAAAGCGCGATGGTGATTTCAAAGGTAAATAGAGGTATATATCAGGGCGGCTTTTGCCGCCCTTTTTTGTAAATTTTGGAAATGTATCTAAAGTGGGTTTTTGATAGTTTCCTACCTATATCATCGACATCGCAACGTTATTGGCTATTTGGACTGAGATGAGAATGAAACCTTATTCCTTCGTCCTATTTATTTTTTCTGCTTTGCTATTGATTGCATGCAGCCCAAAAATACAGCCCTCGAAAGAGGCATTTCGCCCGGCCACGTTACAGGAGGCTCAGTTTCAAGCCCCTGATGGTGTAGATCTCCCCTTAAAAACCTGGAAATCATTAGACCCTGAAAAAGCGATTGTCATCGCGGTACATGGATTTAATGACTATCGCAATGGCTTTGCATTCCCGGCTAGCTGGTGGATGCAGCGAGGCATTACGACGATTGCCTATGACCAAAGAAGTTTTGGAGAATCTGAAAATGTCGGAGTCTGGCCTGGTACAGAGCAGCTTTTGAATGATCTTAGCCAAATCGTCTCTCTCGTTCGCCAGAAAAACCCAGATAGTCCAATATACCTGTTGGGAGAGAGTATGGGCGGTGCTGTTGTCATGACTGCAGTGACGCAACCCGGATTTCCAGCAGTCGATGGTATAATTCTGTCTGCACCTGCTGTGTGGGGTTGGAAATCTCTAAATCCTTTCTATCGAACATCTTTGTGGGCAGCTGCTCATCTATTCCCCTCTTGGACGGCTTCTGGGAGCGGGCTTGGCATACAGGCGTCTGACAATATTTCGGTGCTTCGTAATCTGGGACGGGATCCATTGTTTATTAAAGAAACACGGATTGATGCGGTCTATGGATTAGTTGGTTTGATGGATCGTGCCTATGACAGCGCAGAGAATTTGAAACTGCCTCTATTGGTTCTTTATGGGGCCAATGACGAAATTATACCGAAATCGCCTGTTGAAGACGTGGTCGCGAGGCTGCCAAAGAGTGCGGATGTTGTGCTTTACGAGGATGGATGGCATTTATTGATGCGGGATTTGCAGGCAGAAGTCGTTTGGAATGATATCGAAAGCTGGATCAAAACGCGTTCTATCCCTTCAGGGAATGAAGTGAACCAGCTTCCTCTATTCGCTAGCCGTGACTGAGTGCATCCAATGCATCCACCAGCTCATCAAAATGATCGATGACTATGTCAGCGCCGAGTTCACGAGGAGGTGTGTCGGTGTAGCCAAAGCTAACTGCGATATTGGCAAAACCAGCAGCCTTTGCTGCATCAATATCATTGTTACTGTCACCAACCATAACAACTGGTAAGTCCTTGCCGCCCATTTGTTCTAGTGTCAGTGTAAGATGTCTAGGGTCTGGCTTTTTAAAGTCAAAACTATCCCCACCGGTAATTGCTGAAATATAAGGGTCCATGCCAAAATCAGTGGAGAGTTCCCGTGCAAAATTGACAGGTTTGTTAGTGCAAATGCCCATTTCGCAACCCTTTGCTTTCAGTGTTTCAAGGGCATTCATGACACCCGGAAACGGAACACTGACGTCAGAGAGATGTTTTCCGTAATATTCAAGAAAGACTTCGAAAAGATGGTCAAGCTGGGCTTCTTCTACCATGCCACCGGTTGCATTCAAACCTCGTATCAGGAGGTTTCTGGCTCCTTGACCCACCATGTGTTTAACACTCTCAAGAGAAACTTCCTCTCGTCCTTGATATTTTAGGCAGTAATTTAATGATTTGTGAAGATCAGGTGCTGTATCAAGGAGAGTACCGTCAAGGTCGAACAGAATACGCAATGGAAACATTTTGAAAAATCCAGTAACACGTTGTGATTTGGCGAGAAGGTACACTCTGTGCCAGATTGCGTTCAACCTTAAATCGGTATACTTGGGCAGACTTTTTTAATTTACGGGCAAAAAGATGACAGCGGTAAAATCCGTAATACTGGCTGCGGGGATGGGCAGCCGGATGAAATCCAAAAAACCAAAGGTGCTTCATGCGCTTGGTGGGCAACCGATGATCTCTCATTTAATGGGAACGGTTTCTAAAATTAGCGCTGAGACACCGATCGTTGTAATTTCTCCTGACATGGCAGATGTTGCGAAAGTTGTTGCTCCGGCAAAAACAGTTGTTCAACCTACGGCTGAAGGGACGGGACATGCCGTTTCTTTCGCTCTGGACGAGCTGGATGGCTTTGCGGGGACTGTCCTCATCTTATACGGTGATACGCCGCTGATTAGCGAAGAAACACTAACACAGATGATCAATGTGAGGGAGGGAGCCGACAATCCGGCAGTGGTTGTATTGGGGTTCGAGCCTGAAGATCCGTTGGAGTATGGGCGATTAGTGTCTTCTTCGGACGATGAATTGGATGCAATCGTTGAATTTGCTGATGCTTCTGAACAGGTGCGTAAAAGCCGGTTATGTAATTCCGGTGTAATGGCAATAGATGGTGCCGTCATCCGCGAGCTGATTGAGGCAATTGGGAATGATAATGCCAAAGGTGAATATTATCTGACAGATGTCGTTGAAATAGCGCGAAAAGCGGACCGAACTTGTAAATTTGTTATTGGCGATGAACTTGAACTTCTTGGCGTTAATAGTCGAGTACAATTGGCTGAAGCTGAAAAAATCATCCAGCGGATCTGGCGGCTGGCTGCCATGGATAGTGGGGTAACCCTCATTGATCCAGATACAGTATTTTTCAGTTATGACACGGAACTTGGACAAGATGTGCTCGTGGAACCAAACGTTTTCTTCGGTCCAGGTGTCAAAGTCGGTGCTGAAGCGCGCATTAAAGCCAATTCCCATCTTGAAGGATGTCACGTCGGTTCCGGATCTCAAATCGGTCCCTTCGCCCGCTTGAGACCAGGTGCTAATCTGGGGACGGATGTAAAAATCGGTAATTTCGTTGAAGTGAAGAAATCAGATCTTGCCGAAGGCGTTAAAGTCAGCCATCTCTCCTATATCGGGGATGCAACTATTGGTTCCGAGGCGAATATCGGAGCTGGAACAATAACATGTAATTATGATGGTTATGACAAATATCAGACAACAATCGGGGCTGGAGCATTTATAGGCTCTAACACGGCTTTGGTTGCGCCAGTTAGCGTTGGAAAAGGCGCAATTGTTGGCGCGGGTAGTACTGTCACCAAAACAGTTGAAGATGATGCTCTTATTGTTGAGAGAGCAAATGAAGTACAGAAACCAGGATGGGCATCGCGTTTTCGCGCCCTCAAAGCCCGCTTAAAATCCTAAGTCATTAACAGATTAATTGAGAAGAAATATCCATGTGCGGAATCGTTGGTGTTCTAGGAAAAGATAATGTCGTGCCTTCATTGTTGGGGGGGCTTAAGCGCCTTGAGTATCGGGGATACGATAGCGCGGGAATTGCAGTTCAGTCTGAGGGGGAATTGGACCGAAGACGGGCAGAAGGAAAGTTGAAAAACCTGGAAGCAGTTGTCAGGCAAAACCCACTGGAGGCTTTGGCTGGAATTGGGCACACCCGCTGGGCAACCCATGGCGTTCCTAATGAGACTAATGCCCATCCCCATATGACGACTAAGCTTGCGTTGGTTCACAATGGTATCATTGAGAATTACCAAGAACTCGCCGCAGAGCTCGTAGATCGCAATTACACATTTGAATCCGAAACCGACACAGAAGTCGCTGCATGGCTTATCACAAGTTTTCTCGACGATGGTTTATCACCAGAAAAAGCGGTTGAGGCTGCGCTTGGCAAGTTCCATGGTGCTTTCTCTCTAGCCGTGATTTTTAAAGGCCATGATAATCTGATGATTGGTGCTCGGCGTGGAGCTCCTCTTGCGGTTGGCTGGGGGGACGGCGAGATGTTCCTTGGGTCTGATGCAATGGCACTGGCGCCGCTAACCCAGCGGATATCCTATTTGGAAGAGGATGATTGGGCCGTTTTGACAAGAGAGGGAGCCGTTTTTCATGATCAATCGGGCGCCGTCGTTAGCCGGGATATTAAGCTGACCCAATTAACGGGTGCCATGATAGGTAAGGGCAATCATCGTCATTTTATGATGAAGGAAATCGTTGAACAGCCGGCTGTCATCGGTGATACCCTCAACAGCTTCTTTAACCCCAAAACTCGAAGCATTTCTCTTCCAGATCTTCCATTTGACTGGAATGAATTGACCAAAGTGACCATTGTTGCATGCGGTACCTCATACTATGCAGGAATGGTGGCAAAATACTGGTTTGAAAAACTGGCTCATCTGCCGGTGGAAGTCGACATTGCTTCGGAATTCCGTTACCGCAACATGCCTCTACCAAAAGGGGGACTAGCGCTCTTTATCTCCCAATCCGGAGAAACAGCCGACACGTTAGCAGCGCTTCGCTATGCACGTGAGCAAGGACAGTTTATTGCCTCGATTGTAAATGTAGAGGAAAGCTCTATGGGGCGTGAGTCTGATATGGTTTTCCATACTCAGGCAGGACCAGAGATCGGGGTTGCATCGACGAAAGCGTTTACCTGTCAACTTGTCACGTTAGCTTGCATTGCCATTCACGCGGGTAAAAAACGCCAAACCCTGGATCACCAGGAAGAGGCGGTACTTTGCCAGGCACTGACGGAAGTGCCCTCCAGAACGGCAGATATTCTGGAACATGATGAGAAGATACAGAAACTTGCGGCGGATCTCTTTGAATGTCGGGACATTCTCTACATTGGCCGTGGCCCCGGCTATCCGATTGCCCTGGAAGGGGCGCTAAAGCTTAAGGAGCTCTCATATATCCATGCGGAAGGGTACGCCGCTGGTGAATTGAAACATGGACCCATCGCATTGCTCGATGACGCTGTTCCTGTCATTGTTGTTGCCCCTTCAGACGAGTTTTTTGAAAAAACAGCGTCGAATATGCAGGAAGTCATGGCCCGAAATGCTAAGGTGATTTTTCTCTCTGATAGTGAGGGGGTCGAGAAGTTAGGCGGGAAAGCTATGGGGACAATTACTCTTCCAAAGGTAAATCCATTTGTCGCCCCGATCTTATATGCTATCCCAGTCCAAATTCTGGCTTATCATGTCGCGGTTCTTAAAGGAACCGATGTTGATCAACCACGAAACCTGGCAAAATCGGTGACAGTAGAGTAGGGCGGTAAAACCCAGCGGCTATTCCTTCTGATTGATTGCCCTATATCCTTAAGTAAAGGGAGTGGGGCCCGTCTAAATTAGGAGGTTCAGCATGCAGCGTATGGTTACACCGGAGTCGCCCCCGATTAGGGAAGCGGTTGGCGTCTTTACCGATATCTCTTCCTTCTACGAATGTATTGATCAGCTTCAACAGGAAGGCTTTGATCGATCTGAAATTAGTCTTTTGAACTATCATGATCTGCAATCCAGAAGTCGAAGAAGGGATCAGATTGATACCCGTGAAACAGAAGATGATCCGAAAGTAAAAAGGAATGCGTTTATCGATCCACAATCGCTCGGGGATGCGCAAGGCGCAATTATCGGCTTGCCGACATATGTTTTGACGATGGCTGGCTTGGCTATTGGTATCTCTCTTGAGTTTTCAATGATGAACACCATCCTTAGCTCTGGGATTGGAGGGTTAGTCGGTTTCCTGTTGGGTATGCAAGGAAGCATCTGGTTAAAATCGAGATCAAAAGTTGATCTTGATGAACAGATTAATCACGGCGGTATACCCGTTTGGATCCGTATTCATAATGTCAAACAGGAAAGACAAGCACTTTCAATCCTATCCGACAGTCATGCAGAAGATATTCATGTTCATGATTTGGAAGAACAGAGTTATCCCGTTGAGGACGGGCGAACTACGGTTGTTCATATTCTTCATTAAAAGATAAATTAGCTAAACAGAAACCGGGCTCCAAAGGCCCGGTTTTCTTTTTCACACAGATCCCTTTCAGTGCGTTTTGCAGTTTTGGTCAAGAAAGGAATTGCAAATGTCTGGAGAGCACGTAGGGCAGACCGAATTTTTTTATAATCAAGATATGAAGGATCCTAAGCAACAGGAAAAGAGAGAAATTCTTGGCAGGGCCAAACGCATAGTCATAAAAATTGGTTCTTCTCTGATTTTGAGAAAAGACGACAATGGAAATGATGTAATCGATGAAAATCGAATGAATTGGATCATTGGTGATATGCGTCATTTGATGGAGGCGGAAAAAAAACGACTAATATTTGTATCTTCCGGGGCGGTTGGATTGGGCAGAGCGATGCTGGAACAGTCAAAGGGTGGAGAATCCCTTGAAGATAAACAGGCCGCGGCTGCAGTCGGCAATCCGGAATTGATGAGTTACTATGCCCATGCTTTTGGCTGTCCTCTCAAACGGGAAGGGAATGGCTACGCTCGCTTAAGACCAGAGAAAGAAACTCAAATCAAACAATATAAAGTTGGTCAGGTTTTAATGACACCACTAAACACAAAGGAGCCGCGTCGTCGTCATAATATTCGCAAGACAATCTTGAAAATGCTGGAAAGGGGAGTTGTACCCATCATCAATGAGAATGATGCCGTAACGACTTACGGTATTCGGTATGGTGATAATGATAGTTTGGCGTCTTTGGTCGCGGAGGTTGTTTCTGCCGACGCCGTTATTCTGCTGACTGATATCTTGGGATATTATGAGAATTTTGCGAGACCTGATCAAAAACTTCTAAGCTTAACTAAAGGTGTTTCGGCAGAACATCGAGAGGGCGCAAGAGGTGCTGGTTCAGATGTGGGAACTGGCGGCATGGCGACTAAAGTTAACGCTGCACAGATAGCAATAGAAGCAGGGTGTGATCTATTTATTGCCTGTGGCCGAGATGTAGTAAAAGTATTTGGTTTTGAAAAGCAAAATCTTAATTGCAGGGCTGAACTTAAAAATTTAGAAGACGCCGCAGAGAGAGATTTGGTTGAAATAGAGAGGTTGAAGCAGGGTTTAAAACAGAAGCTTAAAAGAGGTGATGAAAAGGAATTTGGAAACTTGAAAGCCTTATTTGACGGTAAATTACCAAGCACCCTCTTCCAAACAAGTTTCACTCCCGCTGAAGTG
The DNA here is from genome assembly GCF_012932565.1 of Sneathiella limimaris. Lineage (NCBI taxonomy): Bacteria > Pseudomonadati > Pseudomonadota > Alphaproteobacteria > Sneathiellales > Sneathiellaceae > Sneathiella > Sneathiella limimaris. The sequence goes on from NZ_JABBYJ010000001.1 coordinate 2,366,206, forward strand.
AGAAAACTAAATATTATGAAAAAGGGTTCAATCAGTCATGGAGCCATTATTGTTGGTGAAAATTATGTGAGTGGAAATATAGAGCCTCATCATGTGTTTAGTACGACAGGATCTGCTGATAGGGGAGAAGTCGTCAGTATCAAGCGTTACTTGAAAGGAGCGTCGTTGCAGTTGGTAGGCTGGGGCGTTTTGGAGCATAGCCTAGAAGACGTTATTACAATCAAGGGGTTGGAAACTCTGATATTGAAAAAGCGCTTGGTTACTCTGGAAGATATGCCGTGATGAAAGCTAATGATATTGTGTTGAAGCTGGAAGATGGATCCACTGTTATGGGTGAGGATGCAGACATCTAACTTTTCTGACCAAGCGCGCCTACGAAATGAGTGATTTCCCCTTTAGAATTTACTAATGGGCAATCAACACTTTCAAACTGGATATACTGGCGGTCGACAAAGCTGAGATCGCCAGTGCATTTATAAGCAGTCTTGTCTGTACTAATCATATCTAGATATTCAGCGAGAATTTGATCCTCAAAGGCGGGGCTATTCAGCATGATTGGATGCTCCCGGTAATGTCTGCCAATGAGGTCACCAACGAGATCACCGCAGAGCCGATAGTCGTAGTGACCAGGATTAAATCGTTCAATCAGATAGATATTTGCTGCAATAGAAGGGACCTGAGAAATATCAAACTGTTCCCGCGTTGGAATTTGGGGCGAGAATGAACTCCACCAATTATAGAGGGTTATGGTCGGTTCCAGGGTGAGGTCCTCAATATCAAGAAGCTTTACACTTTTGATGTTCCGAAGGTTATCTTCTCTTTTTTCAATGTCAGCCTGAAGGTCGTTCGTCACGCAAATACTCACAGGAAATCTTTACAGAAACTCATATGATAAGTGAAGGATCTTAATTGATCGTTGCACTTTCCAGATGTCCTTTAACGCTTTGGACTTCAATAAACAGTCGTTTCACAAACGGGTGCTTGGATTTGATCTCCTTTTCAAGGTCGGAAATCGTTTGCTCGGCCCTTTCGGTTGTCAGGCCATCCTGAAAATCAACGCTCATTGTGACAAGGATATCTGTGGGTCCCAGATGCATGGTGAGGATCTCATTGACGGCGAGGATACCATCACCGGATCTGACAATTTCTTCCAAGCTTTGCCGGGTTTCTTTTGTGGCTGCCTCTCCGATTAGAAGTCCTTTACATTCGATGGAAAGGAGGATCGCCACCAAGGCTAGAATGCAGCCGATAAGGATGGAAGCCACACCGTCCAACTCAGGAATGTTGAGGGCCTGAGATAAATAGATGCCGAGCATCGCCACCACCAAGCCGGTCAAGGCTGCGGTGTCCTCCAGAAGGACGGTAAAAATGGTGGGATCTTTACTCCGTTGAATGGCCGACCAAATGGATTGATCTCCGATAACTTTCTTGAATTCCCGATAGGCGACGCTCCATGCCCAACCCTCAAACACAATTCCAAGGCCAAGAATAGAGTAGTTCCACACGACGTTATTCAGCGGGTGCGGATCCTGAATTGCATGAAAACCTTCATAGATTGAAATGCCAGCGCCAAGGGCGAAAATAAGGATCGCCACCATGAAAGACCAGAAGTAAATCTCCATCCCATACCCAAAAGGGTGTTTCTGATCAGGACCTTTCTGGGCCCTTTTCAGGCCGAGAAGCATTAAGCCTTGGTTGCCCGTGTCGACGAGGGAATGAACGCCTTCACTTAACATGGCTGAACTTCCAGTGACAGTAGCGGCAGTGAATTTACTGACAGCGATAAGGGCGTTGCCTAATAGTGCTGCATAAATAACCTTTTTAGAACCACTGGCCATGACGTCCCTCTCGGATGGTGGTAAAAAACCTGTTTTTGCAACTTATAAAAGTGTTCAGGGATTTGCAAATCATTGAGCATTGCAGCCACTTCTTTTCTGCCCTAAACTCCGGCCTCAATTGATAAGAGTAACCTGGGAGACCCCTGACATGTTGGACAATGTAACAAACCCTCTGAACTTAAAAGATCCGTCTCTTTTCCGTCAGCAAGGCCTGATCAACGGTGTCTGGTCAGATGCGGACAGCGGCAAGACCATCGACGTTACCAATCCAGCCACAGGTGAAGTTATCGGAACAGTGCCTGAAATGGGTGCTGATGAAACCCGCCGGGCTATTGAAGCCGCTCGCGATGCCATGCCGGAATGGGCAGCCAAAACCGCAAAAGAGCGGGCGACCATCTTGCGGAAATGGAATGATTTACTTCTTGAAAATGCAGATGATTTGGCGCGGTTGATGACCATGGAAATGGGTAAACCTTTGGCTGAGGCCAAAGGTGAGGTTGCCTATGCGGCTTCCTTCATCGAATGGTTTGCCGAGGAAGGAAAACGTATTTACGGGGATACAATCCCTGAGCATCAGAGCGACAAGCGTATTATTGTCATTAAGCAGCCGATTGGTGTGACCGTCGCGATCACGCCATGGAATTTCCCGATTGCCATGATTACCCGTAAAGCGGCGCCGGCGTTAGCAGCGGGCTGTCCAATGGTCATTAAACCATCAGAACTGACACCATACTCTGCGTTTGCGATGGCGGTTCTGGCAGAGCGGGCAGGGGTTCCAGCTGGTATCCTGAGTGTTGTGACAGGTATTCCGCAAGCCATTGGCAGCGAAATGACCAGCAATCCGATTGTCACCAAACTGACTTTCACTGGCTCCACTGCAACTGGCAAGATTCTGATGGAACAATGTGCTTCCACCGTCAAGAAAACATCTATGGAGCTTGGCGGCAATGCACCGTTCATCGTGTTTGATGATGCAGATCTTGATGACGCGGTTGAGGCTGCAATTGCTTCAAAATATCGGAACGCTGGGCAGACATGCGTTTGCGCGAACCGTATCTATGTTCAAGATGGCATTTATGACGCTTTTGCCAATCGTTTGGCCGAAAGAGTGAAAGAGTTCAAGGTTGGTAACGGTCTTGAAGATGGTGTGACTCAAGGCCCACTGATTAATCAGGCGGCCGTTGAAAAAGTTGAGCGTCATATCGAAGATGCTCTTTCAAAAGGTGCGAAAATCCTTACCGGTGGGAAACGTCATGAATTAGGTCAGACTTTCTTTGAGCCAACAATTCTTACAGATGTTACCCCAGATATGATGGTGTCCAAGGAAGAAACATTTGGCCCGATGGCGCCGCTCTATCGCTTCAGCGAGGAGAAAGAGGCTATTCGCCTGGCCAATGATACAGAGTTCGGTTTGGCAGCCTATATTTGTGCGAGAGATATTGGTCGGATTTGGCGTGTGGGCGAAGGTCTTGAGTATGGCATCGTTGGCATCAATACCGGCATTATTTCGACAGAAGTTGCGCCTTTTGGTGGGGTCAAACAATCCGGTATTGGCCGCGAGGGTTCAAAATACGGAATTGATGATTATCTGGAAATTAAATATCTCTGCCTTGGTGGTTTGGATAAATAACTTCGGGCGCGTTACAGAAATTAAAGGAATAAGCTAAGTGTCTTATGATTATGATCTTTTTGTCATCGGAGCAGGCTCCGGTGGTGTTCGAGCGTCTCGAATTTCTTCCTCTTTCGGTGCAAAGGTCGCGATAGCGGAGGAGTATCGTGTAGGGGGAACCTGTGTTATTCGCGGATGCGTGCCGAAGAAGCTATTCGTCTATGCCAGTCACTTTTCTGAGGATTTTGAGGACGCCGCAAATTATGGTTGGTCGGTTGGAAAGGCCACTCATGACTGGAAGACCATGATCAAAAACAAGGATGCTGAAATTGATCGCCTTAATGGCATCTATTACAGCATACTCTCCAACAATAACGTTGAGCTGTTTGAAAATCGTGCTGAACTTATTGACGCTCATACCGTTAAATTGGGCGAGAGGACAGTCACTGCAAAATATATTCTCATTGCAACCGGTGGAACACCTGTGATGCCGGAGGTTGAAGGTATTGAGTATGCAATTTCCTCAAACGAAGCCTTCCATTTGGAGGAAATGCCAAAACGTGTCGTCGTCGTCGGTGGTGGCTATATCGCGGTGGAGTTTGCGGGTATCTTTAACGGCCTAGGTGCGGATGTAATCCAGCTTTACCGAGGCGAGCAGATCTTGCGCGGCTTTGATCATCATGTTCAGCAGATGGTGGCCGATGAAATCACCAAGAAGGGAATTGACCTTCGCACACATGCCAATCCAGCCAAGATTGAAAAAACGACTGATGGTTTGAAAATTACCCTCGAAGATGGAGGCGTGATTGAAGCGGATGCCATTATGTATGCGACGGGCCGCCGACCTAATACTGCCGGGATGGGACTTGAAAATGTTGGTGTGGATCTGAAACCGAACGGTGCTGTTGTTGTTGATGAATATTCCAAGACGTCAGTCGACAATATTTACGCCATTGGTGACGTGACGGATAGAGTTGCACTAACGCCGGTTGCTATTCATGAAGGGATGGCTTTTGCTGAAACGGTTTTTGCTGGCAAACCCCGTGCTTTTGATCACAGTAATGTACCGTCTGCAGTCTTTTCTCAGCCACCGGTAGGAACTGTCGGCCTGACCGAAGCGGAAGCTCGTGAAAAATATGGTGACGTGGATATTTATAAGTCCGAATTTCGCCCGATGAAACAGACCATCACATTGGGGAGTGAGCGGGCTATGTGCAAGCTGATTGTTCATCCGGAGACAGACAAAGTCCTTGGTGTGCATGTGGTTGGTGCTGATGCAGGGGAAATAATTCAGGGCTTCGGAGTGGCTGTGAAAATGGGCGCGACGAAAGAGCAGTTTGATGCAACCGTTGGCGTTCATCCAACCCTAGCAGAAGAGTTGGTCACAATGCGCGAGAAATATACCGGCGACTCATAAAGTTGCCGGAACGCCTTTGAAATTTCACGAAAATACTATTTTCCCCACTTTTTCCTGTAATTTTGTGGCTTTAGGCGTTGCGTTACTGGCAAAAGACTGTAGAAATTACAAGCTTATATATTAGGTTACAAGGATTCACCTTAAGGAATAGAGACGATGTCAAAAACATGGACCCCTGAAAGCTGGAGAAGCAAGCCGATCAGGCAGGTGCCGACATATCCGGATGAAGCGGTATTGAATTCGGTTGAGGAAGACTTGAAAAACTTTCCTCCGCTTGTTTTTGCAGGTGAAGCCCGGAATTTGAAAAAACAACTGGCAAAGGTTGTTGAAGGGAAAGCTTTCCTTTTGCAGGGCGGTGATTGTGCCGAGAGCTTTACTGAATTCCATCCAAACAACATTCGCGATACCTTTAAGGTTCTATTGCAGATGGCTGTTGTTCTGACTTATGGCGGCAATCGCCCAGTGGTTAAAGTTGGTCGCCTTGCGGGGCAATTCGCTAAACCACGATCTTCGGACACGGAGACAGTTGATGGTGTGGAACTGCCAAGTTATCGCGGCGACATTATCAACGGTTTTGATTTTGATGAAGAAAGTCGCGTGCCTGATCCTCGCAGAATGCTAACCGCATATTCTCAGGCAGCCTCAACCCTGAACTTGCTTCGCGCGTTTGCCCAAGGTGGTTATGCAGACCTTCATCAGGTTCAGCAATGGAATATGGGTTTTGTCGCCAGCAAGCCACAAGGTGCACGGTACCGGGAAATGGCCGAACGTATTCAAGATGCATTGGCCTTCATGGAATCTTGCGGTGTAACGGCTGAAAATACGCCTCAGATGGGTAAGACTGATTTCTTTACGTCTCACGAAGCATTGCTTCTACGATATGAGCAGGCTTTGACCCGTGTCGACAGTACATCTGGTGAATATTACGACACATCAGCGCATATGCTATGGATTGGAGATCGGACTCGGGATCCTGATGAAGCACATGTCGAATTCCTGCGAGGTGTCGGTAACCCAATTGGGGTGAAAGCAGGCCCGTCACAGGACCCTGACACGCTCTTGCGTCTTATTGATAAGCTAAATCCAGAAAATGATCCTGGACGCCTAACTGTAATTTGCCGATTTGGTGCTGGGAATGTGGACAAGCATCTGCCTGCAATGATCCGCAAAATTGAGCAAGAAGGCCGCAAGGTTGTTTGGTCTTGTGATCCGATGCACGGGAATACGATTAAATCATCGACAGGCTATAAAACCCGGCCGTTCGACCGGATCCTGAGTGAAGTCCGGGAGTTTTTCGAAGTACACAATGCAGAGGGAACTCATGCAGGTGGCGTTCATTTCGAAATGACAGGTCAGGATGTAACAGAATGTCTCGGCGGTGCCTTTGAAGTGACAGAGGAGCGTTTGAGCGATCGGTATCATACAGCCTGTGACCCGCGCTTAAATGCCAACCAAGCCTTGGAACTTGCATTCCTGATTGCGGAAATGCTGAAAAATGAAAGAGGAGATGGTAGGGTCGCTGCAACGGCATCCTAGTCTCGAAATTCCCCATGACACACCAGAATGTGAAAAATCCTTTAGCGGCGATTGATGAGTCAATCGCCGCGCATACGGACCAGTACTTTAATCGAACAAAATTTATTGTCGAAAAATTTGGCGATAAAACAGTAACTTATGCTGTGTTTATGCGGCGCCCCGTGATCTTTGCCCCAAGACTACTTTTGGAATGGCTGCAGAAGATTAACGAACTACGCGGTCATAATTTTAAAGTTGAACCTTGTTATGAAGAGGGTGACTGGGTCGGTGCGGGTGAGCCGTTGGTCTACATTACGGGTAGCTTCGTGGATTTGGTGGACCTCGAAACAATTTACCTACAAAAACTTGGGCCAGCTTGTGTAGCGGCTTATAATGCTTACCAAATGTGCACCTTCATGCCGGATGCCTCCTTCTTGGCGATGGATGCTCGTCATTGCGCAGGTGCCGAAATGGCCGAGATGATGGCGTATGCAGCGTCTGTTGGGGGGGAAGCTGCTCGAAAAGAACATGGCTCAAAAGGCTTCATTGGCAATGCGAATGATAGTACAGCCCATTACTTCGGTAATTCGCTCGGTCTGGGAACGATGCCACATGCTCTGATCGGGTATGCAGGTAGTACACTTAGAGCTGCTGAAATGTTTTCAGAGAGTTATCCCGGCGATCCTTTGACAGTACTTGTTGATTATTATGGTCAGGAAGTGACCGATGCGATCGCGGTTTGTCAGCGTTTCCCTGAATTGGTAGAAGCGGGTAAAATGTCCGTCCGGATGGATACGCATGGTGGACGCTTTATTGAAGGATTGGATCCTGCCCAGTCTTACGCTGTTTTGGAAAGGTATGTTCCAAAAGGCATTCGCCAATATCGTTCGGAAGAGGAACTCCGCTGGCTTGTTGGTACTGGGGTTTCCGCTGCTGCTATCTATCACATGCGGGAAAGTTTGGATGCCGCCGGTTTTACGAAGGCCAAAATTGTGGCTTCTTCCGGTTTTTCGCCAGATAAATGTCGGGTGATGGGAAGTTTGAAGGCGCCAATTGATGTTATCGGAACAGGCTCATATCTTCCAGATCGGTGGGCAGAGACCTATGCAACCGCTGACGTAATCTCATACGATGGTGTTCCAAGCGTAAAATTGGGTCGTGAATTCCTTCTGAAGAAAAAATAGTTTGAGTCTCTTTTCAAAGAGCGATAGGTACATTTAGAACATATTGGGGACTGAACAGGTTATTGGCTTTTAAAGGTCGATAGTCAGGGCAGTCCCTAATCTTTTAAACACCCTATTGATCGGTTTTCAGATTTGCCGGTCTAAGGAGATATGCATGACTGAAGCCCTCAAATCGTGCTGGCCATTACTATTGGGGATCGGCCTGATGATGCTCGGAAACGGGTTGCAGGGCAGTTTGCTGGGTGTTCGAGCAAGCATCGAAGGTTTTCCAACCGCCATTACCGGTCTGATCATGTCGGCCTATTATATGGGCTTTTTGTTCGGGTCGATCATAACACCTAAAATTCTGGCGTCTGTCGGTCATGTAAGGGTATTTGCCGCTTTGGCTTCGTTAGCCTCAACAGCTGCATTGATCCATGCTGTGTTTGCGGATCCTTATGTCTGGGGTGTGTTTCGCCTTTTGACCGGTTTTTCCTTTGCGGGTCTGTATATTGTTAGTGAAAGCTGGCTCAATGATACTGCCACTAATGAAACACGGGGATCCATTCTCTCCATTTATATGGTGATCACTTTTGGTGGGATGGCAGGAGGCCAAATTCTGTTGAACTCATACGATCCAGCAAGTTTCCAGCTGTTTGTGATCGTTTCTGTCCTCGTTTCCTTGGCGTTGATTCCTTCTGCCTTGAGTGCATCTCCAATGCCAAATATGGAAGCACCTGATAATCTTGGTATTCGACAACTCTATGCGATTTCGCCTTTGGGTGTTGTTTCCGCGCTCGTAGTTGGCATTGCTCACGGCGGTTTTTATTCAATGGCAGCGGTTTACGGATCATTGATTGGTCTTTCAGTTGGGCAAATCTCAATCTTTATTAGTGCCGCCGTTGTCGGAGGGGCTTTGTTGCAAATGCCAATCGGGCGTCTGTCTGATTTTATGGATCGTCGGAAGGTCCTTTTAATGACTGCGGCCGTTTCATTGGCACTCTGTTTGGTGCTATTGGAATTGCAAACCTGGGATAATAAGCTTTGGTTTATGGGTGGGGCGATGCTGTTTGGGGGGTTCTGTTTCCCTCTCTATTCCTTGTGTTTGGCTCATACCAACGACCATTTGCAACCAAATCAAATGGTTGCGGCGAGTAGTGGGTTGCTTTTGGTGAATGGTGTAGGAGCGATCGCAGGTCCTATCGGGGTATCCCTGTTGATGGGAGCAGTTGGGTCCTGGATGTTCTTTGTCTTTATGGGCGGTGCCTGTTCTATCATCGTAATATTTGCTATTTACCGAATGTCTGTAAAAGAAGCCGTCCCCCTTGATGATCAGAATGACTTCGTCGCCATGCCGGTTCGCTCAGGGATGGTTGCAGTTACCTTGAACCCAGAATCTGAAGAATGGGATGAAGAGGAACCTGACGAGACTTCACCGCCAAAAATGAGTAAAGCCTCAATAGGCATCATGGCTGATCGTGAAGATGAGGATGAAGAAGAGGAAGATGAGGAACAAAGCCCATTAAACGATGGGCCAACACCTTGGAACCGAAACGGTTAAGTTTGTTCTTGTCTTTCTTTTTCTTTTGAATAACGTGCATTCTTTTCGTTGCTGCTTTATTCAAGGGGCGTTAAAACCAACATCATGACTGACAAATTGAAAATTGCCCTTGCCCAGGCAAACCCAAAGCTTGGGGATATCGCAGGAAATATCAAACTTGCTAGAGAGTTCCGGGAAGAAGCGGAAGCCGAAGGTGCTGAGCTCGTCGTTTTCCCAGAACTGTTTATTTGTGGTTACCCGCCAGAGGATCTAGTTTTAAAGCCATCATTTGTCAGGGCTTGTGAACAAGCCATGTCAGAGCTTGCTGAACTAACCCTTGATGGGGGGCCGGCAATGCTAATGACCGGGCCGATGATGGATGGTCCTTTCCTCCGCAATACAGTTTGTCTCCTTGAAGAAGGAAAAATTTCAGCAACTCGATACAAAAACAAACTTCCGAATTATGGGGTCTTTGACGAAATTCGCGTCTTTGAACCCGGGCCGCTTCCTGGGCCAATTCCGTTTAAGGGTGTCCGCATGGGCGTGATGATCTGTGAGGACATGTGGTATCCAGATGTTGCCGAATGTCTGGCTGAAACAGGGGCCGAACTTCTGATTGTTCCCAACGGAAGCCCTTATGATCACGAAAAAGGCGATGCGCGTCTTAATTATGCGGTCGAACGGGTTAAAGAGACAGAATTGCCAATCGTTTATGTCAATCAAATTGGTGGTCAGGATGAGCTCGTTTTCGATGGTGGCTCATTCGTTTTGAATGATGACTGCACCTTGAATGTGCAAATGGCCTGCTGGAAAGAAGATTTGCTGGTGACCGACTGGGAACGGGATGGCGATCGCTGGAAATGTGCCACAACATCGCTTGTTGAGCCCGGTGGTGATCTGGAGCGGATCTATAATGCCATGGTTCTGGGGCTGAAAGACTATGTCAATAAAAACGGTTTTCCAGGGGTTGTCCTCGGCCTGTCCGGTGGAATTGATAGTGCGTTAAGTGCTGCTGTGGCGGTGGATGCCCTCGGTGCAGATCGCGTTCACTGCGTGATGATGCCATCCCGCTATACATCACAGGAAAGCTTGGATGATGCAGCAGAATGTGCACGCCTTTTAGGAACCAAGCTGGATACTGTTCAGATTGAACCGGCCGTAGATGCGTTTGATGGCATGCTGTCACATTTGTTCGAAGGAACCAATGCGGATATCACCGAAGAGAATATTCAATCTCGGATCCGTGGCCTCACGCTGATGGCGATTTCCAACAAATTTGGAAAGATGGTGCTCACCACGGGTAACAAGTCTGAAATGTCTACGGGATACGCAACGATCTACGGTGATATGTGCGGCGGTTACTCGGTTTTGAAAGATCTATACAAAACCAAATGTTTTGAGGTGTCTCACTGGCGGAACAAGTCCAGCTCTGATCTGTTTTTGGGGCCAAATGGTGCCGTGATGCCTGAAAATGTGATTGTGAAGCCACCAACCGCGGAATTACGTGAGGATCAGAAGGACGAAGACAGTCTCCCGCCTTATGAAATTCTCGACGGTATACTTCATGCTTTGATCGAGGATGAAAAATCCTACGCTGAGATTGTTGAAGCTGGATATGATGGGGCACTGGTCAGTCGGGTTCAGAACCTACTTTATGTCGCTGAATATAAGCGTAGACAGGCCCCTCCAGGTGTCAAGATAACGACGCGCAACTTTGGTAAAGACAGACGCTATCCGATTACAAACGGATTTAGGGATAAGAGATGACCGCAAAATTTCGATTTGCACCAAGCCCAACCGGTTATTTACACGTAGGGAATGCACGGCTCGCCCTGATTAACTGGCTTTATGCTCGCAAAATTGAGGGTGAATTTGTTCTTCGTCTGGATGATACGGATGAGGAGCGTTCCACTGAAGAATTTGCTGAAGGGATCAAGGAAGATCTAACTTGGCTTGGGCTTGTTTGGGATGATCTGAAAAAACAGTCGGATCGCGCCGACCGGTACACTGAAATTTTTGAGAAACTCAAGGCTGAGGGCCGTCTTTATCCGTGTTATGAAACGGGTGAGGAGCTTGAATATAAGCGGAAACGGCAGCTCGCCCGAAAATTGCCACCTGTTTATGATCGTTCTGCATTGAAGCTGACAGACGAAGAAAAACAGGCCTTTGAAGCAGAAGGACGCCAACCACATTGGCGCTTCCTACTGGATCAGGAGGTTGTGGCTTGGGACGATCATGTGCGAGGTCGTGTGGAAGTTGACTGTGCCAGTATGTCGGACCCTGTTCTCATTCGGACTGATGGACGTCCACTATATCATTTGCCATCTGTTGTTGATGATGTGGATTTCGGGATTACCCATGTGATCCGGGGCGAGGATCATGTCAGTAATACAGCACTTCATATCCAACTCTTTAAGGCGATGGGCGCAACTGTACCAGAATTTGCTCATATTCCACTTTTGATGGGACCTGATGGAGGACCGCTCTCTAAACGGGAAGGGAGCTTGTCTTTAAGGGATATGCGAGATGAAGGGCTTGAGCCGATGAGCATCAACTCGTTGCTCGCACGCCTCGGAACCTCGGATAATGTCGTCGGCCAATATGATTTGGCAAAACTTATTGAAGGATTTGATATCGGTCACTTCAGTCGAGCCGCAGCTAAATTCGACCCGGCAGAACTTAAAAACCTGAATGCCAAGATTTTGCATGAGATGCCATGGGAACTCGTGAAAGATCGCCCTGAGCTTGAAGGATGTACGGCAGATCTGTGGGCCGTCATCCAAGGAAATTTGTCTGTTCTGGGTGAAGCTAAATTGTGGACCGAAGTAACCTACGGGCAAATCAATCCAGTTATTGAGGATGAGAGCTTTGCTGCGAAAGCAGCGGAACTGCTACCTGCTGGAACCCTGGATGGAGACAGCTGGAAAAGCTGGACCAATGCCATTAAGGATGAGCTGGGGGTTAAGGGAAAAGCCCTATTTATGCCGCTGAGACAAGCACTTACAGCTCAGTCTCATGGTCCAGAAATGGGTAAGTTACTCCCCTTGTTGGGACGAGAGAAGACCTTGAAACGTCTTAAAGGAGAGGTGGCCTAATTGCCATCCCGAGGATAGATCGTGAAGTTACATCTTTATAACACTGCAACCCGACAGAAAGAGGAATTCGTTCCTATCGATCCAAAGAATGTTGGCATGTATGTGTGCGGCCCAACTGTGTATGACTTTGCGCATATCGGTAATGCGCGTCCGGTCGTGATTTTTGATGTTTTGGTTCGCCTTCTTCGCTCAATATACGGCACTGATCATGTGACCTATGTTCGGAATATTACAGATGTCGAAGATAAAATTATCGAGGCGGCAGCCCGTAACTGTGAAACGATTGATGACCTGACATCGCGCACAACTAAGGCTTACCATGATGATATGGCTGCTCTTGGTGCGGCTATGCCGGATCGGGAGCCGCATGCCACGCAGCATATCGATGGTATGATTGATATGATCAACACCCTGATCGAAAAGGGGCATGCCTATGAAGCAGAAGGTCATGTTCTTTTTGATGTTCAGTCCATGCCAGATTACGGCAAACTTTCTGGTCGGAACCGGGATGACATGATTGCCGGTGCTCGTGTTGAAGTCGCTCCTTATAAAAAAGATCCTGCCGATTTTGTGCTTTGGAAACCCTCAACTGATGACATGCCCGGTTGGGATAGCCCCTGGGGGCGTGGGCGGCCGGGTTGGCATATTGAATGTTCTGTCATGTCAAAAGCGGAACTTGGAGATACATTTGATATTCATGGCGGTGGTCGGGACCTGATATTTCCGCACCATGAAAATGAAGTTGCCCAAAGCTGCTGCGCTAATGGTCCAGATACATTTGCCAAATACTGGGTGCATAACGGCTTTCTGACAGTTGAAGGGGACAAGATGTCCAAATCCCTCGGTAATTTCCGGACAGTTCGGGAGTTGCTTGAGGAAGCGCCAGGCGAAGCGTTGCGCTTAAATATGCTCACGGCTCATTATCGCCAACCTCTTGACTGGACATCCGACGGGGTCAAGCAATCCAAGACAAATTTGGATCGACTTTATACAGCACTTCAGAAACTTGATGATGTTGATCCGGCGGCTGATATTGTTGCAGAAGATGTCCGTGATGCTTTGATGGATGACTTGAACACGCCAAAAGCTTTAACAGCGCTGTATGCATTGGCATCTCAAGCAAATAAAGCGACGGATGCTTCTGAAAAAGCTGTTTTAAAAGCCAAACTCTTATCAGCTGGCGATCAACTGGGCCTCTTGCAGTTGTCTCCGGAAGATTGGTTCAAGGGTGGTAGCAGCGACGGATTAGATGAGGCGACTATTGAAAGTCTGATCGCCGAGCGACTGGAAGCGCGTGCCAACAAGGATTTTGCCCGTTCGGATGAAATTCGAGATGATCTGAAAGCGCAAGGGGTCATTCTAGAGGATGGGCCCGGCGGAACCACCTGGAAGCGGGCATAACCAACCCTTAAACTGCCGTCTATTGTTGACCATTTCAATTTATGGGTCTATTGCTTTGTCTTTGTTGCAATGGCTTCAAAAGAATTGAAATAAATAGAAAAATCAGGTGCGTGAGACGATGTCCTCTAAAGAGCGGTTATATTTGTTTGATACGACGCTGCGCGATGGTGCACAGACACACGGTGTAGACTTTAGCGTCGAAGACAAAATTGCGATTGCCGAAACTTTGGATAAGCTGGGCATTGATTATATTGAGGGCGGCTGGCCTGGGGCAAACCCGGGGGACACTGAATTTTTCGCCCGTGATCATAACTATAAAAATGCGACTTTCACGGCATTTGGAATGACACGTCGCCCAGGGCGAAGCGCTTCCAATGACACTGGATTGAAGGCAGTTCTGGATTCTGAAACGCCAGCTGTTTGTCTTGTTGGTAAGAGCTGGGATTTTCAGGTTGAAGTCGCCTTGGGTATTGAACTTGATGAGAATGTTGAGCTGATCTCTTCCTCTATGGAAGAATGTCGTCGTCTCGGCCGGGAGCCGATGTATGATGCTGAGCATTTTTTCGATGGTTATAAAGCTAATCCTGAATATGCATTGAAATGTGCAAAAGCAGCGTATGATGCGGGGGCACGTTGGGTTGTTCTTTGTGATACCAACGGCGGCACACTCCCGCATGAAGTTGAAGCAATTGTTTCTGAAGTCGTGAAACACATTCCCGGTGATCATTTGGGTATTCATACTCATAACGATACGGAGAACGCGGTTGCCAATTCGTTGGCTGCAATTCGGGCAGGGGTTCGGCAAGTGCAGGGGACACTCAATGGGTTGGGGGAGAGGTGTGGCAATGCCAATATGGTTAGTCTTATCCCAACCTTATGTTTGAAAGAGCCCTACAAATCCCAATTTGAAACGGGAATTACGTCGGATGGGCTGAAAAAACTTCGCTTAGCCTCTTTGATGCTGGATGAAATCCTGAACCGGGCACCAAACAGGCATCAACCATATGTTGGTGCATCAGCCTTCACCCATAAAGGTGGGCTGCATGTGTCCGCTGTACAGAAAGATCCAACTACTTATGAGCATGTTGATCCAGCGTCTGTTGGGAACCGACGTGTCATTCCGGTTTCCGATCAGGCCGGACGATCCAATCTGATCGCTCAGTTCCAGGAGTTTGGACTTGAAATTGATCCCAAAGATCCAAGGGTTGACCGGCTGCTCGAGGAAGTGAAGGAGCGGGAGCATAACGGCTATAGCTATGATGGGGCACTTGCCAGTTTTGAATTAATGGCCCGTCGGCGTCTCGGGCAGGTTCCCGAATATTTTCAGGTTGAAAGCTTTCGTGTTCAGGTCGAGCGTCGCCACAATGCCAATGGAGATTTAATAACAATCTCTGATGCGGTCGTGAAAGTCATCGTAGACGGGGAACGGCTAATGTCGGTCGCAGAGGGAAATGGTCCTGTGAACGCATTGGACCAGGCCCTTCGGAAAGATTTGGGGGCATATTCCGAATACCTGAAAGATTTACGCCTTGCTGATTTTAAGGTTCGGATCCTTTCAACCGGAACCGAAGCGGTGACCCGCGTTATGATCGAAAGCACAGATGATACTGGCCATCGCTGGTTTACCATTGGCGTTTCCCCTAATATTGTGGATGCATCATTCGCTGCGCTTTTGGATAGTATTACTTATAAACTGTTGCGGGATGGGGCGCCGGCGAGTAAGTAGTCTGCCATTATTTGATGGTAACGACATAGGCACAGTTTCATGAGTGGGCAACAGAATTCGCCAGCGATTATTCTTGTGGAACCCCAAATGGGGGAAAATATAGGCGCGGCCGCCAGAGCGATGCTTAATTTCGGTTTGACCGATATGCGCTTGGTAAGCCCCCGAGATGGCTGGCCGAACGAAAAAGCCGTTGCTATGGCTTCGCGGGCTGACGAGGTCTTAGAAAAGGCACGGGTTTTTGAGACGGTTCAGGACGCCATCGCAGATCTTCAGCATGTTTATGCCACAACTGCCCGCCCACGGGACATGATCAAACATGTGGTAACACCTAAAGCCGCCGCGACAGAAATTCGTGGGCATAAATTAAGCGGGGAGGGAGTTGGAATTCTCTTCGGTAAGGAAAGTTGGGGCCTTACCAGTGAGGATATCACTTACGCGGATACCATCATTACGGTTCCTTTGAACCCTGATTTTTCCTCGATCAATTTGGCGCAGGCTGTCTTGCTGGTTGCTTATGAATGGTATCAGGTAGCAGATACAACACCTGAAAAGCGGTTGATCAATGATGAGCGCCCCGCGACAAAGGAGGAAATGAATTTCCTTTTTGAGCGGATAGAGCGAGAGCTTGACGCCCGCGGCTATTTTGACCGTATGATGAACCGTAAACCTGTGATCTTGAAAAATATGCGGAACATGTTTCATCGCTTTGGCATGCTGGAGACGGATATCAAAGCGATGCAAGGGATCATAAAGGGACTGTCGAGACATAAAAAGGAAGAATAATGACTGACATCAGGGAGGGGTTCGCGGATCTGGGGGACATCAGACTGCATTATGCAGAATCCGGACAAAAGGGAGAAAAACTGATCATCCTCCTGCATGGGTTTCCCGAATTCTGGTTTACCTGGCGCAAGCAGCTCCCCGTATTGGGAGAGAAGTATCACGTGATTGCACCGGACATGAGGGGCTATAATCTCTCAGAACGCCCGAAGGACATAGCGGACTATAAGATCAATCATTTGATCTCTGATGTTGTCAAATTAGCCAAATTTCATGGCTATGATGAATTTTACCTTGCCTCACATGATTGGGGAGCTGCAGTCGCCTGGTCAGTCGCCATAGCCAAACCGGATCTAGTGAAAGGTTTGATGGTTTTTAATGGTCCACATCCCTATATCTTCGCAAATCTTTTGCAGCATAATGACGATCAAATAGCCCATAGTCAGTATATGGCAGATTTTCGGAAAGAAGGGATTGAGGAGCGCTTGCTTGCAAATGATTGCCAATGGTTTTGGGATTGGACATTTGCTGAGCATGAAAAAAGGGGGCTAATCACACCTGAAGAAAAGGCGGAATATTTACGTGCTTGGCAAATCCCAGGAGCTGTAACCGCAATGTTGAATTATTATCGGGCATCGCCGTTGACACCTCGAAAACTACAAGCAGGCGATAAACCTTTATCGCTTAATCCAGAAGACTTTATCGTTAAGGTTCCAACTCTTGTTGTCTGGGGTGAAAAGGATCATGCTTTGATCCCGGAAAACATAGACGGGCTTGAAAAATTCGTTCCCGATCTAAAGCTAGTCAAACTGCCAGAAGTTAGTCATTGGGTGACCCATGAGGACCCTGAACGAGTATCCAGTGAAATCCTGACATATTTGGCCGAGTTGGAGGCACGTTCATAACTTGGATAAGCTGTTGACATGGGTAATTCCATGAGTATATTGCCCACTTCCTGTGCAAGCCTCGTCGGCATGCCTTAATCCTAAATTTAGATTGGAATTAAGTTTATGAGTAAACGTATTCAGGCAAAATACAAAATTGACCGCCGTATGGGTGAAAACATCTGGGGCCGTCCAAAAAGCCCAGTAAACACTCGCGAATATGGCCCAGGTCAGCACGGACAGAACCGCCGCGGTAAACTGTCTGACTTCGGTATCCACCTGCGCGCTAAACAGAAGCTAAAAGGTTACTACGGTAACATTACAGAGAAAGCTTTCCGTCGTCTTTATGCGGAAGCTGTTCGTCTGCGCGGTGACACTTCTGAAAACCTCATCGGTCTGCTGGAACGTCGTCTTGACGCAGTCGTCTACCGGATGAAATTTGTTCCAACTGTTTTTGCTGCACGTCAGTTCGTGAACCACGGTCATGTTCTAGTCAACGGCAAGAAAGTGAACATTGCATCTTACATGGTTAAGCCAGGTGATGTGATTGAGGTTCGCGAAAAATCAAAACAGATGGCTTTGGTTCTGGAAGCATCAGCTTCAGCAGAACGGGAAGTTCCTGATTACATCGAAGTTGATCACAAGACCATGAAAGGTTCTTTCAATTCTATTCCGAAACTGGCTGACGTTCCTTACCCAGTTGTAATGGAACCAAACCTGATCGTCGAATTCTACTCCCGCTAATTGGGAGACAAATACCGGCGCAGTTACTTGCGACGGCTTAATTTGGAAGGCTCTGCAGATTTGCAGAGCCTTTTTTCTTGGGCTTTTTTCATTTGCACTAAAACCGATGGGAAACAAAGGCTTGTTTGGCATGTTTAAGCGTCTTATGTCTTGAGGAAAGCTGAGGGGGAAGCATATGTTTCTGGAAATATTGACTGATCCGACATCCATAGTCGCCTTACTAACGTTGATCGTTATGGAAATCGTCCTTGGGATCGATAACTTGATCTTCGTTTCAATCCTGAGCAACCGCTTGCCAGAGCATCAACGGAAAACAGGCCGGTTAATCGGGATCGGGCTCGCCATGGTTCTCAGATTGGTTCTGTTAAGCCTGATCGCGATTATTGTGACCCTGACGGAACCTGTTTTCTCTTTTCAGGATTTTGATTTCTCCTGGCGGGATTTGATTATGCTGGCAGGCGGGCTTTTTCTGGTTTGGAAGGCAACAACAGAAGTTCATCACCATATGCAGGGGGCTGAGGAAGCTGAAGACGAGGGGCAAGTTAAAGTTTCAAGCTTTGCTGCAGTTATTGTTCAGATCCTGCTTCTAGATATCGTCTTTTCTGTGGATAGCATTATCACAGCCGTTGGCATGACAGATGAGATTGCAATCATGGTTATTGCTGTGGTGGTGTCTGTTGGCATTATGATGGTTGCAGCTAACCCACTCTCAGAATTTATTTCCAAAAACCCAACCGTTGTAATGCTGGCGCTTGGTTTTTTGTTGATGATCGGAATGACCTTGATTGCCGAAGGATTAGGGTTCCATGTGCCAAAAGGATACATCTACGCTGCTATGGCATTTTCTGCGGGAGTGGAAACCCTCAATTTATTGGCGCGCAAGAATAGGCGAAAAAGAAAACCGGCTTCATAAGCCGGTTTGTGGTGTTATCGGGTTTGAGGATTGGTAATACTTGTTCCATCCTCATCAGGTTCGCTGATTTTACAGACAGATCCATGAACCTTTACACGTTTTTCAGCAATCAGCTTGAGTGCGAGCGGATAGATTTTGTGTTCCTGAACAAGGATCCTGGCTGCTAGATCGTCCGGCGTATCGTCCTGGAGAATGGGAACCGCTGCCTGGACAATAATGGGCCCGTCATCCATTTCAGGGCGCACATAATGAACCGTGCAACCGGTAAATCGCGCACCAGACTCGATCGCCCGTTCATGAACGTGCAAGCCTTTGAAAGCTGGAAGGAGTGAAGGATGGATGTTGAGGATCCGATCCCGCCATCTGTTTACAAATTTTGCTGACAAGAGGCGCATAAATCCAGCAAGGCAGATAAGGTCAACTTTCTTATCCGTCAGATACTCTGTAATGGCGTCGTCAAAATCTTCGCGTTCATCAAAATCCCGATGGTTGATGACTTTGGTTTCAATGCCTTTATCTTTTGCGAACTGGAGGCCTGCAGCTTCGGGGTTGTTAGAGAGAACTGTAACAACTTCCGCCGGAAATCCTTCTTTTTGCGTGGCATTGACAAGGGCCTGCATGTTTGAGCCCCGTGAAGAAATCAGAATGGCGACTTTCACTTTAGAAATGCCTCTTCAAGATCATTAATGAGGACCTGTTCCTGATCGTTTGTGCGTGCACTCAAACGACCAATTTCGAAAACTGTCTCGCCAGCCTCCTCTAGCAACTGGATTAGGGCCGATTTATTTGCAGGAGCTACGGCAACTACCATGCCAATTCCACAGTTAAAAGTGGTAGCCAGTTCCCGCTCAGCAATATTACCTATTTCTGCCATCCATTGGAATAAGGGGGGCAGGGGCCACGATTTGGCATCAAGTTCGGCAATCAAATTTTCAGGGAGAATGCGGGGAATGTTTTCATAAAGTCCGCCACCAGTAATGTGGGACAATGCTTTAATGTAACCTGCGCGGACGCCGGCAAGGCAACTTTTCACATAGATCCGTGTCGGTGCGATTAAGGCCTCTCCCAGGTTTTGGGAGGTATCAAATGGCGCGGGAGCGTTCAAATCCAGATCAAAATCGGCAATCAGACGTCTAACCAGTGAATATCCGTTGGAATGGACACCACTGGAACTGAGCCCTAGCAGTATATCGCCTTCGTTTAGGGTGTCTGCCTTTAACAGTTGATCCCGTTCAACGGCACCAACGGTAAAACCAGCCATGTCATAGTCGCCTTTAGCATACATACCTGGCATTTCGGCTGTCTCGCCTCCAATAAGTGCGCAGCCGGCCTGAACACACCCATCAGCGATTCCCTTGACGATATCTCGGGTCGCCTCGACGTCCAATCCACCTGTTGCAAAATAGTCGAGGAAAAAGAGAGGTTCTGCGCCCTGAACGACCAAGTCGTTTACGCACATTGCAACAAGATCAATTCCAACCGTATCATGCTTATCAAGATCGATGGCGAGTTTTAACTTCGTGCCAACACCGTCTGTAGCTGAGACTAGAAGCGGGTCTTCGAAGCCAGCGGCCTTAAGATCAAAAAGCGCCCCAAAACCACCTAAGTCGGCATTGGCACCAGATCGTTTTGTCATGGCAGCAAGAGGCTTGATGGCATTGACCAGGGAATTTCCTGCCTCAATATCGACACCAGCGTCCTTATAACTATAACTTTTTTTGGAGCTTTCACTTGTCATGGGATATGTTCTGCTTAATGTCCTACAATATCTCGGGCCAACATACGATTTTTCCAGTGGTTTGCAATGATGGAAACAGTTCGACCAAATAATTACTTCATATTAGCACAAACGCTGGCGCTGTTTGCGACTATCTTTTTTGGCACTATCTCGGCTGCATCAGCAGAGGGGTTGTTTTCTGCACGTGGTATATCAGTCGATGTTACTGCCAGTTCTGCAAATGAAGCTCGTGAAATTGCAATTAGTGAAGCGCAAGTGAGAGCTTTTAATGCCCTGTTACGCAAATTGACACCAGAAACTTACCACACAGAGCTTCCCAGCCTACCGGAAACTGAAATTGCGGGCATGGTTACTGGGGTCCAAGTGAAAAATGAGAAAACTTCAGCTACGCGGTATTTGGCTGATTTTACTGTGGACTTTAACCGGGAACGCATTTTGCCGTTGTTGCGTGCAAGGGATATTCCTTATGCGGAGAGCATCAGTAAACCAATTTTAGTTCTTCCTGTGTACGAAGATAAGGGGACCAAGAACCTTTGGGATGAACCTAACCCATGGCGGGATGCCTGGATTGATATATTCGATAACCGAAATGGCCCTGAAGGAAACCTGCAACGACAGGATGACTGGGCGCAAATCCCCGTTTTGCCTGTTCGAGTTCCTGTGGGAACACTTGATGACATGAAGGCTGTTACTGTTGAAGACGCGATCTACCTTCGAGAAGAGCCTATTAGGTCGATAGCTGAGGAATATGGCGCGAGTGCGGTGATGGTTGCATATGCCAGCCTGCAAAATAACAACGGTATCCGCCGTCTTGATATTTCCTATCAACGGAGCGACATGTTGACCCCTGCTGTTGTTGAGAGCTTTACAGGTGGGGATACCGATGAAGAAATATTCCGGGCAGCGATCTTCGATATGTTTCAAAACCTTCAGGAGGGGTGGAAAGATCAAAACATCTTGGATCGGTCTGTTGAAAACAAGTTGGCGGTTTCGACTACAATTAACAGCCTGAAAGACTGGGTTGACGTTAAGACAAAAACCTCTGAAATCCCGGCAATTCAACAGGTGAAAGTGCGGGAAATTTCAGTCGGAAACGTTTTCTGGGAGATCGAGTTTGTGGGTAACCTCAGTCAACTGCGGCAGGCTTTCGCACAAAAGAGCCTTGTGCTCGACGATGCAGAGGGTTATTGGACATTGAACAAGCAGGGTCTTAACTAATCGATCCCTTTTTGGTTATACTGGCGCCGCTCAGGTCAGTGAGTGTGTGTGCAATCTGAAATCTGGTAATAAATTGAATATCCCCAATACAATTACATTGGCGCGGATTTTTTCTGTGCCGCTTATCGTCTGGCTGATTTTAACCGAACAGATGCTGGGTGCGTTTGTGGTTTTTGTTCTGGGCGGCGTATCAGACGCCTTGGATGGTTTGATCGCCAAACAGTTTGATTCAGTGACTATGCTTGGAAAGTATCTTGATCCTTTAGCGGATAAGATCCTGCTGGTTTCTATTTTTGTTACCCTTGGAATAAAAGAAGAAATACCAAGTTGGTTGGTTATTTTGGTGGTGAGCCGCGATATTCTCATTATAGGCGGTATTTTGTTTTCCTATTTGATGGAAATAAAGGTGGTGATCAAGCCCGTGATGATCAGTAAAGCAAATACCTTCTTTCAGATCGTGCTTGCAGCTCTCGTGTTGGCAAATGCAGCTTTTACAATGGAAATCGCCCTGATGATTGTCATCTTTGTGTATATTGTGGCGATGACGACAGTGCTTTCTGGATACAGTTACTTGACGACCTGGGTTAAGCAAAGCAATCTGCCAAAGATCGATTAACTGAGGAAAAAAACTGAATGACAATCCGTCAACATCTGAAATTCTGGATTATTGCGACAGTTGTTTTTCTCGCAATTTTGGTCCTCCTTCGAGAGATCCTGCTTCCTTTTGTGTTGGGGATGGCGGTTGCCTATTTCCTGGACCCGGTCGCAGATAAACTCGAAGAAAAGGGGATGGGCCGGACTTCTGCCACTTCTCTAATTGTGGGAATCTTTCTTTTGATTACGATTCTGGCAGTTGTATTGCTGATCCCTGCACTGGCTGATCAGCTTATTGGATTAGTGAAGCGGCTGCCGGGTTATTTTCAGGCTGCATATGACTTGATTGTTCCTTTGCTCTCCCGTGTGGTTGATATCCCGGGTTTGGATAATGGCGGTGATTTCCGTAAAGTGCTGAGCGAACAGGCAACCTCTGCCTTTAAGAATTTAGGATCGATTACAACCAATATACTCGATCAAGGGTTGGCTTTCGTTAATCTGCTGAGCCTGTTGGTGATTACGCCAGTTGTTGCTTTTTACTTGCTGCGAGATTGGGATTTAATTGTAGAGCGGGTTGACGGTTGGCTGCCTCGGAAACAACAGCAGACTATTCGAACACTGGTGAAGCAAATTGATGACGTTCTCGCCGGATTTGTTCGAGGTCAATCCACAGTTTGTTTGATTTTGGCAATTTACTATGGCGTTGCCTTGTTAGTTGTAGGGCTGGAATTTGGCTTGGTTATCGGGATATTAACCGGCTTGATTTCTTTCATTCCATTTGTTGGTGCCATCATCGGATTTATTGCTTCTGTTGGGGTGGCTCTATTTCAGTTTTGGCCTGACTTCATTCAAATTGGAATTGTTGGCGGCATTTTTGTTGTTGGTCAAATGCTTGAAGGGTATGTGCTCACACCGAAATTGGTTGGCGGTAAGGTAGGGCTCCATCCGGTTTGGGTTATGTTCGGCTTGTTGGCTGGTGGCGCTCTATTTGGGTTTGTTGGTGTTTTAGTCGCTGTACCAGTCGCCGCAGTGATAGGTGTCCTAAGCCGGTTTGCGCTTACCCAATATATGGATAGTCCGATCTATGGAGATGCTAACGATTTTGAAAAGCTGAGTAAGGACTGATGCAACAAATTCCACTTGAATTTGCCTTTATTTCCAGCAAAGGCAGAGAGGATTTTCTTGTTTCGGATGCTAATTCAACAGCTGTTTCCTGGTTAGATAAATGGCCGAATTGGCCGGCTCCTTTTTTGTTGATCACAGGCCCCAAGGGATGTGGAAAAACCCATTTATCACATATATGGGCAGATAAAACGGCTGCGAAAACTCTTCAGGCAAATGATCTTGATAGACTAACCATTGAAGAATTGGCGGAGGTAGCTAAATCCTGCGTGGTTCTGGAAGATGTGGACGAGGCAACGAATGAGCCAAACTTTTTTCATCTTTATAATTTGATCAAAGAAAATGGCCAATTTCTGCTAATCACCAGTCAACTGATTATTGACGAATGGGACATTCAATTGCCGGACTTAAGATCGCGTATGGCAACTGTTCAAGTGGCTCGAATTGAAGAGCCTGATGACATGCTTTTTGGGGCCATACTTTTGAAACTATTTTCGGATCGTCAGTTACAGGTCACGCCTGAGGTCATTCAATATCTTCTAACCCGTTTGGAGCGGACTTTTAAGGCGGCTCTCTCTACCGTCGAAGAACTGGATAGTCTTTCTTTATCCGAAAAAAGGCGAATAACTATACCTTTGGTGCGCGACCTTTTAAATGGGATGAATAGTTAGCGGGTATAGGCCGTTGACATTTCTCTTGCCTTGCAACTTCCGCATCGTATCATCACATTGTATAGAATAGGGAGGGTTGTTTATGAAACTTTTATCCGCGTTGACGATTGGCTTGGGACTGTTTTCCACAACTGTTTTTGCAGCCAACGATGTCGTTGGTATTTGGGAGACTGTTGAGGGGAAAAGTCATGTTGAGATCAGTAAATGTCAGACTGACAAATATTGTGGTAAGATTACATGGCTGAAAGAGCCGAATAACGACAAGGGTCAGCCAAAAACGGATATTAATAATCAAGATGTAAAACTGAGAGAGCGAAAAATCCTGGGAATAGAATTGCTTTCTGGCTTGGAAAAGGTTGGGGCCAATGAGTGGGATGATGGAGACATCTATAACCCTGAAGACGGGAACACTTACAGCTCTGAAATGTCGTTATTGGACGATAATACGTTGGAAGTGAAAGGCTGTGTCTTGTTTATTTGCAAAACACAGGTTTGGAAACGGATTAAATGAAGTTGTCTTACTGAGATAAAACGGTCTCTGTTGTAATAAATTGGAGACATTTTTTTGCTAGAAACAACTTATAGGTTATCGCTTTAGAAAGAAGAATATGAACTCTTCAGTTCCCATAGATCAGGCCCAGAAATTAGATGCAGTTGATTTGTCATCTTCAGATCGGTTTATCAACCGGGAACTTTCATGGATTTCATTCAATTCAAGGGTTTTGGAAGAGGCAGAAAATACTGCTCATCCACTTTTGGAGAGACTGCGTTTTTTATCCATTTCTGGGTCTAACCTAGATGAGTTTTATATGGTTCGTGTTGCGGGCCTCTGGGGGCAGGTCCATGCTCGTGTTGCCACTGTCAGTCCAGATGGTCTTACACCTGCACAGGCATTGGAGCAGGTGGATATTACCGCAGGCCACTTGATGGATAAACAACAGCAAGTCTGGAAAGATCTGTTGGAATTGATGGAAGCGGAAGGCATCCATCTTGTGTTGCCAGGTGACCTGACCAAAGCGGATAAGAAATGGCTTCAGGGTTATTTTGAAGAACAGATTTTTCCGATCCTGACACCCATGGCTATTGACCCGTCTCACCCTTTTCCGTTTATCCAAAACTTAGGGTTTGGAATGATTTTGGAAATGGCTGGACGGAAAAACGAGCCCAATCTCAAGGCCCTAATCCCATTTCCGAACGCAGCACATCGATTTGTTCGTTTACCAGGCGATGAAATTCGTTTCATCTCTCTGGAAAGCATTGTCACCCTCTATCTGGATAAAATTTTCCCAGGATACAAAGTCTTGGGATCAGGGTTATTTCGATTAATTCGAGACAGTGATATTGAGATTGAGGAAGAAGCTGAAGATCTCGTCCGGCTTTATGAAACGGCCTTGAAACGCCGTCGCCGGGGCAGTGTAATCCGCTTGAAAGTCAATCAAGAGATGCCAGAATCTCTTCGAAAGCTCCTTATCGAAGAGATTGATATTGATAATCGTGCGTTGACTGTCGTTGATGGAATTCTCGGAATATCCCAAGTCTCTCAGATGATTACTGAGGATCGACCGGATCTATTGTTTCAGCAAGCAGAACCAAGATATCCTGAGCGGGTGAGGGAGGCTGGGGGTAACGTTTTTCAGGCCATCAGCATCAAGGATTTTGTGGTCCACCACCCCTATGAAAGCTTTGATGTTGTTGTTCAGTTTCTGAAACAAGCAGCCCGTGATCCTGACGTTGTCGCGATTAAGCATACGCTGTACCGAACATCTTCAGATAGTCCGATTGTTAAGGCCTTGATTGAGGCAGCAGAGGCCGGAAAATCAGTGACTGCCCTGATTGAATTGAAAGCTCGTTTCGATGAAGAGGCCAACATTCGTTGGGCTCGCGATTTGGAGCGGGCCGGAGCCCAGGTGATATACGGCTTTGTGGATCTTAAAACTCATGCCAAAGTCTCTGTTGCCGTCCGCCGTGAAGGACAATCCTTGAAAAGTTATATGCATTTCGGGACTGGCAATTACCATCCCAACAATGCGCGGATCTATTCCGATCTTTCCATGTTCACAGATGATCAGGACCTGGCAAAGGATGTCACATTGATGTTCAACTACATCACGGGATATTCGAAACCGGAAAACATGAGCAAGCTGTATCTTTCTCCATACAATCTTAGGGAAGCCTTGATGGAGATGATTGAGAAGGAAATAGACTTTGTTAAAAAAGGAAAACCAGGAGCCATCTGGGCTAAATTGAACTCTCTTGTGGATCCTGAAATTATTGATGCACTCTATAAAGCTTCAAATGCGGGTGTAAATATCCGACTTGTGGTTCGCGGGATTTGTTGCCTGCGTCCTGGCGTTAAAGGAATGTCAGAGAATATCCAGGTGCGGAGCATCATTGGTCGGTTTTTGGAACATTCAAGAATGGTCTGTTTCGGAAATGGGGCAGGTTTACCATCCCCGGAAGCGAGAGTATTTTTGTCTTCAGCCGATTGGATGCCTCGAAATCTAAATCGTAGAATTGAAACACTTGTTCCTGTAACGAACGAGACAATTCACCGTCAGGTTCTGGATCAGATTATGGTCGCCTGTATCAAGGATAACCAGCAAACCTGGATTTTGGAAGCTGATGGAACCTACACACGATTGCACGATGATCAGCAACCATTTTCCGCACACAACTATTTTTTGACAAATCCATCTTTATCTGGCCGAGGAAAAGCTTTAAAAGTGAACATGCCGGTGCCAGATTTAACACCGCCGGTATAGTTGGATCAGTAAAAGAGCAGGTTCAGTGCAGGATATTTTAGAGTCCCGGGAGAATGGCCAGGAAACTCTGGTCACGACAACTCAGAACCTTACCGCTGTCATTGATATCGGTTCAAACTCGGTCCGACTGGTGGTTTTTGACGGGCCATCGCGTGTACCTCTTCCCAAATTTAACGAAAAAGTTCTGTGTGGACTGGGGCGGGACTTGGGGCATTCCAACCTTCTGAACCAAGAAGCAATGGACGAGGCCATGCGGGCCATTCGTCGATATACCTACCTGGTACATCACATGGGAATTGATCGGATTATTGTAGCGGCAACCGCCGCCGTTCGTGAAGCTGAAAACGGTTCTGAATTTGTTGCAGAAATTGAGCAAGAATGTGATCTGAATGTTCAGGTCTTGAGTGGTAAGCAAGAAGCTCGCTATGCGGGTCTTGGTGTTCTTTCAGGGATGCCATTCGCCAATGGGCTTGTCGGAGACTTGGGCGGCGGTAGTTTGGAGCTCGTCAATGTTGGTGATCACCGAATTGGAAATACAGCCACATTGCCATTGGGTGCCTTGCGGCTTTCACGGATGGGTTTTTCCCGCGAGGATCTAGTCAATTACCTCCATGCCCAATTTGAGAGTGTCGACTGGCTTGATGAAGTTCGAGGTAAAAATTTCTACGTTGTTGGTGGTGCTTGGCGCGCTCTTGCCAAATATCATATTCAGAAGAACTTACATCCTCTGAATATCGTTCATAATTACAAGTTGCATTTTTCAGAAATGAAACTGTTGATCCGCGAGATCATGTCGTTCTCGGATGATGATCTGATGCGGAACCCGTTTATTCAAAAATCAAGGGCTGAGACCTTGAAAACGGCTGCTGTTATCATGGACCAGCTATTTAGTGTGGTTAAGCCAAAGAATGTGATTTTCTCTGCCAATGGTTTGAGGGAAGGTCTTTTGTTTTCTGAGTTGAAGAAACCGGTTCGGAAAATAGATCCGCTTTTGGAATCCTGTCGCAATATGGCCGCTAAAGAGGGTCGTTTTGCGGAGCATGGAGAAGAAATTTATCAATGGTTGATGCCTGCCTTTGATGAGTTAGGTTCAAAAGGAAAGCGGTTGGCTTTAGCGGCCGCGACACTTTCTGATATTGCCTGGACCATGAGCCCGGACTATCGCGCTCCACAAGCTTTTCGCAGAATTTTCAGAGCACCCTTCAGTGGTATTGGCCACAAAGGGCGTGCGATCGTTGCTCTGGCCGTTTATGCTCGCTATCGAGGCGGCTTTGTGGGCAATGCTCCGGAAGACGCATTAGCTTTAGTTGATAGCGAGGAAAGACAGCATTCATTGAGCTTAGGCCTTGCACTACGGCTATCTCATTCCTTGAGCGGGGGTACACAAGGCATCCTGCCAAAAACGAACCTGATCGCGGACAAGAATGAAATAATCCTGGAGGTGCCAGAAGAGCTCTCTATCCTTCTGGGAACAAGTGTTCATTCTCGCTTGGCCGCACTTGCAAGCTGTCTTGGGAAAACTTATTCTATTCGGATTATTGAAGATCAATAATCTTTATTTTTTTACCATCAATGGTGAAAGCAATTTTCCCTTTTTTGAGGGCGAGCGCGTCTTTTCCAAAAACTTCATAACGCCAGCCTTTAAGTGCGGGGACATCCGCATCATCATTGGCTGCAATTTGCTCAAGCTCGGAAGTGTTGCACACTAATTTTTGGGCAACTTCATTCTCTTCGCAGCGAAGTTTCAAAAGAACTTTCATCAATTCCATCTGGGGGCCAAGGCCTTTAGGCGGAGCAGCCCTTTGTTTGACAACAGGACATTCTTCATCCGGCAATTCCACGCCAGCCTGAATGGCTTTCAGCAAGCTTTGACCGCTTTTCCCCTCAGCGAATTTTTTGCTGATACCTCGAACATGGGTTAGTTTTTCAGCATTTTTAGGTGGGTTGGATGCAATTTCAATCAGTGCTTCATCCCGAAGAATTCGATTGCGGGGGATATCCTGACGATGTGCCCCTTCTTCGCGCCAGGTCGCGATGGATTTCAAAATGGCAAGAAAACGCGGCTTGTTATTGCGAGTTTTAATCCGTTTCCAGGCATTTTCAGGGTGAATAAAATACGTATCTGGACTTTCCAGAATTTTCATTTCGTTGTCCAGCCAATGTGTTCGACCGGATTTCTCTAACTTTTGCAGTAGCTTATCGTAGATAACCCGAAGATGCGTAACATCGGCAAGGGCGTATTCCAGCTGCCGTTCTGTCAGCGGGCGGCGGGACCAATCCGTAAATCGGGAGGATTTATCAATCCGTTGACCTGTAAGGCTCCCAACCAACGTGTCATAACCGACTGACTCTCCAAAACCGCAGACCATTGCGGCAACCTGGGTGTCAAAAATTGGGGCAGGGACCACACCTGTCTGATGGTGAAAGATCTCGAGATCCTGACGACCTGCATGGAAAACTTTGAGGACATCGGGATTAGAAAGCAGCTTATAAAGAGGCGCTAGATCAATGCCATCGACAAGAGGATCTATGATGGCTGCTTCATCTGTGCTAGCAATTTGAACGAGACAAAGTTTTGGCCAAAAAGTGCTTTCCCGGAGAAATTCTGTATCGATCGTGACAAATGGATGTTCGGACAGGCGATTACAGAGCTCGTCCAGTTTTTCTGTTGTTGTAATAATTTGCATGATTTTTCGAATTTATCGGTCTGACACTCTACCAAAAACTGAATTTTGCTTCTTTTCGACGCAAAAACGACGTTAGACCCTTTTATTACACAAAGGAAGGTTGGCGTCTTGGAAAAAAGTATGTAATACAGGCCCTTTGAATCCCTGAGTGGGACTATTGTCCCGAGATAAAGCAATAAGAGAGCTCTGATGCATAGTTATCGTACGCACACATGTGCTGAACTTCGCGAAAGCAATGTTGGTGAAACCGTTCGCCTGTCCGGCTGGGTCCATCGTAAAAGGGACCATGGCAATCTCTTGTTCATCGACCTTCGGGATCACTATGGCATCACTCAATGTGTAATCGAGAACGATGTTCCTATTTTCCCTGAAGTCGAGGCGGTTCGCGCTGAGAGCGTTATCACCGTAACAGGAACGGTCGTCGCCAGAAGCGAAGAAACTATCAATCCAAATTTGCCGACAGGTAAGGTGGAGCTGGATATTAAAGAATTTACTCTGCAATCTGCTGCTGATGAGCTGCCAATGCCAGTTTTTGGCGAGCAGGAGTATCCAGAAGATATTCGCTTGCGCCACCGGTATTTGGATCTTCGTCGGGAGCGGCTTCACAATAACATCGTGTTACGCTCTCAAGTGATTGCTGAGCTTCGTAAGAACATGCAGGATCAGGGTTTTATGGAATTCCAGACACCCATTCTGACAGCGTCGTCTCCGGAAGGTGCCCGTGACTTCTTGGTTCCGAGCCGGATGCATCCTGGCCAGTTTTATGCGTTGCCACAAGCCCCGCAGCAATTCAAACAGTTGGTAATGATGTCAGGGTTTGATCGTTATTTCCAGATTGCTCCTTGCTTCCGCGATGAAGATGCGCGCGCTGATCGTTCTCCAGGTGAATTTTATCAGCTGGATATCGAAATGGCCTATGTCACTCAGGACGATGTTTTTAACGCCGTAGAACCTGTATTGACAAAAGTGTTCCAGAAATTTGCGGGCGACCGTGAAGTTGTTACGCCATTTGTGCGAATTCCATTTGATGAAGCCATGCTGAAATATGGCTCAGACAAACCAGATTTGAGAAACCCGATTATTCTGTCTGATGTAACAGAAGAATTCCGCGGTTCAGGCTTTGGCTTGTTTGCCAAAGCGGTTGAAAACGGTTCTGTCGTTCGGGCAATTCCTGCGCCTGGTGCGGGTGACCGTGCGCGGAGCTTCTTCGACAAGATGAATGATTGGGCCCGTAAAGAGGGGGCTGGTGGTCTTGGCTACATCATTTTCAAGGATGGAGAAGCAAAAGGACCGATTGCCAAAAACCTGGATGAAGAGCGGATCGCAAAAATTATGGAAACTGCCGGCCTGAAAGATGGCGATGGTGTTTTCTTTGCTTGCGACAAAGAGTTGAAAGCAGCAGAGCTTGCTGGCAAGGCCCGTAACATCATCGGTGCTGATCTCGACATTTGTGAAAAGAATGTCTTCAAATTCTGTTGGGTAATCGATTTCCCAATGTTTGAATATGACGAGACAGAGAAAAAACTCGATTTCAGCCATAACCCGTTCTCTATGCCACAAGGTGGTTTGGACGCCTTGGAAAACATGGATCCTCTGGACATTAAAGGCTATCAGTATGATATCGTTTGTAACGGTATTGAGCTGTCTTCCGGTGCAATCCGTAACCACCGCCCAGACATTATGGTCAAGGCTTTTGAAATCGCTGGTTATGATGCGCAAGTCGTTGAAGATCGATTTGGTGGAATGCTAAATGCTTTCCGTTATGGCGCTCCTCCGCATGGTGGTATTGCTCCTGGTGTGGACCGGATTGTCATGCTGTTGGCTGATGAGCCTAATATTCGTGAAGTCATCCTGTTCCCAATGAATCAGCAGGCGCAGGATCTGATGATGCAGGCTCCGGCGCCAGTTCCACCTAAGAATCTGCGAGAGCTGCATATTCGGACGGTTCTTCCTGATCCTAAAGTTTCAGAATAAGTCTGGAAAAACTCATAAAAATTCATATTGCCCGGCTTCGGCCGGGCTTTTATTTGCCTTTTCTTAAGGAATGAACGGCTATTGTGTTCTCAGATGTGAGAGGGCTCAATAGTGACAGACGCTAAACTCAATGAACTCAAGGGTGATAAAGAACGCTTTGTCGCTTTTTCTTTTGCCGCAGCAGATCTCCTCGTGGAGTTGGATGCGAAGGGTAAGATTTGTTTTGTCTCCGGCGCTGCCAAGGGGATTACCGGAGTTGACTCCTCCAAACTGATTTCTATGGATTTTGGTGATCTGCTGGATCCTTTAGACCAACGAATGGTTTGTTACCTTCTCAAGAACATGAAAGAAGGTGAACGAATTAATCCGGTTGGTGCCCGTATGAAAAACACCAATGTTTCGGCAATTGTCGGTGCATGTAGTCTTCCAAGAACCCATGGCCATATTTATCTAGCCATTAACGTGTCTGCATTGCCCGCGGCACAATCCTTAGCCGTAAATCGAGATACAGAAACAGGTCTTTTGGACAAAAATGACTTTGTCATGCTGGCAAAAGAACAACTGGCTCTTGCCGCCGATACAGGCCAAGATCTTGAGCTGACTTTGTTGCATCTTGAAAATATCCGGGACATGGCATCCCATACCACAGAAGATGGTATGACTGAGTTTTTGGATAAAATGGGTGCTGTCTTACGCGGCTATTCTTATGGCGGTGATTCAGCGGGTCGTATTGATGGTGACAAGTACGGCGTTCTGCATAGTAAATCGATGGATAGCGAGCTATTGCGCAGCAAAGTGGAAACACTGTCTGATGAAGTCGCGCCGGGGCATGGGCTTGCCGTTAAGGCCAGCAATGTTAACCTAGATAAAGGTCATTTAAGTGCAGAGCATGCCAGTCAGGCATTGATGTTTGTTGTGAACAGTTACATCAATAATGAAGGGTCCGAGTTCAAGATTGAAAATCTGGCTGATGGACTTCAAGGTCGAATGGAAACGACCATGAACCGAATTTCTTCATTAAAAACAGTATTCTTAAAGAATCAATTTAATCTGGTGTATCAACCGATTGTCAGCTTGCTTGATGAAAGCACTCACCATTATGAGGTTCTTTGCCGATTTAAAAACGGCGAGTCTCCCTTTGAGACGGTGACATTTGCAGAAGAAGTTGGAATTATTATTGATCTTGACCTTGCTGTGGTTAAGAAATCGCTGGAATATCTGAAATCATTTTTGAAAACTGGCACCAAACCGCCAAATTTGGCGATTAATATTTCAGGTCACTCACTGGAGTCGGATGCATTTGTTGATAGCCTAATGCAGTTGATCGAACTGAATAAAGATGTCAGTAATTTTATTGGTCTGGAAATTACAGAAACCAGTGAAGTGGGTGATCTCATTCGCGCAGACCGGATTATTCAGAATTTCCGGCGCAAAGGCATACATGTAAGTCTTGATGATTTGGGATCGGGTTCAGCTTCATTCCAATATATCAGGGCCCTCAACACAGATTTTGTCAAAATTGATGGCGCTTATGTTCGTGATGTTCTGAATAATGAGCGAGACAAAGCGATCCTAAAAAGTATGGCAAGGCTTTGTATTGATCTTAAGATTGGAACAATTGCCGAAATGGTGGAGACCAAGGAGCAAGCAGCTCTTCTCAAAAACATCGGCATTGGCTACGCCCAAGGTTGGCTTTTCAGTAAGCCTGTAGATGAAATTGTTGTGCCGAAAGCTCGCAATACAATGTCTATAAATATGAAGCGGCAAGGCTTCAAAGCAGGTTGGGGCTAATCAAAAAAACGGCAGCGACCGGAAGATCGCTGCCAGATATCTTTATTTTCAATCCAGAATGGCCGGAAGGTTGAGCTCGTGCTCTTTTGCACATTCTTTTGCAATGTCGTAGCCTGCATCTGCGTGACGCATAACGCCAGTTGCCGGATCATTCCAAAGAACTCTCTCAATCCGTTTTGAAGCTTCGTCAGTTCCGTCACAGCAAATAACAACGCCTGAATGTTGACTGAAACCCATGCCAACACCACCACCGTGATGTAAACTGACCCAGGTTGCGCCAGAAGCCGTGTTCAGAAGTGCGTTGAGGAGGGGCCAATCAGATACTGCGTCAGATCCGTCTTTCATGGCTTCTGTCTCGCGGTTTGGCGATGCAACAGATCCTGAGTCCAAATGATCTCGGCCAATAACAACTGGTGCTTTAAGCTCACCGTTCTTGACCATCTCATTGAACGCTAATCCCAGGCGATGACGATCTCCAAGACCGACCCAACAAATCCGGGCAGGCAGGCCTTGGAATTCGATCCGTTCAGCCGCCATATCCAGCCAGTTGTGCAAATGTGGATTGTCCGGGATCAGCTCTTTCACTTTAGCGTCAGTTTTGCGGATATCTTCTGGATCACCAGATAGCGCTGCCCATCGGAACGGTCCAATACCCTGACAGAATAGGGGGCGAATGTAGGCCGGAACAAACCCAGGGAAGCTAAAGGCATTTTCCAGGCCTTCTTCGAAAGCCATCTGGCGGATATTGTTACCGTAATCAACGGTGGGAATACCCATTTCAGAAAAGGCAACCATTGCTTCAACTTGCGTTTTCATGGATGCACGAGCCGCTTTTTCCACTTTCTTTGGATCAGTTTGCTGAGCTTCAAGCCACTCAGCCATAGTCCAGCCTTGGGGAAGGTATCCGTGAATTGGGTCATGAGCCGAGGTCTGATCGGTAACCAGATCTGGCTTGATACCTCGTTTGACAAGTTCCGGGAAAATATCCGCAGCATTTCCAAGAAGTCCGACTGATTTGGCTTCGCCTGCTTTTGTCCATTTATCGATCAGGGCCAAAGCTTCATCCAGATTATCAGTTTTCTCATCTACGTATCTGGTTCGTAAGCGAAAATCGATTTTCTCTTCATTGCATTCCACGGCAAGGCAGCAAGCACCTGCCATGACTGCTGCCAAAGGCTGAGCGCCGCCCATACCCCCAAGACCACCTGTCAGGATCCATTTACCGGTCATGTCGCCGTCAAAATGCTGCCGACCTGCTTCGACAAAGGTTTCATATGTGCCTTGAACAATGCCTTGACTGCCGATGTAGATCCATGAGCCAGCCGTCATTTGGCCATACATCATCAATCCCGCTTTATCGAGTTTGTTGAAGTGGTCCCAGGTGGCCCAGTTGGGAACCAGATTTGAGTTAGCAATCAACACTCGAGGAGCGTCTTCGTGGGTTTTAAAGACACCGACGGCCTTACCAGATTGAACCAGCATGGTTTCATCTTTTTCCAGCGATTTGAGTGTTTCTGTGATGATGTCAAAGTCACGCCAAGTCCGGGCTGCTCGTCCAATGCCACCATAAACCACCAATTCATTTGGGTTCTCGGCGACATCTGGATCCAGATTATTCATCATCATCCGAAGTGGTGCTTCTGTCAGCCAAG
The DNA here is from genome assembly GCF_012932565.1 of Sneathiella limimaris. Taxonomy (NCBI): domain Bacteria; kingdom Pseudomonadati; phylum Pseudomonadota; class Alphaproteobacteria; order Sneathiellales; family Sneathiellaceae; genus Sneathiella; species Sneathiella limimaris. The sequence continues at coordinate 2,401,040 of NZ_JABBYJ010000001.1, forward strand.
ATTTGGCGTTCAGTTCAGTTCCTCGAGGGGCGCGAATTTCGCGAATGTTATGACGTGGGCTATTCATTTGTATCTCCAGTTCGCTGGCATATTTCAGTCTGCTAGTTGGGGTAAATTTTCAAATTCAACGGCTTCAATAAGAACGCCGTTAGATATCAAGGTGGCAGCCTTTTCCAGATCGGGCGCCATATACCGGTCTTCCTTCACCGCATTAATCTGGGATCGGGTTTTTGAAATGGCTTTTGCAAGCTTTTCACTTGTCTTCAGCGGAGCGCGAAATTCAATACCTTGGGTGGCGGTCAGGGCTTCAACACCCAATATATATTCAAGGTTTGAATTCATTTTCAGTAAGCGCCGCGCGCCATGGCAGGCCATGGAAACATGATCTTCCTGATTGGCAGAAGTTGGGGTTGAATCGATAGATGCCGGGTGGCAGAGCTGTTTATTTTCGGACATGAGTGCGGCTGAGGTTACTTCTGCAATCATCAAGCCTGAATTCAACCCTGGTTCCGGTGACAAAAATGCCGGCAAGCCAAAGCTCAGAGCCGGATCTACTAGGAGAGCGATCCGGCGTTGGGCAATTGCCCCAATTTCAGAAATAGCGATTGCAATTTGATCGGCGGCGAAAGCGACCGGCTCTGCGTGAAAATTACCACCGGATACGATCGATCCGTCGGATAACACTAGGGGATTATCCGTTACGGCATTTGCTTCTGTTTCTAGGGTTTTACCCGCCTGCCGTAAGAGATCCATTGCAGCTCCCATCACCTGGGGTTGGCAGCGGATACAATAGGGGTCTTGGACTCGCGTATCACCTTCCCGATGGGTTTCCCGAATTTCAGAGCCGCTCATCAATTTTCGAAGAGTTAAACCCGCATCTATTTGACCTTTATGACCGCGAAGCTCATGAATTTCTGCTCTGAAAGGGGCGGATGACCCCATTGCCGCATCCGTAGATAAGGCACCTGTGATAAGTGCCGACTGGGCCGCATTCCAGGCTTTAAAAAGGCCAATAAGGGCAAAAGCAGTAGAGGTTTGAGTACCATTGATAAGCGCAAGTCCTTCCTTAGCGGACAGGCATATCGGTTCCACTCCTGCTTTCTCGAGTGCTGCTTTTCCAGCTAATCGCTCTCCTTCATAAAAAGCTTCACCCTCTCCAATTAGGACTGCGGCCATATGGGCGAGGGGGGCTAGATCACCGGAAGCCCCTACAGAGCCTTGAGCCGGTATGACTGGAATAATCTCTTTCTCAAGTAAAGCTTCAATTTGACGAACCACTTCCATGCGTACGCCAGAGGCTCCTCTGCCGAGGGACATTAATTTGAGAGCAAGGATGAGACGGACTGTTGGAGCGTCAACAGGTTCCCCAACACCACAGCAATGGGACAGGATTAGGTTTCGCTGGAGTGTTTCGGTGTCCTTGGGCGGGATTTTTATGCTCGCAAGTTTCCCAAAACCTGTATTTACCCCATAAATGGCGTCGTCACCATTTGCCGCTGCCTCAATCAACGAAGCTGAATGCTTAATAGCAGGAATAACTCGCGGATCAAGCTGAATGGGCCCAGTTGACTCATATATATGTAAAAGATCGGTGAGTTTAATTTCACCAGGCACAAGGGTTATGGTCATTCAAACTCTCCGCGAACGACTTTGAACAATGGGTTGAAACCAGCTTGATAGGCAAGTTCAGCAGGATGGGTGATATCCCAGATCAGGAAATTCGCATCTTTGCCCGCTTCTATGGTTCCTTTTTCATGGCCGAGACCTAAAGCCTTAGCTGCATTTTTAGTGACTCCGTTTAAGGCTTCTTCTGGTGTTAATCTGAATAGGGTGCAAGCCATATTCATGATAAGGAGCAATGACATAATTGGTGAAGAACCAGGATTGCAATCCGTTGCCAGTGCAATAGGAACCCCTTCGGATCGTAAGTCTTCAATCGGTGGAAGTTTAGTTTCCCTCAACGTGTAAAATGCACCCGGCAGGAGAACGGCAACTGTTCCGGCTTCTTTCATCGCTTTCACGCCATCCAAATCCAGATATTCGAGATGGTCAGCAGATAGGGCTTGGTATCGAGCCGCTAGCTCCGTTCCTTTCAGGTTGGATAATTGCTCTGCATGAAGCTTTACAGGAATTCCCAATGCAGTCGCTCTTTGAAAGACTTTGTCGACTTGATCGGGGGAAAAGGCGATGCCTTCGCAGAAGGCGTCAACCGCGTCAACCAGACCTTCTTCTGCAGCCTGAGTGAGACCGGGCAGAACGACTTCATCTATATAGCTGTCGCTATTCTTTTTATATTCAGGTGGAATTGCATGAGCAGCAAGGTAAGTCGTTTTAATTTTTACATCCCGCAAGGTTTCTAATTTGCGAGCAGCCCTGAGCATTTTGAGCTCATCTTCGATGCTTAGGCCGTATCCAGACTTAATCTCAACGACACAAACTCCTTCCGCTAGTAGTGCATCTAGGCGAGGAAGGGCAGAATTGATCAGTTCCTCTTCAGAAGTATTTCGCGTAGCTGTTACTGTGGAAAGAATACCGCCGCCAGCTTTGGCTATTTCCTCGTAACTGGCGCCTTCAAGGCGCATTTCAAATTCCTTAGCGCGACTGCCTCCGTAAACAAGATGAGTGTGGCAATCTATGAGGGCAGGAGTAATCAATTTGCCGCCTAAATCTTCCCGAGGAAAATTCTGGTAAGTCTGCGGAAGGTTTTTGCTCTTTCCAACCCAGTCTATCCGATCCTGGATGACAACGACCGCAGACTGCTCAAGCAGGCCATAAGGCTTTGAAAGCTTATCGGACAGTGTCGCAACAGTAGCGTTTGTATAGATTCTGGAAACCACGGAAACCCCTTAGGTTATTTTTATATACATATTGATATTATGTATGTACATAATAGGTCAAATAAAAAATGTGCTAGGGAAAAACTTGTTTATATTATCTGGGTGTGCAGACCGTCTCCCTTTAGGGATTAAGTATATTTCAAAATAGAGTTGGACAAGTTTCAGTGCGGAAAAAGACAAAATCCTCATTTCAGGATATCAAGGCAGATATCCTCGAAAAGATAAAAACTGGGCTTTGGTCTCCAGGTGACACAATCCCTGGGGAAGAGAAACTCGCCGAATCCTATGGTTGTTCGAGGGTTACTGTAAACCGGGCTTTACGGGAATTAGCGGAAACTGGATTTGTGGAACGCCGGCGTAAATCAGGAACCCGGGTCAGTGAAAAAACTGTTCGGGACGCCCGTCTTCAAATTCCGATCGTCCGCGAGGAAATAGAAGCCAAAGGGGCAAAATACCAGTTTGTCCTACTTGATAAGACCGAAATTCAAGCGACAGATAAGGTTAGGCGACTTCTTGGCGTGTCGGAAAATGCACCTGTGTTACATGTCCGCTGTCTACACCTTGCGGATGGGCGGCCCTATCAATATGAAAATCGCTGGATAAATCTTGAAAAAGTGCCAGCGGCCAGAGATCAAACTTTTGAAGCGATTAGCCCGAATGAGTGGCTTATCCGAAAAGAACCATTTTCCAATGCTGAGCATACATTTTCTGCAGCCTTAGCAGATGAGGAAACTGCGAAATTGCTGGAGATAGAAGTTGGCGATGCCCTGTTTGTGGTGGAGCGTAGGACTTGGCAGGATGATGCCAGTATTACTGCTGTGGAATTAAAATTCCCCGGGGCCTCATATAAAATGACGTCCCGGGGATAAGTGATACGCTTACTCTTACTGGACTAACAGGTGTATTGACTGAGTACGCTACCGAGGGGTTTACAATTACCACTAAGACGCTACTCAACCCGTTTCAACCAGCTACTCGTTTAGGAGCAGCCGCTTGTTGAACCACATGTGTCACATTTCATGCAGGTACCGTTGCGCACCAGAGTGAAGTTCCCACACTCAGAACAATTATCGCCTTCGTAGCCCTTCATACGGGCTTCCATGACTTTATCCGCTCTTCCGCCGCCATTGCCGCTGACTGAAGCTGCAGCGACTGTGCCTGCTGGCGTACTCATGACTGCGGCCTCTACAGTGCCTGAGCCAGATGCACTTGCCTGTGCAGACGCAGCGGAGGCCATGGCAACTTGGGAAAGCCCACCTTGCAAAACTTCAAAATTTTGAGAGCGAACATAGCCAGTGGAGGCAAGATTGATGACGTTACCCAACTGGTTTGTCTGTTCTACAGGTTCATCCTCAGAGATTTCCGCCTGTTCCTCACCGCCGCCAATGGCATCAATCCGCAGATCATCACCAGACACATGGGCGAGGTCATTGCGGCCAAGGTAAGAGATAGCAAGCTCACGGAACAGGTAATCCAGAATGGATGTGGACATCTTGATCGCATCATTACCTTCCACGATCCCTGAAGGTTCAAAACGCGTAAAGGTATAGGCTTCGACGAATTCTTCCAGTGGGACCCCATATTGAAGTCCGATGGAAATTGCGATAGCGAAGTTGTTCATCAAGCTTCTAAAAGCGGCGCCCTCTTTGTGCATGTCTACGAAGACTTCACCGAGAGAGCCGTCGTCATATTCACCGGTTCGTAGATAAACTTTATGGCCACCAACAACGGCTTTTTGCGTATAACCTTTGCGACGTGTTGGCAGTTTCTTGCGACCACCGGCAACACGTTCCACAATTCGTTCAGCAACAACCGTGCTGGCTACAGCTGGAGCCTCCTGAATAACGGCCTCCATTTCCATTTCATCTTCTTCATCAAGAGCAATGGCAGAAAGCGGCTGGCTGAGTTTGGAGCCGTCGCGGTAAAGCGCGTTGGCTTTCAGGCCTAGTTTCCAAGAGAGAAGATATGCTTCTTTGCAATCTTCCACAGTGCTGGCATTCGCCATGTTGATGGTTTTGGAGATAGCACCAGAGATAAATGGCTGAGATGCAGCCATCATCTTGATATGGCTATCAACAGAGAGGAAGCGTTTTCCAATCCGGCCACAAGGGTTAGCGCAATCGAAGACAGAGAGATGCTCTTCCTTCAAGTGCGGTGCCCCTTCAAGGGTCATGGTTCCGCAGCAATAGTTGTTTGCAGCTTCGATTTCTCCTTTGGTGAAGCCGATGGCAGCCAAAAGGTCAAAGTTGTAATCATTCAGGCTGGCAGCATCCAAGCCCAGAATATTGGTGCAGAAGCCTTCACCGAGCGTAAACTTATTGAAGACAAACTTGATATCGAAGCTAGCTTCGAGACCCTGTTCGATCTTCTCAATGGCTTCGTCGTCAAACCCTTTGGCCCGCAAGGTGTCGTGATTAACGCCCGGCGCGTCTGCCAAAGTCCCATGTCCAACCGCATAAGAAATGATTTGATTAATTTCTGAACGATTATACCCAAGCTTTTGTAATGCTTCAGGAATTGTGCGGTTAATAATCTTGAAGTAACCCCCACCTGCGAGCTTCTTAAATTTAACGGTCGCAAAGTCAGGCTCAATACCTGTGGTGTCGCAATCCATGACAAGACCAATGGTGCCTGTTGGTGCAATTACAGTGGCTTGTGCATTCCGGTAGCCATGTGCTTCACCAAGTTTAAGGGCTTCATCCCAAGCCGCAGTCGCGGCATTTAGAAGATTTTGATCCGGGCAATTTGCATGATCAAGTGGAACTGGGGTGACTGACAAGCCTTCGTAACCATCTGCATTTCCATGAGCTGCATTCCGGTGGTTTCGAATAACCCGTAACATATCTGCTGCGTTTTTATGATAACCCGGGAAGGCGCCAAGTTCAGCAGCCATTTCGGCACTGGTTGCGTAAGCCGTTCCTGTCATCAAAGCTGTGATTGCACCGCATAGGGCTCGTCCTTCGTCAGAATCGTAGGATAGTCCTTCTGCCATCAGCAAACCACCAATGTTGGCAAATCCAAGCCCCAAAGTCCGGAACTTGTATGACAACTCGGCGATTTCATCTGATGGGAACTGCGCCATCAGAACGGATATTTCAAGTGTGACTGTCCAAAGACGGCATGCGTGGATAAAGCCCTCTACATCAAAGCTTTTGTCGGCTTTGCGGAAGTTCATCAGGTTAAGGGATGCTAGGTTACACGCAGTATCATCTAGGAACATATACTCAGAGCAGGGGTTTGATGCGTTGATCCGACCATCCTGAGGACATGTGTGCCAGTCATTAATTGTTGTATCATACTGCAACCCTGGATCAGCAGATTGCCAGGCGCTTTCGCCGATCATTTCCCACAGATCCCGAGCTTTAATGGTTTTTGCAACCTTTCCGTCGGTTCGGCGGATCAAATCCCAGTTTCCGTCATCGAGAACAGCTTGAATAAACTCATCTGAAACCCGAACAGAGTTATTTGAGTTCTGACCAGAAACACTCAGGTAAGCCTCAGAATCCCAGTCGGTATTATAAGTTGAAAACTCAATTTCTGTGTAACCCTGTTTGGCGAATTGAATGACCCGTTGAATATAGTTTTCAGGGACCATTGCCTTGCGGGCGCCAATGATTGCTTTTTTAAGTGCCGGGTTTTCTTGAGCGTTAAAGGCTTCGTCGCCTTCAAGTTCATTACAGGCTTTGATAACCTCATTCAAATGTTTGCTGCAAAGCTTTGAACCTGCAACGAGAGCTGCAACTTTCTGTTCTTCAACGGCTTTCCAGTTTACATATTCCTCGATATCCGGATGATCGATATCCAGGGTTACCATCTTTGCTGCCCGTCGGGTTGTGCCGCCAGATTTAATTGCACCAGCAGCCCGATCGCCGATTTTCAGAAAACTCATGAGCCCGGAAGACTTGCCGCCACCTGAAAGGCTTTCACCTTCACTTCTGATGTTGGAAAAATTTGTACCTGTACCGGATCCATATTTAAAGAGGCGGGCTTCACGGACCCAAAGATCCATGATTCCACCTTCATTTACCAAGTCATCATCGACAGATTGAATGAAACAGGCGTGTGGTTGCGGGTGCTCATAAGAGCTTTTTGATTTCGTTAGCTTACCCGTTTTATAGTCGACATAAGAGTGACCTTGGGCAGGACCATCAATCCCATAAGCCCAGTGGAGCCCTGTGTTGAACCATTGTGGTGAGTTTGGGGCACTCATCTGTTTCGCAAGCATATAGCGCATTTCATCGAAATACGCTTTGGCATCTTCCTCGCGGTCAAAGTATCCGCCTTTCCAGCCCCAATAGGTCCATGTGCCAGCAAGGCGATCGAAGACTTCAGTTGCGGAAGTTTCGCCGCCATAGCGTTCTTCTTCCGGAATATCTTTCAGGGCTTTTTCATCGGCAACTTGGCGGGTGAGCCAGTCGGGGACACCTTTTTCCTTCACAGGCTTCAGGCGGGCAGGGACACCGGCTTTACGGAAGTATTTCTGGGCAATGATATCGCAAGCTACCTGTGACCAATCAGCAGGCACATCAATGTCATCCAATTTAAAGACAACTGATCCATCCGGATTTCGGATTTCACTGGTCGCCTTTCGGAAATTGATCTTTGCGTAAGGTGAAGAGCCTTCATCAGTGTAACGCCGAGAAATACGCATTTGTAACGGTCCTTGATTACCAAAAAATCCCCAAATTTATCGAGGGAAAGTCGCATTTTACCTGGAAAAACTCCCTTGAAACCAGGCGCTCCCAATACCATATGTAGTACGACCTTGCCTCTAAGACACAAGGATCGTGCATAGCCAGACTTCGGAAGTCAATAGCTAGTATAACTACATTTTGTGTGATTTTGTTCCGCTGTGTCCTATATGTCGTGGATTATTGCGGTTTTGTGACTATAGCAATTAACCATGACGTAATTCCAAATTTTTGATTTTTTGTAATCGTGTAAAAATGCCACTCGTTTTCCTGTGGAAGACAGCCCCATTTGGCAGAATCAAACTGCTAAAGTACTGAATAGATTATCAGCGTAAAATGAGCACAGAATTGGGTAATTTTGCGCAAATCTTCTAAAGAAGCTCTGGACTGATCCGGTCTCTAGTGCCATATTCCAGCAAAACTTCAATGATTTCTGACGAAAGTGAAAGTGATGGCAACAGTTGGAACTCGTCTGTTCACCTGGTGGAAAGGTGATCTGGTTGGTGAAGATCAATTTGGCAATAAGTATTATAAAGAAAAAGGGAACCCGACAGGGCCCTTTGGTCGGGAACGTCGTTGGGTGATTTATAAAGGTCGTCCAGAAGCCTCAAAAGTTCCAGCCGCTTGGCATATTTGGTTGCATTACACCACGGACCTGCTGCCCGATCAGCAATCTTTTGAACGCAACACATGGGAAGAAGAGCATTTGCCAAACTTGTCTGGAACGAATATGGCCTATCACCCAGGTGGGTCGGTTGTTGTTTCAGGTGAACGTCAGAAAAGCACTACTGACTACGAAGCCTGGAAGCCTGAATAAGGCTAATGAAATGTCAACTGTCAGACTTAGTTCTGACAAGTTATCCAGTTATCGACATACTGGATTACGGTTTCTGAGGTTATTGCCAAGGCAGATAATGTTTTAAGGGGAACAAAATTGGGAAATAATATCGTTGAAACAATCATTGGCGCTGTTGTTCTGGCTTTCGCAGCCATCTTCCTGATTTTTGCCTATAGAACCGCTGATCTTGGGGGCGGAGGAAATGGCGTTAATCTAACGGCGCGTTTTGACAAGGTAGATGGGTTGACGGTCGGTAGTGATGTTCGAATGAGTGGCATCAAAATCGGGACCGTTACAAGCCAAGAACTGGATAGTCAGACATTCCAGGCAGTTATCGGGATCAGCATCGCAGACAATATTCAATTGCCTGAGGATACCGCTGCCAAAATTTCGTCTGAAAGCCTTTTAGGTGGTAGCTATCTTGAACTGGAGCCTGGCGGGGCAGATGAAGTCCTCGCAAATGGCGATGAGATTACTTATACCCAAAGTGCTGTTAGTCTGATGGATCTTATTGGCCAGGCAATATTCAGCGCATCCAGCGGGGATGACTAGTTCCTTGTTAGTCCAACCAGTAGATTTGCGTAAATTGGTCTTTTTGAGTGGCCTGGCTATCTTGTTGGGCCTTTCCCCAACGACCAGTTCTGCGGAAAATCTGGTTGGCGAGGCTGCCGTTCTTAGAACCTTGGACAAGGTGACGGCCCGAACTCAAGATCTCACTATACCTGTCGGAAGTTCTATCAAGTACGGGACATTGGAAATCACGGTACAAAAATGCCTTAAGCGTCCACCAGAAGAAACTCCTGAGACTTATACTTTTGTAGAAATAGATGAACTCCAACAGGACGAAGATCCCAAAGCCTTGTTTATGGGGTGGATGATGGCCTCAAGCCCAGCTTTAAATGCTCTGGAGCATCCTGTTTATGATGTCTGGGTGATAGATTGCAAAATAGCCTCTGAAGAGCAATCTAAAGGTAGTGAATAAAAATTTGCTGAAACTTTAAGCGCATCGTTCAGTCTGCGATGGTACTCTTCTCGCGAAATTTCGATCGCTCCTAAACTTGCCAAATGATCTGTTAAAAATTGAGTATCCAAAAGCTTGAAGTTGCCTGCTCTTAACCGGGCAACAAGTGCGGTCAGAGCAATTTTGCTGGTGTCTGCCTCTCGTGAAAACATACTTTCGCCGCAAAAAGCTCCGGCAAATGAGACACCATATAATCCACCGACAAGTTTATCTTCTTTCCAAACTTCGACGGAATGTGCATTGCCTCGTTGATGGAGTTCTGTGTAAAGGTCGAGAATGGTTCGATTGATCCAAGTGTTTTTGCGACCACGGGCAGGGGCGGCGCACTCTTTCATGATCTGCCGAAAACAAGTATCAACTGTAATTTTGTAGGGCTCTTGCCGCATTTTTTTTCTGAGGCTTCGCGAAACATGGAAATCCTCGAGTGGAAAAATACCGCGACGTTCTGGATCGACCCAGAATATGTCTGGGTCGTCCCGAGTTTCGGCCATGGGAAATATCCCATGCGTGTAGGCATTCAACAGAATTTCTGGTGTTAAAACCGTCATTTTCCGATCCTGCGTAAGAGAAACAGGTTAGCGTTTCTCTTCGATGAATTGTTCAAGCCAATGAATGTTATAGTCACCGGCTTTAAACTCTTCATTTTCAATAAGTGCCTGATGGAGTGGCAGTGTCGTTTTGATACCACCAACAACAAACTCCTCCAACGCTCGCTTTAACCTCAGCAAGCATTCATCACGATTGGAAGCATGAACGATCAGTTTGGCGATCAAGCTATCGTAATAGGGGGGAACGCTGTAGCCCGCATAAAGCGCAGAATCAACTCGAACACCTAGACCACCAGGTGCATGAAAATCGAGTACAGGGCCAGGTGAGGCTGCAAATGTATTTGGATCCTCTGCCGTAATCCGGCATTCAATGGAATGACCACTGAATGTAATGTCCTCTTGTTTAAGCTCGAGTGGGTGCCCAGCAGCGACCTTGATCTGTTCCCTTACAAGGTCAAGTCCTGTAACCATCTCGGTAACGGGATGCTCAACCTGCAAACGGGTGTTCATTTCAATGAAGTAGAACTGATCGTTTTCGAAAAGAAATTCAATCGTTCCGACGCCTTCATATCCCATTTCACGAACAGCACTTGCGACTGTTTCTCCGATTTCGTCTCGAAGTTCTGGCTTCAAGGCAGGGGAAGGTGTCTCTTCCAGCGCTTTTTGGTGGCGACGTTGTAAGGAACAGTCCCGTTCACCTAGATGAACAACATTACCTTTACCATCAGCAAGGATCTGGATTTCAATGTGCCGCGGAGTACCGAGATATTTTTCGATGTAGACAGCATTATCACCAAACGCCAATTGGCTTTCAGCCCGTGCAGAAGAGTAGGCTTCTGAAATCTTTTCTGCAGATTCGGCAACCTTCATGCCACGCCCACCGCCACCAGCGGAGGCTTTAATAATCACAGGATAGCCAATTTCGGCGGCAATTTTTTGTGCTTCTTCTAGTGATTTAACTTCACCGTCTGAGCCAGGTACGCAAGGAACACCAAATTTTTTCATGGTGTCTTTCGCCGCTATTTTATCACCCATCAAACGAATGTGATCAGCTGATGGACCGATGAACTTGATGCCGTGGGCAGTGACTATATCCACAAATTTAGCATTCTCAGAGAGAAAGCCATAGCCAGGATGTATGGCATCAGCATTGGTAACTTCAGCAGCTGAGATGATTGCGGGCATGTTCAGATAGCTCAAAGTGGAGCTAGCCGGTCCAATGCAAACACTTTCATCAGCAAGACGAACATGCATCGCGTTTGCGTCAGCCTCTGAATGAACAGCGACGGTTCGGATTCCCATTTCGCGGCAGGCCCGATGAATTCGAAGGGCTATCTCTCCGCGATTGGCGATGAGGATCTTTTCAAACATATGATCTAGGCGCTCACTCAATAATGACTAAAGGCTGTCCGAATTCCACTGGCGTGGCATCTTCAACCAAAACATCCAAAACTTTACCGCCTTTTGGAGCGGCGATTGGATTCATTGTTTTCATGGCTTCTACAATCAGCAGTGTCTGGCCTTGTGATACGGAATCGCCGACTTTAATAAAGTTTGCTGCACCGGGTTCCGGTGCCAGATAGGCGGTTCCCACCATCGGAGATTTCACTGCACCTGGATGATTTTCAGCATCGGACGCAGTGGGTGCTGAAACCTCTACGGCTGCTGCTGGTGCACTGACTGGAGCTGCGGCTGTGGCAACCGGTGCGGCAACGGTCGTTGCGGTAACTGCAGAAGTTCCCCGTGATACCCTTAAGCGATGATTTCCAGACTCTACCTCGATCTCACCAAGACCTGTTTCATTCATAATCTCGGCAAGGTCACGGATAATGTCTTTGTCGATATCAAGTTTACTCATTGTGGTCGACTTTTCTCTATTGTTTAAAGTTGTCAGCAAGCGCCTCAAGGGCAAGTAGATAGCTGGTTACGCCAAATCCACATATCACACCAAGCGCTGCTGGTGATATGTAACTATGGTGCCGGAATGGTTCTCTAGCGAAAGTGTTAGAAAGATGGACTTCCACCGCGGGCAGTCCAACCGCCTTTAACGCATCATGTAACGCAACTGAGGTGTGCGTGAAAGCACCGGCATTTAAAATAATACCATCCTGTTGTCCGTAGGCATGTTGAATAGCATCGATGAGCTCACCTTCATGATTGCTTTGCAGGAAGCTGACTTCCAGACCAAGCTTGGTGGCTTTATCGCGGCAGATCAGTTCAACATCATCAAGCGTCGTAGTCCCATAAATATGAGGCTCACGAACACCGAGCATGTTGAGATTTGGTCCATTTAATATCAGAACAGATTTTTCCATTCAAACCCCTGAACGACTTAAAGTCGGATAGTAGTTGCCCACTTATAAAGAAGTTTTTCCAGATGATAAAGCCGTACGAACTATTATTATGAATAAAGTGTTACAATGGGTATTATCAAAGGTTGCAACGAACTCTTATGAGACCCATAATCCGCCAAGAATTTTCAATTTTATCCACAGTAGAAGCAAGGTAAGTTCCATGCACCTCACCATAAATGGGGAAAATCATCAGTTTGAAGTCGCTTTAACTCTTTCCTCCCTTCTTAAGCAATTGGACTTGGATGGAAGTAAAGTCGCTATTGAGCGAAACTTGGAAATTGTTCCAAAATCCACTTACGATTCTGTCATGCTGGCAGATGGCGATAAACTGGAAATTGTCCATTTTATTGGGGGCGGACACAGTGTCACTGACCCCAATTCAGATGAAAATGACAATTTAATCGTCGCGGGTAGAACCTTAAAATCCAGACTTATTGTGGGAACTGGTAAGTACAAGGATTTTGAAGAAACCAAACTTGCCATCGAAGCTTCGGGTGCGGATATGGTGACCGTGGCGGTACGTAGGGTGAATATTACGGATCGAAATCAGCCAATGCTTGTCGATTATGTGGATCCTAAGAAATATGTGTATTTACCGAATACGGCCTTTTGTTACACGGCCGATGAAGCTTTACGGACGTTACGGCTTGCCCGTGAAGCCGGTGGATGGGATTTGGTGAAACTTGAGGTTTTAGGCCACGAGAAAACACTTTATCCAAATATGGTTGAAACTCTAAAGGCGGCAAGAACCCTCATCGATGAGGGTTTTAAAGTGATGGTTTATTGCTCTGATGACCCGATCATGTGCCAAGAACTAGAGGATATGGGGTGCGTTGCGATCATGCCGCTGGGCGCTCCTATTGGTTCGGGTCTTGGAATCCAAAATCCAGTAGGAATTGGAATTATCAAAGAGCAGGCGAAGGTACCGGTAATTGTGGATGCGGGAGTTGGAACTGCTTCTGATGCGACCATCGCGATGGAACTCGGCTGTGATGGCGTTTTAATGAACACGGCCATTGCCCATTCACCTAACCCCATAACAATGGCTTCAGCGATGAAAGACGCCGTGACAGCGGGCCGGAAATCCTTTCTCGCCGGTCGTATGCCCCGCAAGAGTTATGCGGACCCCAGTTCACCGAGAACTGGGTTGATATAACTTTCTCTAATTGGGTGCCGGGCTTGAAATATGTGTGATGACTCCGGCATCCATTAATTCCTCTGTCGACGGATACCACATTTCATCTGCGCGACTTTGGAACATTTTTTCCAAGAACCAGGATCTAACATTCGCAATGGCGTAAAGATTACGGTCCTGTTCCATTTCAGCTTTTGCATCAAAATTAAGAACGTCGTAGCCGGCGTCGATCCGATACTGATGGAAGCCAAGTTTGGCCCCCGGGTTCAACTTTCGGCTCTTTCCACCAATAAAAACGGTCGTACAGGCAGAACTACATTCAGTTTCAACAAATGTCGCGAGTCCCTTTTCCCGGATCATTTTTGAGATGCCCCGAGCTTCATAAATATTGCCGCCAGGGCTTGTAAGGGCCACCGTGTGCAGATTTGGGTGTCTTTCCAGCAATTTTGCAAATACCTTGGTAACGCCTAATTCAATTGAACCTGTGAATGCGAGGGTATATCCGTCTTCGGAGGGGGTAAACTTATAGCGACTTGCGCGTTCTGCATCTCTTTTGGCTTGCCAAACTTTATCATCAGGCGCCGGTAGCGTCATTTGCCATGCGCCGTAGGCATATGTTGCGGTTAGCCAGAAAGCCAGAATAACACCGACCTGAGCGCCCCAAAAGTTGGCCATAGCCATTGTTCCATTTTCTTTGAGGTAAGCCTCTGCAGATCGAAAAACACCAAGTATCTGCCATGTAAATACAATGCCATGGAATAAAATCATGAGGAAAAGGACTTCGCTCCGGAAGGCTGTATAATCTGCACCTTTAACAGGGCTTAGCCAATCCTGGGTGATAAAGATGAGGGCTCGAAGAAGGATGAAGTTGACCCAGAATGACCATGCGAAACTTTGCCGTCCATACCAATGATCAGCAATATAATTTTTTGTGTGTTGCAGTGGTTTCAGCATAGACATTCCTATGTCTGAATATCTTCTTGTCTAAATTTTGCCTGTGACCTCAAAAGCAGTAATTGCAGGCAAGGCGATCACCATCCGATTAATCCGTTGAAATCATACTTTTTGCGACTTGATCCGCAGACTGATCAAGTTTCATAAGTATTGAGTTAAGGCTCTGTTTTTCTTCCTGACTGAGGATAGATAACAGTTGTTTTTCGTACTCTAGGGCAAGTGGGATAATTCGGATTAACACGTCTTCGCCTTCTGAAGTCAAGAAAAGGGCGAATGATCGTCTGTCTTTTGCGACTGTTTTGCGGATCAGTCGTCCCGCCTTTTCCAGCTTATCGATTGCGCGACTGATATTGACCTTATCAAGCGATGCGAGCTCACCGACTTCTCGGGCAGTTAAACCGGGTTGCTCCCCAAGGATCGCTACAATACGCCATTCATGGATCGAGAGATCAAATTGGTTTGAGTAACTCTCGGCAAGAGTTCGACTAATGATGCCCGAAAGCTTGGTCAGGCGGTAAGGCAGAAAATTCTGTAACTTCAGGGGTGTTGTCTTTGTGGTCATTCCCTATATTCGGTGATTGACTGTAAAAGAACAATCTTTAGTTGGTCGTTGAGTTATTTTTTGTCTCTCTGGCGTTTTGAACCAAACTCATCATCTGTTGAGGTGGAATTGCGCCTGCTGCGATCCGATCTCCGATGACGAAGGCTGGCGTACCAGATATTTCCAGAGCGTTTGCGAGGCTATATGTTTGATTGATTTTCTGACTAATGTCTTCAGATTTCATGTCTTGTTCAAGCTGTGCGACGTTTAAACCAACCTCTTCAGCAATATTCAGGACCTTGGGACCGCTAAGATTGCCTCTGCTTTCCATCAAAGCAATGTGAAATTCCATATACTTTCCTTGGGCAATTGATGCCATTGCGGCGCGACTGGCGAAAACTGATGAATCACCTAGGATGGGGAACTCTTTTAGAACCAAACGCACATTTCCATCAGCTTTGACTACTTGCATTAGATCCGGAAAACTTTTCTTACAGTAACCGCAGCGATAATCAAAAAACTCAACGATGGTGACATCACCATCTGGATTACCTGCTACAAAACTGAAACCGTCATTTTCAAGAGCTTTGCGGTGCAGATCCAACGCTTGTCGTTCTCGATTTTGTTTGGCTTCCGCGTCCGCGAGTTGAAGCTTCTGAATCATTTCCCGGATAATGGTAGGGTTTTCTAGAAGGTATGCGCGTACCTTGTTACCAAACTGTTCATCGTTTCGCGATTTGCCGAGTTGATAGAACTGAGCTCCAGCAAGAGCGATAAGACCTGCAATTAACAGACAAAGCAGAATTAGAACGCGATTGTTTTTGGACATTTAAACCCTAACTGACGTCAAAAGATTTATAACGAATATACGAATGTGAAGGGTAAATCAAAGCACATCCATGTGAGGTGGTTAGCTTTTGTCTTTCAGCAGGTTTTTTGAAATGGCGATAATATCGTCAGCCCTAAGATATCCAGGGGTTCCAACTGGAAAAAGATTTTGTGCCCGCTTTGCATGAAAAGACGCCTTTTGGGCATTACCTAAAAGCATAAATCGCTCAGCTGAGGCTAACGCTAAATTGGCTTCATCTCCAATCCGGCTGTAAGCAGTGGCCAATTGATACCAGGTTCGGCTGTTATTCGGATCATAGGCAAGGGCGGTTTTTAAGGTATCAACCGCTTCCTGGTCTGTTTGTGGTTGATTATTCGCAATCAACGATGTGCCGTAGAGTGTCAGAATTAAGGGCTCATATGGCGCTATTTCAGTTGCTGTCTTTAAAGGCGCGAGGGAGGCCGCAATATTCCCGTTCTCGTAAAGCATTTGCCCCTTTAGCTCATAAAAGTAAGGGTTTGTGGGATTTTCTAAAAGCAAGCTATCAATTTCCTTTAACCCTTTTTCGATATCAGGATGGCGGAAATAGGCAATCGCACGGGCGTAGCGGGCAAACTCACTTTTATCTTCAGGTGGGTATTGTTTAAGCGTTTCACGCAAGTTTTCGGTAAACCCAACCAGTTTTGCCTGAATGAATTTCAACGCACGAATATCTTGAGGGGAATCTGGAACGTCCCGATAGGGTGATTTTTCCACCTGCCTTGCGAGAGCGGCGATCCTTTCATTGTTTATCGGGTGGCTCCGCCAATAGGGATCGACTTTTCCGTAACTTATTTGTTCGTTTTGTTCGAGAATACGAAGGAACTCCATCATACCGCGTCCGGAGGTCCCAGTTCTTTCCAAATATCGCAATGAAGCCTGATCCGCTGAAGATTCCTGCTCCCTGCTATATTTAAGAAAAGATTTTTGGGCGAGGGCCTGAGCGCCCCCAACAACTGCTACACCACCTTCAGCACCACCGGCAATAACAGCTGCAGCTCCCAACAAATAGCCAATGATGGATTTGGTGGTTGCATTTTTTAAGGCCTCTTGCGTTCGGGCAAGATGACCGCCAGCAATATGGCCAGTTTCATGGGCGATAATGCCCTTTAGTTGACTTGGACTTTCAACCCTTTCCAACAACCCGGTAAAGAAGAACATTCGCTGACCGCCAGCGACAAACGCATTTATAACCTTGTTATTGATCAGATGAATTGAGACATCATTTGCATTAAGTCCTGCTGCCGTAAAGAGAGGGGTTGCGTAGGACCGCAGGGTATGCTCAATTTCAGCATCCCGGATATAGGAAAGCTTTGGTTGATTAGCTGCAACCGGTTGCGTGAAAAAGGCCGATACCAGAATGACCGACAAAAATGTTGTAAATCGTTTGTTCAACAGTTCATTCCCTTTGTTGAACTTTAAAGTTAAGAAGTGTCATAGCTCTCGTCAATGGAAGGCTCTAACATCTTTACTCGCTGCAGGCTCACTTTTATTTTTGGCGGCTTGCGAAGATAGCTCCACAACCCAACTTGGCGTAATCGGCAGTGTTGAGGGCCCACTTGGGGGAGCAGCGGCTGATGAGCCACGCGCTGTATTGATCGCTGAAGATATTCTGTCAGCCGGAGGAACTGCCGCGGACGCGGCCACGGCACTTTATTTTACCCTTTCTGTAACCTATCCCGTCGCAGGTTCCTTAGGGGGCGGTGGTGAATGTCTTGCCTATAGCAAGCAAAACAACCGGATAGATAATCTGAAGTTTCCCGTTGGTGTTGGAGAGAAGGGGGGTGCCATTGGTATCCCAGGAAATATACGCGGCTTTGCTGCTCTTCATGCGCGCTACGGAAAACTGAGTTGGTCCAGCTTGCTGGCTCCGGCTGAGAAGCTGGCGAACTTCGGCGAAAATATGTCTCGGGCACAGTATATGGCCATGGCTGATGCTGGTCGGGATTTATATCTAGATCGTCAATTGCGAGAGTTATATCTGAGCGAGGACGGTACCCTTAAAAAGGAGGGATCTCGAATTCAGCAAATACGTCTGTCTTCCGTCTTGAGTAATATCCGCTCTAACGGCGGTGCTTTCTTCTATTCAGGTAATCTTGCGAAAGCCTTTATTGAAGAAGCAAATCGGATAGGGGGCGAGCTAACAACCACTGACCTTGTGTATTACAGGCCCGTTTGGCAGCAGGCGAATACATTTGATGTGGATGTTTTGACTGTCGGCACGTCAAACAGTGAATATGGAAAACTGTTTCAAAGTGTTTGGCAAAAAATGTTTCAGGGTAAAGGTTTCTTGCATATTGGAACTGATATTTCCTATGAGAAATTAGCTGAGTCTTCAGCAACTACATTCAAGGACTATGCCCGATATAATCCGTTCGGTGCGGGTGGACAGACCTCTTTCGTAACAGCAGATAATGAGGGTAATGCAGTTGCTTGTGTCGTTGGGCTAGGAAAACCATTCGGTTCAGGAAATGTTGGATCTATATCTGGAATCGTTCTTGCTGAACCTTTAACCGATAAGGATGCGGCCTTTCCAACGACACCAGTTCTCATCATGAACCGCCCCAATAAACTATTGTTTTATGCGGGAGGGGTAACCGGTGGAGCCGCCGGTACATTGAGTTCTGTATACACGGCGCTCAAGGTGGTTGCTGAAAACAAAAGTTTGGATGAAGCGATCAGAGTGCCTCGCTTGTTTACGATGGGGCCAGGGTTACCTCTGCTTTACGAACGTGGCATTGAGCCTGATGTTTTGCAGGATTTGACCAAGGCCCATCCGGTCATGTTGGAAGTCAACAAAATTGGGTCTGTAAACGCCATACATTGTGCTGAAGGAAAACCTGAATTCTGCCAATCGAGTGCAGATCCAAGAGGGTTTGGACTTTCGATAAATCAGCGATAAATAGAAAAGTGTTATTTTCTTAAGGTAGTTGTCTCGTGATTACAGCATCTCGTGCAGATATTTCGCCCTTTTATGCAATGGAAGTCATGAAGGCTGCCAATAAGAGGGAGGCAGAAGGCAAGCAGGTTTTTCACATGGAGGTTGGCCAGCCTGCAACTTCCGCCCCGGCTCCTGTTATGGAAGCTGCTAAGAAAGCGCTTGATACTCGACCTATTGGATACACTGAGGCCCTGGGAATTCCAGAATTGAGAGAGGCTATCGCTGGTCACTATCAGAATATGTATGATCTTGACCTTCCGGCAGATCGGATCGTCGTTACAACGGGATCTTCCGCTGGTTTCTTGCTCAGCTTCTTATCCATGTTTAACGCAGGGGATCGGGTTGCCTTGGCGGAACCCGGCTATCCAGCCTACCGCAACATTATGAAGGCGGTTGATTTGAATGCCGTTGGTATTTCTTGTGGTCCAGATACAAACTTCCAGCCCTCTCCGGAATTGTTGGCATCCTTCAGAGATCAATTAGACGGACTGTTAGTTGCCAGTCCTTCAAACCCAACCGGGACTATGCTGACGCCAACGGCATTGAAAGATTTGGTAGATTATTGCAAATCCGAGAAGATTGCCTTTATCTCTGATGAGATTTACCACGGGCTTACATATGGGCAAAAAGCGGTTTCCGCTTTGTCTTACAGCTCGGATGCCGTGATCATAAACTCCTTTTCTAAATATTTTTCGATGACCGGTTGGCGGCTTGGGTGGATGGTAGTGCCCGAAACATTATTGAAACCCATCGAAAAGCTAACGCAAAGTTTGTATATTTCAGCACCTGCAATTAGCCAGTATGCGGCGGTAGAAGCCTTTAATTGTGAAGACGAGCTTGAAGGTTTTATCGGAAATTATGCCCGCAACAGGGATCTGCTTTTAACTGAATTTCCAAAACTAGGTTTAGATAAGCTAGCAGCGGCTGATGGGGCGTTTTACATCTATGCTGATGTCAGCCACCTGACAGATGACAGTATGAAGTTCTGTCAGGAGATGTTGGACGTTACTGGAGTTGCTGCGACCCCGGGAATTGATTTTGATCCCAATCTTGGACACAAATTTGTGCGATTTTCTTTCGCTGGCTCATTTGAAGATATGCGAGGCGCTGTTTATGCCTTGAAAAGCTGGTTATAAAAAAAGGGAGTGAATTTCACTCCCTTTTTAATTTATGACCGACGCCGGTTCCACCAACCTCTACGACGCGGTTTGCGTTCAGTTTTTGGCTCTTCAGTCGTCACCGTCTCTGTCTCAGAGGGGGCAGGAGCCTCAGTGGAAGCTTCGTTAGAAGACTGGGTTTCCGTCACCTGTGCTTCCGAAGGAGCCGTTGATGGAGCATCAGAAGGAGTTTGCTCAGTTTCTTCTTTTGCTTTTGGTTTGCGGCGAGAAGCTCTTTTCGGTTTTTCCTCAATAACTTCTGTAAGAGGGACCATCTCAGGTTCAATCTCTGAGTTTGCTTCTGCTACCGCCATTTCAGCAGCCTTTTCAGAAGTCTTTTCACTTTTCCGCCGACCGCGGCCTCTTCGGGGACGCACCTTTTCGGGTGTTTCTCCCTCTTCGCTACTCTGATTTTCCTCATCGGACTGTTTGGCATCTGAGGTTTCGTCTTCGGATTTTTTCCGACGACCACGGCGAGGTTTGCTTTTCTTCTCCTCACTGGCAGGCTCTTCAGAGGTAGTTGCCGTTTGCGCAGAATCATCAGAAGCAGCAATCGGAATAACAATAACTTCCGGTTCTGAACCGTCTTCAGATGTTACGTCATTTTGATCAGTTTCGTCCGAGGTGGCTGTGCGAGAGCGTCTGCGACCACCCCGTTTGCCACGGCGGCGTTTCCGAGGTTCATCATCTTCAGCGTTTTCAGATGTTTCCTCAGTTTCATTTTCCTGAGTAGCTTCAACGCCCTCTTGCTGATCCTGACGATTGTCCCGATTGTTTTTCCGGCGACGTCTCCGACGGCGACGTTTAGCTGAATTACTTTCACCTTCAGGTTTATCTTCATCTTCCCCTGAACGGTCTTCGATAGGCTCAACGGGACTTTCCTGGACTTGCTGCTGCCGTTGTGGGTTGGGTTCACCTTTTTCACGATCGATCCGATGATCGTTCAAGTTCATGGTCGGGTCTGCCATAATCATGATGGTCAGACCATACAAGGTTTCCAACTCCTGAATGACAGATCGCTTCTGGTTCAGAAGATAAATGGCGACTTCTGTATTCACCGTTACCGTCAAGCGAGAGCTTCTTTCCCGGACACCTTCCTCTTCCAGCGCTCGAATAATTAGCAGAGCTGTAGATTCTGTTGATCGCACAAAACCGGATCCACCACATGTGTGGCATGTGTTTGTAGATGTTTCCAGGAAGGACGGCCGTAGACGTTGACGAGACATCTCCAGAAGGCCAAATGCACTGATGCGACCGACCTGAATACGGGCACGATCAGATTTAAGGCACTCTTTGAGCTTGCGTTCCACTGCTTTGTTGTTGCGATTGTCATCCATATCGATGAAGTCGATCACAATCAAACCTGCAAGGTCCCTGAGACGCAACTGACGGGCAATCTCTTCTGCCGCCTCCATATTGGTCTTAAGGGCAGTTTCCTCGATGCTTCGCTCTTTGGTTGCTTTGCCAGAGTTTACGTCAATTGAAACCAGCGCTTCAGTTGGGTTGATGACAATATAACCACCAGATTTCAACTGAACTTCTGGATTGTACATCGAGGCAAACTGCTGCTCCACCTGAAAACGATGGAAGAGGGGGATACGATCCCGGTAGGGCTGAACCTTTTTGGCATGGCTTGGCATCAGTTTTCGCATGAAATCTTTTGCCGTCCGGTAGCCTTCGTCACCTTCCACAAGGATTTCGTTGATATCCTTGTTGTAAAGATCCCGAATTGACCGTTTAATCAGGTTCGCTTCTTCATACACACAGACAGGCGCGATTGATTTCAGGGTCAATTCCCGAATATCGTCCCACAGCCGCAGAAGAAACTCATAGTCACGCTTGATTTCGACTTTCGTCCGGTTCAAACCAGCGGTTCGAATGATCACACCGATCCCTTCTGGAACCTCCAGTTCGGAAGCGATTTTTTTCAATCGTTTACGGTCTGCCGGATTGCTAATTTTCCGGCTAATACCACCGCCACGGCCCGTATTTGGCATCAAAACACTATAACGCCCAGGAAGCGAGATATAGGTAGTCAGGGCAGCACCTTTGTTACCCCGTTCTTCCTTCACGACCTGTACGAGCAGGATCTGCCGGCGCTTAATGACTTCCTGAATTTTGTAATTCCGCTTGTTAAGCGCTTTACGAGTGATTTCAGGCTCATCATCACCGCCTAAATTCTCAACAACGTCTTCAGCATCGTCATCTACGGTTTCAAGGCCTCCTAGTGTGTCGCCTTCATCGTCAACAACACCTTCTTCATCTTCATCCGGGGATGCTTGAGAAGCCGCGTCAGAACCTTCTTCCGGTTCTGACACATCGGTTTTTTCTGTCTCAGACGATTCAGCTGTTTCACCTTCAGAGGAAGTGGGTGCCTCTAGTTCCTCATCAACTTCATCTTCAGCCTGCTTTTCAGCGAGATTTTCTTCCGCCAGCAATTCTTCCCGATCCGAAACAGGAATTTGATAGTAATCAGGGTGAATTTCTGAAAAGGGAAGAAAACCGTGGCGATTACCACCATACTCAACAAATGCTGCTTGTAGGGATGGTTCGACCCGGGTGACTTTGGCAAGATAAATATTGCCTTTTAATTGTTTCTTTGAGGCTGTTTCGTAATCGAATTCCTCAAGCCGGGTACCTTTTACTATTACTACGCGCGTCTCTTCATCGTGAGACGCGTCAACTAACATACGCGTAGCCATATATAAGCTCCGTGACTGGGATTCCTCCTGTGAGAGGGAAGAATGCAGTCGTATTTTTTGGAAATCGCTAGCGCCGGTCCCATATTACTTTTCGAGTTTTCCCTCAAGTTTACTTAAGGGTCCCCTCATCACCTGGGGTTATCGGCTGCCGGGCCCGCCTACCTTACAAATACAAATAGGGGCGGAACGATTTCAGTTTCACAAATCTTTCTCTGCATTGTCTTGAGCACTGATTTCTGACGCTCAGGGGATCTCTAAAAGATGCCAGCTTAAGCTGTCGAAACCGGCGCCGTCCGGTTGTACAAATTGTACAAGGGGAACTGACCACAGAAACTCACAGGCATGATGATAGTTACTTGTTAGCAACATCACAATTGAATAATTACCCTTTGGGAAAAAAACTTTTGACCCATCGGCATTGATAAACCATTGCCTTGTTTATGACGTTTAGTCATTCCATAATAATGTTATGGTTTAAAAGTAGATCAGGTGAGCTATTTCTCTATTGGTCTTAAACCGGTAGAATAGGCTGTCTTCTGGGGTTGATTAAGAGAAAAGTATTACTGGAAGTATGAAAAACATTCTCAATATTTTCTGTCTGTCAGCCATCTGTGTTTTTTTGTTTCTGACAAGTTCCTTTGCCGCGCCAGCAAATATTACCTCGGTTCGGTTGGGGATTCACCCCGATAAAACGCGCTTTGTGTTGGAAATTGACGAGAAACCGGAATATCGGATTTTTTATTTACCGAATCCTGACCGGCTCGTTATTGATATGCAGCAGGTTAATTGGCAGACCTCAGACAAATCCAAAGCCGGTATTGGGTTGATTGAAAACTATCGCTATGGATTGTTTCGTCAGGGGACAAGCCGAATTGTTTTGGACTTAAAACAGCCTGTTGAGTTAATTCGCGAAGAGACCCTACCTCCAAGTGAGGGAAAACCTTATCGCTTCTTCATTGATATTCGAAAGACCAGTCGAGAGAATTTTGGAAAACTGGTTCAGCAGAGCCGTCAGCAGCAGGTTGCTGCTCTGGCTCCACGGATTTCTGCCATACCGACCCCGCGTAGCCATCAGAAATACACAATCATTGTTGATGCCGGTCACGGCGGCATTGATCCTGGTGCGATTGGGGGAAGCGGGATTTACGAGAAGCAACTAACCTTGCAAGTGGCAAAACGGCTGAAATCTGTATTGGAGGCCGATGCAAAATATAATGTTATTTTGACGCGAGAGACGGATACTTTTCTGAGCCTTCGGGAAAGAGTGGAAATTGGCCGAAAATATAAGGGCGATCTTTTTATTTCTGTTCATGCGGACAGTATTGGTCGTTCAGATATTCGGGGCTCTACGGTGTATACGCTTTCCGAAAATGCTTCCGATGATGAAGCAGCTGAACTTGCCCGTATGCATGATAAAGCTGATGTGATTGCGGGTGTCGACCTTGAAGAACAGGATGATACTGTACAGGGAATATTGATAGATCTGGCGCAGCGGGAAACCATGAATTTTTCAGTGAAGTTTGCGAAATTATTGTTGCCAGAATTTCGCGGCGTTGGGATTAAGACGGGAAGTCGCTCCCATCGCTTCGCTGGATTTCGTGTTCTGAAAGCCCCAGATGTTCCTTCTGTACTTGTCGAATTAGGCTATTTGTCTAATCGACATGATGAGGCATTTTTGAAATCCGAAAAGGGACAGAAGAAAATGGCCGAAGCTATTTCAAACGCCTTGGATAAGTATTTTGCAACACTGGAGCCTTGATGCTGCCTTATCTTATCTTTAAGGGTTAAAAGTTATTGTCAGATATCTAGCGCTGTTGTCTGAGCCAAATTAAGAGGGTGAATGTTTATTGGCATTCACGAGAACATGAAGCTTTTTGCACGAATTTTACTTCTTCTGTTTAGTCTATCAGTCGTCGGTATTCTGATTGCTGCAGGGGTTGTTTTTTATGGCTTCTGGCATTTTGGTAAGGGCCTGCCGGACTACGAACAGCTCGCAAGCTATGAACCTCCTGTGATGACACGGGTCCATTCAGCCGATGGAAGCCTGATTGCCGAATATGCTCGGGAACGTCGGTTATTTGTTCCGATAAACGCAATTCCCCGGAAAGTGAAACAGGCATTTATCGCAGCGGAAGATCAAAATTTTTATAATCACATTGGGATCGATTTCCTCGGAATTTTTCGGGCAATCGGGGTGAATGTTAAAAACCTCGGTAGCGGTCGACGATTGGTTGGCGCGTCAACGATCACCCAGCAGGTTGCCAAAAATATGCTACTGACAAATGAAGTCAGCTATGAGCGAAAAGCAAAGGAAGCGATCCTCGCAATTCGAATTGATCGAAGCCTTTCCAAAGATCGCATTCTCGAGCTTTATTTGAATGAAATTTATCTGGGACATCGGGCTTATGGGGTTGCAGCAGCTGCTCTTTACTATTTCGATAAGTCCTTAAACGATCTAACCATTGCGGAAATGGCTTATTTGGGGGCGCTGCCGAAAGCGCCAAATAACTATAATCCTTTTCGATACCCTGAGCGGGCGATCGCGCGTCGTAACTGGGTTATCGGCCGAATGCTTGAGGAAAAGTTCATCACACCGGAACAAGCTGAGATAGCTATAAATAGCCCGTTGAAAGTTAAAGAAGGTCGTGACGCCCAAGTCCTCGCAGCTGAATGGTTTGTCGAGGAAGTCCGTCGGGAACTCTACGATTTATACGGAACGAAAGGCCTTTATGACGGGGGTCTATCAGTTCGAACAACCATGCAAGCCTCATTACAACAGGCGGGTGAAGCTGCTCTTCGTGCGGGATTGCGCCGTTATGATCGTAAACATGGATGGCGGGGTGCGATTGGCCAAATTAAGCTGGCTGAGGATTGGCAAAAAGCACTAGCGGAGTTTCCGGAGCCAAAGGGGTTGGATCCCTGGCGATTGGCTGCAGTTTTAGAGGTTCATGATAAAGAAGTAATCATAGGCCTGAAGTCTGGTGATAAAGGACGAATTCTGTTTGAGGATATGAAGTGGGCGCGACCATGGATAAAAGGTCAGAAGGTTGGAGCTAAGCCCAAGAAACCGTCCGATGTCTTAAAACCGGGTGAAGTGATTGCCGTTACCGAACTTGAGGGCGAAAACGCAGATGTTGGTCTTTTTATTTTGGAACAGATTCCCAATGTGGGGGGCGGTCTTGTTGCAATGGATCCTCACACAGGGCGGATTCTTGCGCTTGTCGGAGGCTGGAGCCATGAGGTTTCAGAGTTTAACCGGGCCGTCCAGGCGCGGCGGCAACCTGGCTCCTCATTCAAACCTTTTGTTTATGCAGCGGCTCTGGATAATGGATTTACACCTGCAAGCAAGATCATGGATGGTCCATTTGTGTTGACCCAGGAAAATGGGGAGAGGTGGAAGCCTTCCAACTACACTAAGAAATTCTATGGCCCGAGTACTCTGCGACTTGGTATTGAAAAGTCCCGGAACTTGATGACGGTCAGGCTAGCCCGTTCGATCGGTATGGATACTGTCGCAGATTATGCGCGGCGATTTGGTATTGATGACAATTTACAAGAAACACTGGCGATGTCATTGGGGGCGATGGAAACAACCCTTTTAAAAATGACCACAGCCTATGCGAGCTTGGTAAATGGGGGTAAGGAGGTTACTCCAACCCTGATTGACCGTGTTCAAAACCGCCGGGGATCGACAATTTATCAACATGATGCGCGCGAATGCCAAGGATGTAAGGCTGCATCATGGAGAGATCAGGATGCGCCTGAGATTAGTGACCCACGTGAGCAAATCGTCAGCCCAGCGACTGCTTATCAAGTTGTTTCCATGTTGGAAGGCGTTGTTCAAAGAGGTACTGGAAGTGTCATTTACAGAACGATTAAGAACAAGCCCTTGGCTGGTAAAACCGGTACGACTAATGATGGGAAAGATGCCTGGTTTGTTGGGTTCTCTCCAGACCTTGCTGTTGGAGTTTATGTTGGTTTTGATCAACCTAAGTCCCTTGGTCCTCGTGAAGGTGGTGGTGGTGTTGCAGCCCCTATTTTTAGGGATTTTATGGTTGAAGCTCTCGCTGACGAGCCCGCAATTCCTTTCCGTGTACCTGAAGGGATACGGCTTGTACGAGTTAAGGCAGATACTGGTCTTCCCGCCCAACCCGGTGATCGAGGCGTGATTCTGGAAGCTTTTAAGGTAACCGATCAGATTTCTACTGATGGACCCGTCTTGGATGGAAGTGAAAATTCCAATGCAACGGGCATTTCCCTTGATCAGGTTAAAAATCCTGTCACATCAGGCACAGGTGGTCTTTACTGATTGCGTTTCTGCGATTAGGTTCTCGTCCAGAATTTTAAAGTTTTGAAATGGAGTAGTTTATGCGCGCCGAACACCAGGCCGTTGTCGATGAAATCAAGCAGGCCATGAGCTTGCTGAGGAGGCATCTTTGACTGGGATAATGCAATCCGTCGTTTGGAAGAGCTGAACTCCCTCGTAGAAGACCCTGATCTTTGGGATAATCCCAGCAAGGCACAGGGCCTGATGCGGGAAAGAACTAACTTGGAAACGGCCATTAACGCCTACAATGCTATTCAACAGGATCTTGAAGATACAGTTGAGCTGATTGATTTGGCTGAAATGGAAGAGGATGACGAAACCTTGAAGGAGGCTGAAGAAGCTCTTCAAGACCTTCATGCTTTGGCCGAAAAGCGTCGTTTGGAAAGTATGCTGTCCGGGGAAGTGGACGGCAATGATGCTTATCTTGAAATTCATTCTGGCGCAGGTGGAACAGAGTCTCAGGACTGGACACAAATCCTGTTGCGGATGTACATGCGTTGGGCAGACCAGCATGGCTATAAGGTCAAAACACTTGAAGAAAGTGCTGGAGAGGAAGCTGGTCTTAAATCAGTGACCATTGAGATCACAGGTGATAACGCATACGGTTGGTTGAAAACTGAATCAGGCGTTCATCGTCTTGTACGTATTTCGCCTTTTGATTCAAATGCGCGCCGTCATACCAGTTTCTCCTCTGTTGGCGTGTATCCGGTTATCGATGATGATATTGATATCGAAATTGATGAGAAAGACCTTCGGATCGACACTTATCGGGCTTCCGGTGCTGGCGGTCAGCACGTGAACCGGACAGAATCTGCAATCCGTATTACTCATATCCCGACAAATGTCGTTGTTCAGTGTCAGAACGACAGATCCCAGCATAAAAACAAGGCAGCGGCCATGAAAATGCTGAAATCTCGTCTTTATGAACTGGAGTTACAAAAACGAGAAGAGGCTGCAGCCGAAGCGCGCGGGACACAGACGGACATTGGCTGGGGGCATCAAATCCGGTCATACGTTCTGCATCCATACCAAATGGTAAAAGACCTCAGGACTGGGGTTGAAAAAGGAAACGCGCAAGGGGTGCTGGATGGAGATTTAGATGATTATCTCGCAGCTGCACTCTCGCAACGTGTTGGAGAGGACGACAACTAAGAAAAAGTGGTCTAAGAAACTGATGTAATGAGCCGGCTCCCTTATAGGAAGCCGGCTTTTATTTTATGGATGAGTTAGACTTTATTTTGAAAGGCTTGACTGACGGCCTCTGCAATAGTTTTCAAAGACTTATCGGCATCAGGTAAGAGACCACTTAAGGAGGAAAATCCGTGGATCATTCCTTCAAAACGGATCATGCCAACAGGAACGCCTGCGTCTTTTAACCGTTTTGCATAGTCTTCTGCTTCATCTCGCAAGGGATCAAAACCCGCTGAAATAATAAGGGCTGGAGCAAGACCGCTGACATCATCTGCTACGAGGGGAGAGGCACGCGGATTATCCATATCTTCTGGCGAGTTCAGATACAGATCCCTGTACCAATGCATCCGCTCTTCAGTCAGGAAGAAACCCTTGGCAAATAGTTTATGGCTGTTTGCTGTAAAATGGCTGTCAGTTGTCGGATATATCAGGACCTGTATAAGAGGTTGCTCTGTCTTGTTCCGTTTCGCATCCTGACAGGCAACGGCAGCCAGGTTTCCACCTGAGCTATCGCCTCCAATTGCTATTTTCTTTGGATCAAGTCCTTTAGAAGGACCATTTTCCTGAACCCAAGTTAGCGCTTTGTAGGCATCGTCAACGGCCGCAGGAAATTTATGCTCTGGAGCAAGACGGTAATCAACAGAAAGAACAGCAAAATTACCAAAGCTGACTAAGCGTCTGAATAATCCGTCATGGGAATTGACTGAACCCCTGATAAAACCACCGCCATGAAACCCGATCAGGACGGGTAATAACTCATCTGTGTCGGTCGGCTTGTAAAGACGCACCGGGATGGGTCCACCATCACCTGGAATAGTGAAATCTTCCACATAGGGCAGGGGAATATAATCACCCCCGAGCGTTGTGGATAATGCCTCGATTTGCTCACGCTCATTCTCGACCGTATCTTCGCTGGCAGGAAGGGTTTGTTTATCGACAACCTTACAGAGGAACTGGGCCTTTGCGTTCAACATTTGACCATCTATTTTGATGCGACGCCCAACGTAAAGCAGATTGAAAACACCAACAGGTATTTTGCCCAGCAATCGCGCCAATTTTTCCTGATCCATGCCCCCTCCTGGAATTTATCTGTGATTTTATATCACATGATAATAAAAAAATGCGGCTGTGGTCAGCCGCATTTTCCCGTAACGATTTAAAATTTGTGATCAGGATGCGCGAGCAACCTGTTTGTCCTGAAACAGGCTTTCCAACTCACCAGTTTCAAACATCTCGCGCATAATGTCGCATCCACCAACAAATTCACCTTTGACGTAAAGCTGAGGAATAGTTGGCCAATCACTGAATTCTTTGATCCCTTCACGCACGCTAGGGTCAGTCAGAACGTCAATGCTGTTAAACTTGACATTCAGGTGAGATAGAATTTGGACAGCGGTCGCGGAAAACCCACATTGCGGAAATACTGCAGACCCTTTCATGAAAAGGACAACATCGCTACCAGCGATTTCCTGTGTGATCCGATCTTTCGTAGCTTGGTCAAGCATTTGCAAGTCCTTCCTTACCTTAAACTTTCACTATTGTTGAGGAACCGACGTCTGCAGTGCAAGCGCGTGTAAATCCCCACCCATCTTTCCTTTTAGAGCTTCATACACCATTTGATGCTGTTTGACACGGGGTAAACCTTCAAAGGCAGATGATTCAACAAGTGCGGCATAATGATCACCATCTCCACGCAGGTCGGTGATTTGCACACGGGCATCAGGAATACCTTCCTTAATCAGACGCTCAATTTCATTTGCATCCATAGCCATGGATATCTACTCCTGTTAATTCCCTGGTACTGTCATCAATTGAGGAAGCCAGTTGGCATGTACCTCTTTAACTTCTTTCACTGATATGGCGAATTGCTCATTAACCTTCAACTCATTATGACCGGTCGTTCCAACTATTTGAAGGGGGATGCCAGAATTTTTCGCCATTTCAACGATTTTTTCGCTGTTTTCTGGGGCGGCTGTCACAATATATCGCGCCTGATCCTCAGCGAAACAATAAGCATGAAGGGGAATATCTGTCTCAATCTCCAGATTTGCCCCTAAATTTCCAGCCAACGCCATTTCTGTAAGAGCGACCAAGAAACCACCATCTGAAATATCGTGACTTGCGGTTAGCAGGCCTTGCTCAATCATATCACGGACAAAGTCACCGTTCTGGCGTTCGGCCTTCAGGTCGATACTTGGTGGGGCGCCTTCTTCACGACCTTCGATTTCCTTCAGATAAATTGATTGACCCATCTCCCCGCGGGTTTCACCAACGACAAAGATTGTTTCACCCGCAGATTTCAGAGCGAGAGTCGACATTTTCTCAGAATCAGCTAGTAAACCAACACCGCCGATCGCAGGAGTTGGGTAAATTCCGGTTCCATTGGTCTCGTTGTAAAGCGAGACGTTACCTGAAATCACTGGATAGTCGAGGGCAAGGCAGGCCTCTCTCATTCCATTAATGCAGCCAACAAACTGACCCATAATCTCTGGCCGTTCAGGATTACCAAAATTCATGCAGTCTGTAATCGCGAGAGGCTTTGCGCCTGTTGCGGTCAGGTTTCTCCAGGTTTCAACAACTGCCTGGGCACCACCTGTCTGCGGGTCTGCTTTGCAATAGCGAGGCGTGCAATCAGTTGTTATGGCAAGCGCTTTCTGGGTTCCATGAACGCGGACTACGCCTGCATCACCGCCTGGTCGCTGAATGGTATCACCCATAACCATGTGGTCATACTGCTCCCAAATCCATTTGCGGCTGGCAATTGCGGATGATCCCATCATTTTCAAAAGCGTTGCTTTCAAATCATCAGGCGCACTTAAAGCATCACCCATAAGCGGTGCTGCGGGTTCTGTCTTAACCCAAGGGCGGTCATATTCGGGAGCGCTGTCGGCGAGTGGAGCAACTGGCAAGTCAGCAGCGACCTCTCCGTTCATGGTGAGGACCATGCGACCTGTGTCCGTGACCTTACCGATTACCGCAAAGTCCAGTTCCCATTTTTCGAAAATGGCTTTGGCTTCTGCTTCGCGGCCCGGTTTCAGGATCATGAGCATCCGCTCCTGACTTTCTGACAGCATAATTTCATATGGTGTCATACCTTCTTCACGCATGGGGACATGATCCAGATCCAATTGGATGCCAACACCGCCTTTATCTGCCATTTCAAAGGAGGAGGAGGTAAGACCTGCGGCGCCCATATCCTGAATGGCAACGATTGCATCTGTCGCCATCAGTTCAAGACAGGCTTCCAATAAAAGTTTTTCTGTGAAGGGGTCACCGACTTGAACGGTTGGGCGCTTCTCTTCACTGTCGTCATCAAATTCAGCGGAAGCCATAGTCGCGCCATGAATTCCGTCACGACCGGTTTTTGAGCCTACGTAAACAACTGGATTTCCGACGCCTGCAGCAGCCGAATAGAAAATATTGTCAGTATCTGCTAGTCCAACTGTCATGGCGTTGACAAGGATGTTGCCATCGTAACTTTCATGGAAGTTGGTTTCGCCGCCAACGGTTGGAATACCCATGCAGTTCCCGTATCCACCGATACCGGCGACGACACCGGAAACCAGATGACGAGTTTTGGGATGATCAGGCCGTCCAAAGCGGAGGGCGTTCATATTTGCAATGGGGCGGGCTCCCATGGTGAAGACATCCCGAAGGATCCCGCCAACACCGGTAGCTGCCCCTTGGTAAGGTTCAATATAGGAAGGGTGGTTATGACTTTCCATTTTGAAAATGGCGGCTTGCCCGTCACCAATATCAATTACGCCCGCGTTTTCACCAGGCCCACAGATAACCCATGGGGCTTCTGTTGGGAGTGTTTTCAGCCACTTTTTGGATGATTTGTAGGAGCAGTGTTCACTCCACATTACAGAGAAGATTCCCAGCTCTGTAAGGTTAGGCTCTCGGCCCAGGATTGTCAGAACTTGTTCATATTCACTCTCTGACAACCCATGTTCCGCTACGATTTCTTTAGTGATCTCAGTCATATGTACACTCAGTTCAGAGAGTTAATCAGGTTGTCAAAGAAGGTTTTGCCATCAGTTCCGCCAAGCTGATCACTTATCAGCCTCTCAGGGTGTGGCATCAGGCCAAGGATATTGCCAGCTTCATTGTATATGCCCGCAATGTTTTCTACAGACCCGTTAATGTTTGTGTCGTCAGTGACTTCGCCTTCGCTATTGGCATATTTGAAGGCAATCATGCCTTCACCGTTCAGACGCTTCAGACTTTCATCATCGGCATAAAAATTACCGTCATGATGTGCGACGGGGAAGCGAACCGTTTGACCTTGTTCAAAGGCACCTACAAAACGTTCGTTCTGGGAAATCACCTTTAAGTCAACATCCTTGCAGATAAATTTCTGATTGGCATTGCGAAGCAAAGCGCCCATTAACATACCCGTTTCCGTAGCGACCTGAAAACCGTTACAGACGGCAAGGACTGGCGTTCCATTCGCGGCTTTTTTAACAACTTCCCGCATAATCGGGGAATTGCCAGCAATGGCGCCGCATCGGAGGTAGTCTCCGTAGGAAAATCCGCCTGGAATTGCAATTAGGTCAGTTTCCGGCAGTTCAGTGTCTCCATGCCAGACCATATCTGGGCTTTTGCCCATGGACTGTTCAATGGCAACTTTCATATCCCTGTCGCAGTTCGACCCGGGAAAAACAATCACAGCAGCCTTCATTTGGCAGTATCTCCTTCAATCTTCTGGAGTTAATCCAGCAACTCGATGCTGTAATTCTCGATAACAGTGTTTGCCAGCAACTGGGTGCACATTTTCTCAACCTGGGCAGGCGCTGAAGCCTTATCCAGATCACCAAGATCTAGTTCAATGACTTTCCCCTGACGGACATCATTTACGCCTTCGAAACCGAGACCGTGCAGAGCATGTTCAATGGCTTTGCCTTGTGGGTCCAGAACGCCGTTTTTAAGAGAAATGGTTACGCGTGCTTTCATGAGTTTCTACCTTGAAACAGTTTGCCAAGAAAAAAGGCGCAGTTAATGCGCCTTTTGGGTTATTGCAGTGAATTCGACCCTTTCAGATCGTTAGGCCCGCTTTCGGGCAAGATCCCCAAGCGTCGGGCGACTTCTTGATAAGCATCCTCTACGCCGCCGAGATCTCGACGGAAACGATCCTTATCCAGTTTCTCATTGGTTGCCATGTCCCAAAGACGACAGTTGTCCGGGCTAATCTCATCAGCGAGGATGATCTGCATTTCATCGTCTTCGTAGTGGCGGCCAAATTCCAGTTTAAAATCAATCAGTCTGATACCGATTGCCGTGAACAGGCCGCAAAGGAAATCGTTGACCCGAAGTGTAAGGGTCATGATGTCTTCGATCTCTTCTGCAGTGGCCCAGCCGAATGTGGTGATATGCTCTTCAGCAATCAAAGGATCGTTCAGTTCATCCGATTTGTAACAGAACTCGACCAGTGTTCGGGGCAGGGGCGCGCCTTCTGTTAGACCCAGCCGGGAACAAATGGAGCCAGCGGCGACGTTACGAACAATAACTTCAACAGGAACAATTTCGACTTCCTTGATGAGTTGCTCGCGCATGTTCAGGCGGCGAATAAAATGATTGGGGATACCAATTTCGCCTAACCGGCTCATCAAATGCTCAGAGATCCGATTGTTCAGAACCCCCTTGCCAGTTACCGTTGATTTTTTGACGCCATTAAAAGCGGTTGCATCATCTTTAAAATATTGAACGAGAGTACCAGGCTCTGGCCCTTCAAAAAGAACTTTGGCCTTACCTTCGTAGACACGTCTACGGCGGGTCATGGATGTCACTCCAAATCTATGACCAGACTTTCCGGTCAAAAAAGAAAAACAGTCGGGAATCTGTAGGGCGACTACTCTATTAAGTCAGAAAGTTGCCTGAATTCCTGGAACAGGACATGTGCGTATGCCCAAATTCAAGCGGAACATAGTTCAGAAGTCAGATAAACACAATATTTCCTGCAGCGGAATCTGTTAAAAAAGCAAAAAATAGTCTTGTCGCTTGACGATCCGATAGACATGTAAGAGAAATAGGCCATCTGAATATAATTAATTCGCGGTATTTGGGTCGAATTGGAATTCTAGAGGAATAGAAAATGTCAGGTATTGATGATCGGGGTAAGGCTCACGAAAACAAGTTCGCGCATGACAGTGACCTTGAATTCAAGGCGGTTGCCCGTCGTAATAAATTATTAGGTGAATGGGCTGCTGGTCTGATGGGACTGGAAGGTGATGCTGTTGCGGCTTATGCCAAAGAGGTTGTGATTGCAGATCTTGAAGAAAAAGGCCACGAAGACGTGTTCCGCAAAATCCGTCAGGATTTGGATGCTAAAAACGTCGATATGTCTGATCACCGTATTCGCCGGGAAATGGAAGATCTATTGGTAAAGGCTCGCGATCAGATTCAAAACGAATCCTGATTATTAACTTCCTTTGAAGTTTAAGTGGAAGCCCGCATTTTGCGGGCTTTTGTTTTATTTAGTGTGGTGGATCCAGTCTTTCTTTTGAAGTCGATAGAGAACGTGCTGACTGAGTGCGTGGTCTGCCGGCAGCATAGGATGGGCAAATGTCTCTTCATTGTGAGTAAATCCCAGTCTTTCCATTAAATTTCTCGAGGGTTGGTTCTGAGCCGCCGTGAAGGAAACAATTTCCTCTTTGTTCAAGTTTTGGAATGCAAAAGCTAAAGAGGCCTTCGCAGCCTCGTAGGCAATACTTTGACCCCAAAATTCTAATGCCAGGCGCCAACCGATCTCAAAGGTTGGTTCAAATGGGAGTTCATATCCCGGTACATTTAAACCAGTGAAGCCCGCAAATTGACCTGTTTTCTTGACTTCAATTGCCCAAAACCCAAACCCATTTTCCTCTATTCGTTCTTTGATCTTGGCGGCAAGCTGATCACTTTCTTGACGAGAAAGACATGACGGAAAGTACTGCATGACTTTTGGATCTGCGCTCATTTGAGCAAAGGGTTCAAAGTCACAGTCTTGCCACTGCCGTAATATCAATCTTTCGGTTTCGACCATAAATTCGGCCCTCAAAAGAAAACCCCGCCGGTTGGGCGGGGTTTAAACTGCGCATCATACTGAATTTATGATCAGAATACCCGCTTGAACAAAGTATCCACATGCTTGGTATGATATTCGAGGTCGAAAACGCTCTCCAGCTGTTCATCTGAAAGCGCTGCACTCACTTCTTTATCATTTTTCAGAAGTTCCAAGAAGTCAGCGCCTTCGCGCCAGACAACCATGGCGTTCCGCTGAACGAGACGGTAGGCATCTTCCCGACTAACACCCGCTTGCGTAAGGGCAAGCAGAACACGTTGAGAGTGGATTAGACCGCCCAATTTGTTCATGTTGTTCATCATGTTTTCAGGGTAAACAACAAGCTTTTCAATAACACCAGTAAGCCGCGCAAGTGCAAAATCAAGTGTAATCGTTGCGTCAGGACCAATTCCGCGTTCAACGGAGGAGTGGGAAATGTCCCGCTCATGCCAGAGCGCTACATTTTCCATTGCTGGAATTGTGGCCATCCGCACCAAACGTGCAAGACCTGTCAGGTTTTCTGTCAGCACTGGGTTTCTTTTATGTGGCATGGCAGAAGAGCCTTTTTGCCCTGGTGAGAAATATTCTTCCGCTTCTAGAACTTCAGTCCGCTGTAGGTGACGGATTTCAACAGCTACACGTTCAATTGAGCTCGCAATAACGCCAAGTGTTGCGAAGAACATCGCATGGCGATCCCGTGGGATAACCTGAGTGGAGATGGGTTCGACTTCCAAGCCCATGGATTTAGCGACATGCTCTTCGACAAAGGGATCGATGTTGGCGAAGGTACCGACAGCTCCGGAAATTGCACAGGTTGCGATTTCTTTGCGGGCGTGTTCAAGCCGTTCCTTGTTGCGGGCGAATTCCGCATAGGCTTGTGCCATTTTGAGGCCAAATGTCACAGGTTCTGCATGAATACCGTGGGACCGGCCAACACAGACGTCCATTTTGTGGGCCAACGCTTTCGCTTTGATAACTTCCAGAAGCTTATCCATATCTTCAAGGAGGATATCTGCCGCTTTCGTGAGCTGTACGTTCAGGCAGGTGTCCAAAACATCCGATGAGGTCATTCCTTGATGTACAAACCGCGCTTCGTCACCAACATACTCTTGAAGATTGGTTAGAAAAGCGATCACGTCATGTTTGGTTTCCCGTTCAATCTCATCAATGCGATCAATATCAAAGTTGCCACGCTCCCAAACGGCTTTTGCGGCTTCTTTTGGAATAACCCCCAATTTAGCCTGAGCGTCACAGGCGTGGGCTTCAATTTCAAACCAGATCTGGAATTTGGATTTAGGCTCCCAGATGGCTGTCATATCGGGGCGTGAATAACGGGGTATCATTGGTCGTCACCTTATGTTTAACTTCGAAAACCGCCTGTGCGAAACACTGACCTTTCGCATATAGAACTGCAGGGGTTCTCTAACAGAGCCTGAGAAAAACCACAACTGCATTATCCTGAACGGCAGGTTTCTGCGCCAAAACCAAAATAATACAACTTTAATTACATTATATGGTGTTTTACATTCTCGCTAAACTAGGTATCTTCTCAAGCAGAGGATAATTTTTGTCTAAGCATGAGTAAGTATGAACACTGAAACGGACCAAGAGATTTTAGAGGCGACCATATTTGTTTTTGCGAACAAGTTGGATGGAACTTTGGATGATGTTGCAAAGAAAGCGGGTGTTTCGAGGGTTACCATTAATCGACGTTTTGGCAAAAAAACAGACCTTCTGATTTCAGCACAGAAATTTAGCATTCGCCAGTTCAACAGTGTTTTGCGAAAAGCTCGGTCATCAAAACAGAACTCCATGGACAAACTTTTGTTCGTTTTGACTGAATATTACCGTCTCAGGCATCATCATCTGTTTTTAATGAGAACTTTGGTGGATGAAGAAGACAAAAACAGAAAGAATTTTGCCCGGCAGCTTGAAGTAATTGAGCAGTTGGTAAAGAACGCTCAAGCAAGGGGGTACATTCGGCAGGAGCTTCCGCCAGCATGGGTTGCTGCCTTTATGGATTTTCTGGTGATAACCGCAAATAGTACAAGATATCGGGGAATTGTTGCCGAGAGAGATCTGCGTGATCATATCTGGAATACGTTTAAATATGGCGTCGCGCCAACTCGCACCATTTAAGAAGCTTTCTAGAGAAGTCCCATTGACTTCATACTGCTATATTCGTTTGCACTGACAATCAGATGATCGTGAATAGTGATTTGCAAAGCTTCTGCTGCCTTGACGATTTCTTCAGTGATTTGAATATCTGAGCGGGAAGGAGAGGTGTCTCCTGATGGGTGGTTATGCACTAATATGAGAGATGTAGCCCCAAGTTCCAAAGCGCGTTTGATCACTTCGCGGGGGTAAACGGCTGCTTGATTGATGGTTCCTGTTTGTTGGACTTCGTCTGCGATCAGGAAATGTCGATTGTTCAGAAATAATATCCTGAAATGTTCAATTTCTTTTCGCCCCATCGTTCCTTGGCAATATTCCAGCAAAGCCTGCCAGGAGCCAATGATGTTTCGATTTTCTACGCGGCTGCGAAGGATCTTTTCGCCCAATTTCTCTGCAACTTTGATTATAGCAACAGATGTATCCCCAACCCCGTTTATTTTTTTTAGTTTTTCTGGGCTGGCGGTAAGCACACCACCCAGATCCTTAAACTCGTGGATCAGGCGTTTTGCAAGGGGCTTTGTATCTCCCCGCGGGTAAGCGCTGAACAAGAGGAATTCAAGAAGTTCATAGTCGGCGAGGGCTTCAGCCCCGCTATTCAGAACTTTTTTTCTCAGCCTTTCCCGATGACCTTCTTTGTGGTTTTTGGAATCAGCTGAATCCTCAACGGCGAAGGATTGCTCTGTTTCATCGGGAAAATTAAATAATATTTCTTTCGAAGGGGAGATCGGTGTCTCTTCAATTCCTGTGTCTGGAATTTTTGATGGAGAGACTGGGTATTGCCGATCTTCAGATGTCATATGGGGGACAGTTTAACCCTTTTGGTGAAAGTGTAAATATCTCATATCCAGTTTCGGTCACGCCAAGTGAATGTTCGAACTGAGCGGAGAGGGACCGATCTTTTGTTACGGCAGTCCATCCATCCTCCAGAACTTTAACTTGCCATTTACCCAAATTAATCATGGGTTCAATAGTGAAAATCATTCCAGGGCGCAGTTCCACGCCTTCACCCGGCCGTCCATAATGGACAATGTTGGGGACATCATGGAAAACTTGTCCAAGCCCATGACCACAAAAATCCCGAACAACAGAGCAACGATTTTTTTCTGCATATTGTTGAATGGCAAAACCGATATCACCAGTCGTAGCACCGGGTTTCACAACCTCAATGCCACGCATCAGGCATTCATAGGTAACGTCAATAAGCCGCTTGGCCTTGATGCTGGGTTTGCCCGCGACAAACATACGGCTTGTATCCCCATGCCAGCCATCGAGGGTCGGCGTGACATCAATATTGACGATGTCCCCATTTTGCAATTTTTTGGGTCCGGGAATACCGTGACAAACAACATGATTGATCGAGGTGCATACAGATTTTGGAAACCCTCTATATCCAAGCGGAGCGCATTTGCCGCCGCGTTCAGTAATAAAATCATGGCAAAGAGTGTTGATCTCATCTGTTGTGATGCCTGGAACAATATGCTCTGCAATCATATCCAGGGTCTCAGCTGCCAGTTGACCAGCTTTGCGCATACCTTCAAAGCCTTCTTCACCATGAAGTTTGATGACGCCTGTGTTTTCAACAGGGGTTTCGCTGCTGGCTTTGTATTTCATTTCTATACTGTGTCCTCAAATACCAAATGGTTTCTCTTGGCTGCTCTGATCAAAGGGCCAAGGGAACCGGTTTGTTTATCTCGATCGCATCTGCAGATAACTTGCAATCATAGCATAAGACTTCAACACCATGTTTGCGTGCCTTCTTTAAGGCATCGGCATATGCCAGGTCAATATCTGCCGCTATCTTAAATTGGGAACTGTCATCCCTCTGAACAAGGTAAAACATGACGGCCCGATGCCCGGCTTCGACCATATCGATAAGTTCGAGTAGGTGTTTTGTCCCTCTAGCTGTCACAGCATCCGGAAACTCCGCGACGCCTTTTTCGCGTAACAAAGTCACATTTTTGACTTCGACATAGCAGTCTGGTTGATCTTCAGCTTGTAATAACACATCAATTCGGGAATTTTTGCCGTACTTAACTTCGTTACGAATGTTAGTGTATCCCGCTAGTTCCGGAACCAAACCTTCTGAAATGGCCTCCGTTACAATCTTATTGGGGTGGGACGTGTTAATTCCAACCATAGCTGTTCCGGTGTTGACCAACTCCCAGGTATATTTAAGTTTTCGGTTGGGGTTGTTTGCTGGGGAGACCCAAACTTTATAACCAGGTTCCTTTAAGCCCATCATGGATCCGGAGTTTGCGCAATGAGCGGTAATAATGTCGCCATTATCAAGCTCGATATCAGATAGAAACCGCTTATAGCGTTTGATAAGGGTGCCTTTAATTAGGGGGCTTGGGAATTTCATAAATTCGAACTGACTTATTCTTTGACTGTAGGTGATAGTTGACAGCATAGTATCTAAAGCTATGTGATAAGCGCTATCATCTTTGTCACAATAATAACAAGACAGGTAATTCGCAAATGTCATCTGAAAGTGAGAGTTCCCGTAAAATTGTAACGGCTGCAATGCTGGTTATCGGCGATGAAATCCTCTCAGGCAGGACGCAGGATAAGAATGTGGCCCATGTAGCGACACATATCGGTGAGATAGGCATTCAGATGAAAGAGGTGCGTGTCATCCCTGATGTCGAGGATGAGATTGTCGATGCTCTTAATCATTGCCGTGAAAAATACGATTATGTGTTCACCAGCGGAGGTATTGGTCCCACACATGATGATATTACTGCAGATTCCGTTGCTAAGGCATTTGGTGTAGAAATTGATTACCATCCTGAAGCCATGGACATCCTGACGCGTCATTATCAGACATCAGGGATTGAATTTAACGAGGCTCGCAAGCGAATGGCCCGAATTCCGTTTGGGGGAGAATTGATCGACAATCCTGTTAGCAAGGCCCCCGGTTTCAGAATAGAAAATGTTTTCGTCTTGGCTGGCGTTCCCATGATCCTGCAGGCCATGATGGAAAGTGTTTTGCCGCAGTTGAGTGGCGGTGCGAAAATGCTCAGTAAATCGATTGGCGCCCATTTGCCGGAAGGTAAGGTCGCTGAGCAACTGGGGGCGTTGCAAAAGCGCTATCCTGAAGTCTCTATGGGATCTTATCCCTATTTTAAGCATGGGAACGTGGGAACAAACCTCGTTCTTCGGTCAGTCAATGAGGGTGACTTGGAAGACGCTTATCAAGAGCTGCAAAAGATCCTAACAGAGCTGGGAGCCGAATTCGATCTTCCAGAATAGGGGAGCAAATAATGATAAAAACAATCCCGGAACTTTTAAACCAAACACAAAAAAACCGGGGTCAGGGAATTGCTATTGTAGACCGAACAAACTCCGTTAGTTATACGGAATTTGAAGAACGTGTGCATAGACTTGCATGTGGGTTGAAGGCGCAAGGACTTAAAAAAGGAGATTTGGTCGGGATATGGCTTCCCAACATAACTGCCTATCTTGAATTCTTTTGTGCTTGTGGATATCTCGGCGTAACTGTTGTATCGGTGAACACTAAGTTTAAATCCTTCGAAATGTCGGATATCGTTTCCCGGTCTAACTGTAAGATGCTGATTTTATGGCCGGATTTCAAAAATATTCCATTTCTTGATATTCTCTCGGAAATTCCCGATGGAGAACTACAAGGCCTAGAAAGTGTCGTTTTTTATACCGAAGGTGAGCCCTTTCCATCCGAAATCCCATCCTGTATTTCTGATAAACGGATTATAAGTTACAGAGATTTGGTTGATACCGAGCCAACGGAGCTGCCAGCGGTAGCAGAAGATGATGGGCTGGTCATTTTCACGACAAGCGGAACCACTGGTAAACCAAAATTCGTTTTTCATCATCACCATAGCATTGTTCAGCATGCCTATGACGTGGCGTCCAACTTTGAGTTTGATAAGCGCGCCTGTCGACTGCTCCAGGTCAATCCACTATGCGGAACCTTTGGACTTACTCAGGCTTTGGCAGGTCTTTCAAGCGGCGCAACCGTCTATTGCGTGGCGGTCTTTAATGGAGGTGAAGCGGCCCGGATCATGACAGAGGAGAAAATCACAGATGTTTTTGGCTCTGATGACATGTTCTCCATGATGCTGGCAAATACTGAAGGGTCTAATCCATTTCCGGACCTGCAATATGCTGGCTTTGCAGCTTTCAATCCGGCTCTAACGCAACTTGTAGCTGACGCAGACAAAAAGAATGTCAAACTTGTTGGGCTATGGGGCATGAGTGAAGTGCAAGCATTTGTTGCTCATCAGGATCCTAAAGCGCCAATTGAGGAGCGGCGTCTTGGTGGGGGCAAGCTCATGTCTGATGCCGCGGAAATTCGAATAACCGACCCAGAAACCGGAAATAGACTTCCCATCGGCGAAAAGGGGGAACTTGAAATCCGTTGTCCAAGTCAAATGGCTGGATATCTTGGAAACCCAGAAGCGACAAAAAAAACAATTACCTCTGATGGCTTCATTAGAACCGGTGATTTGGCGATTCAAACGGATGACCGGCATTTTACGTTTCTATCGCGGATGGGAGATGTTTTGCGTCTCGGTGGCTATTTGACAGATCCTGTCGAAATAGAAAGCTGTTTGAAAGATCATCCGTCTGTTGAAAAGGCTCAAGTTGTGGGTGTTGAAAGTGACAAGGGGGCTCGCGCATTTGCTTTTGTCATTTTGAAGCAAGGGGCCCTATGGCAGGAGGAAGAAGTCTCGGCCTTTTGTAAGTCCAGGCTCGCAGGCTATAAAGTTCCTGCTGGATTTGAAGTGTTAGAGGCTTTTCCAACAACTTTGAGTGCTAACGGAGAAAAAGTGCAACGAAGTAAATTGCGTGAACAAGCTCAGAATCTATGGTCTCAAAAGGGTGCTAACTGACTTAATAGAAGAAAAATGCACTTCAGGTTGATTTCCTCTTGTGTCCTTGAGTGACTGTTATTAGGTTATGCAGCGCTGCCCTCATGGTGAAATTGGTAAACACAGTAGACTTAAAATCTGCCGCCCGTAAGGGCTTCCCGGTTCAAGTCCGGGTGAGGGCACCATCCTTACAATTTTCTGCTGAAATATTTATCCAAGGTGAGATTGCCTAGTATGGCGTTCCATCTTTTTTAGCGGCTAAAAATTTTCCATCCTTCTCTATCCACTGAAAATCATCGTCTGGGTAAATGGCTTTGTCTCCGGGTACCCTAGAGCCTACGACTATAAACGAGGCGCTTTTGTTCGTCTCATTCAGGAGATGATGGGCATCTGTAACATTTGCTTTGAAGCCGACACACATTCCAGTGGTCATTTGAGTTTTACCTGAGTTTGTAACGAGCGTGAGTTCGCCTTTCAGTACATAAACGAACTCATCCGATTGTGTATGCCAGTGCCGAAGCGATGATTTTCCTCCTGGATGAATGACTTCAAGATTCACCCCAAATTGTGAAAGGCCAAACTGATCACTAAGCCCACGCCATTCGGCTTTTCCCAGGGAACTTTTAAATGGTTCAGGAAGATGATTTTCGGTTTCTCCCTTTATGCTCATGCTATGAATTGGAAATGTCATTTAGGTCTCGCCCCATTTGATGAAATTGGATCTTCAAAGATGAAGAGAGCTTAAGATGTGGTTTATTCGACAGGAATAGCGAAAATCACAATCCAGGCCAGTATGCAGATCATGACCGTAAAGAATGTGTAACGATAGGGCTTATGACTGACTTCCTTAGAGCGATAGACAACAACCAAAGCAACCAGTGTTTGGGTCAGGTAATAAAAGGCAAAGGCGCGAGAAGCAAAGGCAACAATTTCAAAGATGTTAGCAATCCAGATTAAAAGGCATGCTCCCGCAGTGATGATCAGATAACCAACTTTAGATGACACATTGCCTCTGGTTTCCTCACGGATTAGGCCGCCCCCGCCTAAAGTATCTGCAATCGCCGCACTGAATTGGCTCGCAAGTGCCGCTAGGATCAAAAGGTAGGGAAGGGTGTCTGCAACATGGCCCGATAGCTGAATAATGGCTGTCTCGTCGGCGGTTTTATTTTCCAACAGTCCCAATAAAGGCATAACGAGAACGACAAAGCCAACATAAACAAGGCCTGATAGAATCTGGGCAATTCGCATTGAGCGCACACGATCACTGGCTGAATATTCGTCGCCAAGGTATCTGGACGTTTCAAAACCCTGAACAACAAGCAACATGCCAGCTAGTAGGCCAAACATGTGCCAGTCGACATCCTTGGAAATTAAGTCAGGAAGTTTTTGACCATTTTCAATATCAAAAAACAGAAGTCCGGCAAGGAGCGCTGCAATTATGGAAAGCTTGATGCTGACAGAGAATTTCTCCAATGCTTCAAGAAAGCGCAGCCCTTTCAGCACACCAACCACAGCAATAGAGCCAAGAATAGCAGTTGTCAGCAGATTAGCTGAAAAGTCTGAGCTGTGATCAAATAGCTTGAGGGCGTAAGAGGATAGGAGCCGCAAATAAAACGCAACAGAGATTAGATAGGCGAAGAAAACCGCTGCATTAGACAGCTGCTCTGCCCGAAAGACCCATCCGTGCCCCTTGGCTTTTTCAAGAAGAGGCTCTCCGTAACGGATATTGAATCGAATGACATGACCTATCAGAAAGGCAAAGCAAACAATACCCAGCATTGCCCATCCCGCAAGCGGGCCTACAGCCTGACCTAAGACCGGTGCGATGATTAAGAAGCCACTTCCGATAATCGAAGCAAGAGGGGTAACTGTCGCGCGCCACAAGAGGCTGCTACGAACCTTTGGAAGGAATAGC
This sequence comes from Sneathiella limimaris, assembly GCF_012932565.1. NCBI lineage: Bacteria > Pseudomonadati > Pseudomonadota > Alphaproteobacteria > Sneathiellales > Sneathiellaceae > Sneathiella > Sneathiella limimaris. The sequence goes on from NZ_JABBYJ010000001.1 coordinate 2,445,124, forward strand.
AGCACCAGGGTAATTACCGTTACACTCGTGACGATCAGATCTATGATTGGCAAAGTGACATCTCGCAGATCTCAGGCTGAAGCAAAATAGTCAGCGATTTAGATTGGGTGAGATTTCAAGACAACAAAAAACCCCTTAAAAATCAACATGATTATTTAAGAGGTCAAAAAAATGGTGAGCCCGACAGGATTCGAACCTGTGACCCACTGATTAAAAGTCAGTTGCTCTACCAACTGAGCTACGGGCCCACTATGTTGTACCAGGAAGCTGTGATACAGCGTCGCGATGCGGCTGCAACATAGAAAGGGTTTGAAGATTGGTCAAGCCGCTTTTTGTATTTTTTTTTACAGCCAAATTTTTTTTCGACATAAAGCTGTGATATACGAATAAAGATGAACCAAGAATATGACTATATCCCTTGGAATTATTGAATTTTTTAATGGAGTTTGGAAGAAATGGGTTTTCGATCGGCTGTAAAGGCCCTGATCCTTGCGATGGTTCTCTCTCTTGCGATTTCGCCAGCAAAGGCCAATGAACTGGATCCTGAAAATACGCTTTATCTGGATTTGCAGTATGGACGAGTCATTATTGAACTTTTTCCTCGTGTCGCTCCAAATCATGTTAATCGGATTAAGGAGCTCACCCGTGAAAAATTTTATGACGGAATAAAATTTCACAGGGTGATTGACGGTTTTATGGCTCAAACGGGAGATCCAACCGGCACGGGCTCTGGTGGATCCTCGAAGAAAGACCTGCGGGCAGAGTTTTCGAATATCCCGCATGATCGAGGGATCGTGTCCATGGCCCGAACAAATAATCCAAACAGCGCTAACAGTCAGTTCTTTATCGTTTTTGAAAACTCAAGCTTCTTGGACGGAAAATATACTGTCTTCGGACGTGTTGTTGAAGGAATGGAGTATGTGGATCAGATCAAGCGGGGATATGGCAGAAGCGGTACCGTTCGGAACCCAGACATCATCATCCAGATGCGCGTAATGGCGGACGTTCAATAGTCTGATATTATCGATATGAAAAAAGCCGGGAATTTCCCGGCTTTTTTATTTAGCAATTTTGATGTCCTAGATACAGCGACCGCCATCGACCTCTAAGGCAACGCCTGTAATAAAAGAGGCTTCGTCAGAGGCAAGGTAAAGAGCTGCATTGGCAAGATCGCGTGGCGTATTCACACGGCCAATAGGAATGGATGATTGGAATTTATCTCGAATTTCAGGTGTATCTTCACCCCCCATAAACTCGACTGCCATGTTGGTAAGAGCAAAAACGGGGCAAAGGGCATTTACGCGAACCTGATTTGGTGCCAATTCGATAGCCATGGATTTTGACATGGTCAATACAGCGCCTTTACTGGAGTTATACCAGACAAGACCCGGACGAGGGCTAAGGGCGGCCGTTGAAGCAATGTTGATAATGCTCCCACCTTTTTGCTCTAGCATGACCGGTACGATGGCTTTAGAGGTCAGGAAAATGCTTTTAACATTTACGTCATAGATTTTCTGGAAGGTCTCTTCATCCGTATCCAGCATGTTGCCATTCCGTTGGGGCATACCTGCATTATTAACAAGGATATCAATACGTCCAAAATGCTTTAAAGCATTGTCTTTCATTGCTTCGACCTGACTTGCGACAGTTACGTCGGTCGTATCGGCAATAGCGGTTCCACCATTTGCATTGATAGCATCTGCAACCTTGGTAGCGGCGTCACCATTGATATCGCTGACGACGATTTTTGCGCCTTCTTCGGCAAACCGAAGTGCCATGCCTTCACCAAAACCGGCTCCGGCGCCGGTAATGACGGCGACTTTATCCTTTAGTCTCACAGGTTTCTCCCTTGAAATTGAAATAGCTGTCTTCTCGCAGTGTTCTGGTGACTGCAATTAGATTTGGATCAAACAATATAGGGAAGCGAGGCGGGAATCAAGCCGCAGTCAGGGCAACACGTTTTCCGGGGATACGGATGGTAACTGTCGTTCCAGAGCCAAACTGACTATCAATATGTAAACTGCCACCATGCAGTTCCATGAGGTTTTTGGAAAGAGGGAGACCGAGGCCGGTTCCCTGGTATTTTCGATTAAACTCACTGTCTACCTGCATGAACGGTGTCAGTGCTTTTTCAATATCATCTTTTCGAATGCCGATACCTGTATCTTCGACTGATATCGCCAAATCACCGTTTCGTTCAATAAGGCTCGAAATTGTAATCTGTCCGCCTTTAGGGGTAAATTTCACCGCGTTTGACAGCAGGTTGATCATAACCTGTTTTATCATTTTACTGTCAGCAACCACGTTAGGTAGGACAGAACTGAGCTTCGAAGTGATTTCCACGTCGGCTTTTTCGCGCTGTGGCTCCATCAAGCGCCGGCAATCTTCTACTAGACTGAAGAGGTCGAGAGTTTCTTCGTAGATTTCCTGATTACCGGATTCTATTTTTGAAAGGTCCAGAATTTCATTGATCAGATCTAAAAGATGAACACCACTTGCATTAATATCTGATGCGTATTCGATGTATTTTTCAGAGCCGACTTCCCCATAATACTGGTTTTTTATGACTTCTGAGAAACCAATGATGGCATTCAGCGGAGTTCTCAGCTCATGGCTCATATTTGCAAGGAAGGTTCCTTTCAGCTGAGCTGCAGATTCTGCTTCTTCCTTGGCTTGTTTAAGAAGCTTTTGTGCCTTGATGGTTGCAGAGACATCTCTAGCAATCAATTGCATAACAGGCCGGTCGCCATAAAGCAGGGCTGAAGCCTCAAGCTCTACATCAATTCGATTTCCAAGGCGCCCAATAACCTGGCTTTTCGCTGTTGGAACTGTTTGACCTGGCTGCAGATGGTCTGCACCACCAAAATGAGCATCCAGATTATCGTGATCGGCAACAGGGAAGAATTTATGGATTTTCTCCCCAACAATTGAATGAAGGTCTTTGACTTCCAGCAGTTGAATGGCTGCTTCGTTGGAATAAATCACAATGCCATCTTTGTGGACCAGAATTGCATCTGGCGAAAGCTCCACCATTTTCCGGTATCGGTTTTCACTCTCTTTCAACAGTTGTTGGGTCGATTTTTCAAGGGTGATGTCTTTAAATGTGCACACAGCGCCGCCATCAGGCAAATGAGATTGGGAAATCTCGACAATGCGACCACTTTTAAATTTCCGCTCGATGTTACTGGTATGTGGAGAATGCGTTCTTTCAGCGACCATCTCGGCGAAAGCTTCAGGGTCATCTCCAACTTCATCAAAATAGCTGAAACAATTGAATAAGTGTTCCTTCAGGGGCATTCCTACGCTAATTGTATCGGAAGGAACTTCCATGATCTCAATGTATTTTTCGTTCCAACTAACAACATTGAGATCTGGATCGTAAACACAAAGGCCAATAGGAATAGCCTGATAAACACCTGTAATTAGGCTATGGGTCGCTTCCAACTCATTTCGTTTTTCGACTTCATCCGTGACATCGCGAAAGATGGAAACAACGCCACCCTCAGCAGTATATCTTTCTTTAAACGAGACAATTTTCCCGTTTGGGAGTGTAAGCTGTAAATCCCCAGGTTTTTTTCCGGCTTTGACTTTCGCGATATATTCTAGAAATTCACCATAAGCAGGAGAACCTTTGAGCCATTCTACAAATGCGGCTCCCAGGTTTTCGCGAGACTGGCCTGGTGTGAACATATGTTTAAAATTTGACAGAATCTGGCTTATTCTTCGGTTTGTGATAAGCGCATTTTCGTTGATGTCGTATATTACGAGCCCTTCATCAAGCGCATCAATCGCCTCCATCATTTGGGTGAATTTACGAGTATCCGAAGTTGTTTCGCCGCTGCCTTGCTGTGATTTTAGTAGGTAAAAGACGAGGAAGACACCAAAGCCAACTGTGGTTCCGACAACAAAGTAGGAAATTTCTGAGGTGAGAGCATTAGCTGTAATCGCTACTGAAATAAGGATCAGTGCGGTAGCCAGCAAAAAGACGGCAGGTATGTACTTTTTTAAACTTGCCATAATCTATTCGTACTCAGAAACAACTTGAAAAAACTAAATAAAATTCCTTGATAGAAAGGGTATAAGGCTTTTCAGTTAATTAATGGTTATTCTCATGTAAAAAATGATTTGCATGACGGACGGCTGTCTGGCTGATATGTTAAAATTTCCAGATCTGCCGTCAGGCAGGCTATTTAAGTCTATTCAAAAAATTGAGTATGAAAAAACAGTCTTCTAGCCAATCCTCGGAATCAGAAAATCAGGATCACCTGAAAGCACTGGTGGAACCAGCACCAAAAGTGGGGCTTCTCGCACGACTTAGAACCTATTTCCTGACAGGCATTGTGATCACCGCGCCGATCGGGATTACGGTGTATCTCACATATGTTTTTGTTGATTTTGTTGATGCCAATGTGACGCCGCTGATCCCGGCTCGCTATAATCCAGAAACCTATCTACCCTTCAGTGTGCCTGGCCTAGGATTATTTGTTGCTGTGCTGGTTTTAATTCTAATCGGGTTCTTCACAGCTAATTTCTTGGGGCGTTCCCTCCTTCATTTTGGGGAGAGAATTGTGAGTCGGATGCCGGTCATCCGGACGATCTATACTGCTCTAAAGCAAATAATAGAAACAGTTTTGGCTCAATCCAGTACGTCATTTCGGGATGTTGTTTTAATCGAATATCCCCGAAAAGGTCTTTGGGCGATTGCCTTTGTGACAAGTGAGGCAGAAGGCGAGATCGCTGATTTGGATGATGAAGCCATGATCAGTGTATTTTTGCCAACAACCCCGAACCCGACTTCCGGTTTTCTTTTGTTTGTTCCAAAGAAGGACCTTAAGTTCCTTCACATGTCGGTGGAAGAGGGGGTAAAACTGGTTATTTCTGCAGGCATGATCTGGCCCGAAGAAGGTGAGGCTGGAGCTCCTGAAAACAAAAAGATCCAAAAGCCTGCAGAGGAGGAAAAATCTAACCAGACTGCAGATACTTAATAGCGCTGTCCCGTTCAAATAAATAAAGCAAAGTTCGGATGGCGGAACCACGGCTTGTCGAAAGTTTAGGATCTTGCTGTAAAAAGGATCGGGCGTCATCACGGGCAATTTCCAGTAGACGTCCATGCAATTGTAAATCCGCTAACTTAAATTCAGGAAGTCCGCTTTGACGGGTGCCTAACAATTCTCCTGCACCCCTTAGCCTCAGGTCTTCTTCAGCAATTCGAAAGCCATCTTCGGTCTCTCGCATAATTTTTAATCGGGCTTTTTGTGTTTCACCCAGAGGGCCGGAGTAGATCAGCAAACAAGTACCTGCGAGCCCCCCACGCCCGACACGCCCTCTTAATTGATGTAATTGGGCAAGTCCGAACCGTTCGGAATGCTCGATGATCATGACGGTTGCCTCAGGAACATCAACCCCAACCTCAATCACTGTTGTCGCGACTAGGATTTGGATGTCACCATTCTTAAAGGCTTCCATTACGGCTTCTTTTTCGTCGCCCTTCATGCGGCCATGAACAAGGCCAACCTTTTCAGGATAGAGATGGGATAAATAGCGAAAGCGTTCCTCAGCTGCGGCCAGATCTGACACTTCACTTTCCTCGACAAGTGGGCAAACCCAATAAATTCGCTCGTTTACCTCCAATTTCCTCTGAAGTCCGGTTGCGAGGTCCTCGAGCCTTTCAACAGGTATGGCTCGAGTTTCAACTGGTTTTCTGCCCGGTGGTTTTTCTGCGATAATTGAAACGTCCATATCCCCATAGGCCGTAAGCGCCAAGGTTCTGGGAATTGGCGTTGCGGTCATTACGAGGACATCTACGCCCCCATGTTCTGGTTTTCCTTTGGCACTTAAAGAGAGACGTTGATGTACACCGAAGCGATGTTGTTCATCGATGATCGCTAAGCCAAGGTCCTGATAGACCACATCTTCTTGAAATAATGCGTGTGTCCCCACTAAAATATCAATCTCACCAGCTGAAAGGCGATCAAGGATTTCAGCTCTTTTCTTCCCTTTAATTCGTCCTGTGAGAAGTTCAATTTTTAACCCGGCTGCATCTGTAAAAGGTTTCAAGGAATTGAGATGCTGGCGGGCTAAAATTTCTGTTGGTGCCATAAACGCTGCTTGTGCGCCAGATCCCACAGCTTTGCCAATTGCCATCAAGGCAACAGCTGTTTTTCCGCTTCCCACATCGCCCTGTACTAGGCGAAGCATGCGATATGGAGACTGCATATCCGCGAATATTTCGGACAAAGCACTATTTTGTGCATGGGTCAGCGTATAAGGTAAAGCCTGCTCCAATCGTTCGATGACATCAGCACCGCCTGTCAGGGAGCGCCCTTTCTTACGTTTCATGCTGTTTCTAACCAGCTCCAGTGCGATTTGATTTGAGAGCAGCTCATCATAGGCAAGGCGTTGTCGTTCGGGATCGTCTGGCTCCAGATCTGCATCTGTTTTCGGGTGATGAGATGCCTCTAATGCTTCCTTCCAGGACTTCCAACCTTCTCTGGTGACGAGATTTGGATCAATCCATTCAGGCAATTGGGGGATCAGTTTTTCAGCACTACTTATGATTTTCAGGAGAACATTGTTGCTGACACCGGCTGTCAAAGGATAGACGGCTTCTTCGGTATCAATGGAACCCGCATCGCCAAGAGCTAAAATGTGATCGGGATGCGTCATCTGATAACTGCCGGAATATTCTTCTAGTTTCCCTGAAATTAATCTCGGTTCGCCAATGGGTAATTGTCGTTTCAGGTAATCCTCTCGCCCGTTAAAGAAGGTTAAGGTCAGAGGGCGATCATTTACATCTACTGTTATTCTGTATGGAACCCGTCGATTTCGAGAAGGGTAATGTTGGCGGGCCGTTCCTGTTATAATGACTTGCTGGTCAAGGAACTGTTCGTCCAATTGTTCAATTCTAGTCCGTTTTGTCAGTCCGCTGGGCAAATGGAAAAGAAGGTCCATGACATGTTCGCCAGCAAGCTTTTCCAGCGCTATTTTCAAGCGAGCCCCAACACCCTTTAGGCTATCTGTTGGTTTAAAAAGAGGGAAAAGGATTTCTGGCCGCATGAATGAACCTGATTGAATTGCTTTAGTTTCAAGGCAGCTATCGCCTGTGTTGGAATTTTAGCTTAAAACAATAACATGATTTCCGTCCAGCTTCCTGCTGACAGGGCTGATCAAAAAGGCTATATGCAGGGGCAGCATCTGGAAAGGTTATTATGACTGATACTGAAGAAACAGCCATTCGTCGCAAGCGTCTGCTCCATCGTTCTCGATATACCGGGATGAAGGAAACGGATCTAATGCTGGGTCGTTTTGCAAATAAATACATCCAAAAATTCTCTGATGAAGAATTGGATATATATGAAAAATTGCTTCAGGCAGGGGATCCGAGCATTTATGCTTGGGCTGTCGGTCGTGAGGAGATTCCCGCGGAATATGACACCTCTGTTATGCAGAAATTGAAAAATTTTGCTATTTTTGAGCACGATCCCGCAAATCCGAACGATGACAATTGATCCGACGATTCAGCCGATTGTCGCGCGTCTAACTGATGCTGAGAAAGGCAATCTTGACCTCACCATAGAAGCCGTCCCAGAAGGCTATGACGCGTATATTCTAGGTAAATGTACCAAGGATGTTTCCTCAGATATCTTGTATATCTTACGCGAAGATGTCCGAATGGCTGCCACTGAGGAGGCTCTAAGGTTTTTTGATCCCTCACTGGATGTGATCAAACTCCCAGCGTGGGATTGCCTGCCTTATGATCGTGTGTCCCCGAATGCCGAAGTCGTCGCGCATCGGATGAATGCGCTGGCTGAAATTACCAAGCCCTGGAGCCGGCCACGTATTATTTTGACAACTGTGAACGCTCTATTGCAGCGTTTGCCCAGCCCTGAAACCGTTAAGGCAGCACATTTTGATGTGAAAAAAGGCGATAAGCTGGATTTGCAGGAATTGACTGAATTCCTTGTAGCCAACGGCTTTTCCCGCATCGGGACTGTTATGGAGCCAGGTGAATTCGCTATCCGTGGCGGCTTGATTGATATATTTCCTCCTGGCGAGGATATGCCAGTTCGTTTAGATCTCTTTGGTGATCAGGTTGATGGTATTCGTAAGTTTGACCCAATTTCACAGCGCTCGCAGGAGCGTATTGAAAAGGTTGAGTTTATTGCAGCAACAGAGTTTCTGCTGAATGAAGATGCAGTTAGTCGGTTTCGGAGTGGTTATCGGGAACTGTTTGGCGCTACCAGTCGGGATGACGCCCTATATGAAGCGGTAACCGAGAAGAGAAAAATTACCGGTATGGAGCATTGGCTCCCGCTATTTCATGAAGAGATGGCGACCTTGCTCGACTTTCTTCCCAATTCTCTGGTTTTCTTTGATCACTTATTTGAGGAAAGTCTGGAAGCCCGGTTAGACACGGTAGCAGATTATTACGATGCTCGTGTAACCGCATTGAAAAGCGGTGATGCTGACTATAAACCATTACCCCCAGAGCATCTTTATCTGGATAAAGAAGAATTTCAGAGGCGGATCTCCACCAGGGCAACATGCCATTTCAGTCCTTATCGGTCCGGATCAATGGCAGAGGGAATTATGGACGCCCATGGGCATGAGGGACGGGATTTTGCGCCTGAACGGAATCGGCCTGATGCCAACGTTTATGAATTCCTGAAAGAACATATCAAATCCCAAAGGGACGCCAAAAGGGCGGTTATTCTCAGTCATTTTACCAAAGGCTCTCGTGACCGGAACAAGACCGTTCTTGCTGATCATGGGGTTCAAAATCTAAAAGAAATCGAAAACTTCAAAGATTTAGGGGCTAAACCTGACCCAACAGCGGTTTATCTGTCTGTATTTGGTCTAGAAAAAGGCTTTGAGACCCCAAATTTTGTAGTGATTGGGGAACAGGATGTTCTGGGCGATCGCCTTGTACGCCCACGGAAATCCTCCCGCAAGAACGATAATTTTATTGCTGAGGCCTCACAGTTAAATGCTGGTGATTACGTTGTTCATGTTGATCATGGAATTGCGCAATATGAAGGCCTTAAAACCATCGATATTTCCGGTGCGCCTCATGATTGTGTGACGCTCCTATATGATGGTGGCGACAAGATTTACCTGCCTGTTGAAAATATCGAAATGCTCTCGCGATATGGCGGTGCAGATAGTCAGGCGACGCTGGATCGACTAGGGGGTTCCGGCTGGCAAGCGCGGAAAGCCAAGCTGAAGAAAAAGGTCATGGAAATGGCCGATCAGTTGATCAAGATTGCCGCAGCGAGAATGCTTCGAAAAGGCGATCGAATTTTACCTCCTGTGGGTGCCTATTCAGAATTTTGTGCAGGCTTCCCGTTTGAGGAAACAGATGACCAGTTAAAAGCCATTGATGATGTGATGAATGATCTCTCATCTGGCAAACCGATGGATCGGTTGGTTTGCGGTGATGTTGGGTTTGGCAAAACAGAAGTCGCATTAAGAGCGGCCTTCGTTGCTGCTATGGCTGGAAAGCAGGTGGCTGTTGTGACCCCAACAACCCTGCTATCGCGGCAGCATTATAAAACATTTGCCCAGCGCTTTAGCGGTTTACCGGTCAATGTGGTGCAACTCTCCAGAATGGTGACCACTAAAGAAGCCAATCAATCAAAAGCAGGCCTCGCTAATGGTCAGGTTGATATCGTTGTAGGAACTCATGCGCTTCTTGGTAAATCTGTAAATTTCAAGAACCTGGGTCTTGTTATCGTGGATGAGGAACAGCATTTTGGTGTTGCGCATAAAGAGCGCCTGAAGGAAATGCGGGCGGATCTTCATGTTCTCACATTAACTGCGACTCCAATCCCTAGAACCTTGCAACTGGCCATGACTGGTATTCGTGATCTCTCTATCATTGCAACGCCGCCAGTAGATCGCCTTGCCATTAGAACTTTTGTTCTCCCATTCGATCCCGTTGTAATTCGGGAAGCTCTTCTTCGTGAACATTATAGAGGAGGGCAGAGTTTCTTTGTATGTCCACGCTTGAGTGATCTGACTGAAGTCGGGAAATACCTGAGCGAACATATTCCTGAAGTTAAGTTTGTGACGGCACATGGCCAGATGCCGGCCAAAGAACTTGATGACGTCATGAACGCATTTTATGACGGCCGGTATGATGTGTTGGTAGCGACGAATATTGTGGAATCCGGTCTGGATATCCCGAGCGCCAATACATTGGTGACTTACCGGGCGGATATGTTTGGCCTGGCGCAGCTTTATCAGATTAGGGGACGAATTGGCCGTTCTAAAACGCGCGCATATGCCTATTTGACTTTGCCGCCGCGCAAAAAACCGACAGAAGCCGCCGAAAAAAGGCTTAGAGTCTTGCAGTCCCTAGACACACTTGGTGCCGGCTTTACGCTCGCTAGCCATGATCTGGATATCCGCGGAGCTGGGAACCTGCTGGGTGATGAGCAATCTGGTCATGTAAAAGAGGTTGGCTTTGAGCTCTATCAGGAAATGCTCGAGGAAGCTGTCGCCAATGCCCGTCAATCTGGAATGGATGGGGGCGAAGAAGTTGAGGAGAAATGGTCACCAACCATCAATATTGGGACGTCAGTTCTTATTCCTGAAGATTATGTGGCTGATTTGAGTGTTCGGATGGATCTTTACAGGCGAATTGCTATTCAAGAAACTGCGGAAGAAATTGATGCCTTTGCTGTTGAATTGGTGGATCGATTTGGGAAACTACCAGAAGAGGTTGAGCATCTGCTTGAGGTAATGACGATCAAACAATATTGCCGACAGGCAAACATTGAGAAGATTGATGCTGGGGCGAAAGGTGCGGTCCTGACGTTCCGCAATAACAGCTTTGATAATCCTGCCGGTCTGGTTGCCTATATCTCAAAGCAGCCCGGTTCGGCGAAACTGCGGGCAGACCATAAAATGGTCTATACACGTAGTTGGGCCCATCCAGAGGACCGGCTTCGCGGTGTTAGGGATTTGGTTCGGGATTTATCTAAGATTGCCGTATCGGATTAGGGAGTAGGGGACGTTGAGCCTGCTTCCTGTTCGATCCGGTCGATGACTTGAAGAAAAATGTCACTGTCCTGCGCACCGGAGAGCGCATATTTTTCATCAACAATAAAGAATGGCACGCCGCTGACACCCATTTGCCGTGCTCTTTGATCTTCTGCCGCGACCAGTTCCATATCTCGATCGCTAGCTAGCAGATCAGCCACAATTTCTGCGTCCATACCAGCTTCTTTTGCAGCGTCCACCAACACAGAAGTATCACCCAAATCCTTGCCTTCAATGAAGAAGTTACGGAATAAAATTTCAACGACTTCGTCCTGAACACCAGCAGTCCCTGCCCATTTGATCAGGCGATGGGAATTCAATGTATTAGGAGAGCGTTTGATTTTGCCAAATTCCAGATCCAAACCGACATTTTTTGCCGCGGCAGCAACATTTTCATAAAGCTCTTTTGCCCGCTCTTCACTTCCAAATTTTTGGGCAATAAACTTTTTCCGATCAGCTCCTTCCTTCGGCATGTCAGGATGGAGTTGGAACGGGTGCCAATAGACTTCGAAGTCTAAGTCGGGCCGAGCTTCCATAGCTTTTTCAAGCTTGCGTTTCCCGATAAGGCACCATGGACATACAGTATCTGAAATTATATCTATTCTCATAATTCAGAAGATATGTAACGCCAGCTCCAATAGCAAGTCATATTTGGAATAATCGTTCCAATAATCAACACTCCATGTTGAAAGGTGACGTTATCGCTCGTTCAAATAATTCGTTGAGATTATCATTGTCCTGAAGTTCCGTAAGCCCGAGATTGATATCGGCAAGAACGGGATCTGCAATGGCGGCAACCGCGAATTGGGTGTTACGGGTAACACCGTAAACACGGCTTAGCGCAATAAAGGCGTCTTTACGGGAGGTGCCGGGCAGGGCAATCAGGAAGCAGTTACTGCTATATCGACCTGCGAAGTCCTCACCGCGGATTAGAAAGCCCAGAATATTGCCCATTTGACGCAAGATCTGATCGCCTGCTGGATATCCATGCTCAGCGTTTATTGTGTTCAGGTTGGACAGTGTAACTGCGGCAACAGAGAGATGCTTTCCAAGTTTCTGATGATCTTCAATCATCTGTTTCATGTGAGCCTGCACAAATCCATGAGAATAGAGACCTGTCAGCCCATCAGTCACGGGAAGTGGTCTGGAGGATTTAAAGAGCTTCTGCATGGAGAAGCGATAATTGGATTGATCAATCAAAAGATTGGTTCGGGCAAAAAGGGAAGCAAGTTCCTCAGGATACATGACGATATCTGACGCGCCATGGATATAGGATGCTTCCCGATTGTTTTTGTTTTCCAGTACAAAAACGATTGGAAGGTTATAGAGCCGACTATCCCCTCGAATATCCATGCAGAGCCGAAAATGGACATCACCTTGACCAGCCCCCAGAAATACAGCGGCGTCAAAAACTCCGCTACGAAGTTCTTCAACCACAATATCAGGCGTTGGACAGAGTCTGACTTTGGCCTGACGGTTCAAATGAAGCATGATGTCGCCGACAACAGTACTGTGATTGCCGACAAGCAAAATAGACTTTTTAGCTTCTTCAGGTGACGGTTCATTAAAGTCATCCTCTGTAAAGCCATATTGAGAAGTTGTGTCACGGCGCCTTTTAAATTCCTGCTTCATCGTTTGTAAGCGGATAAGTGAAAATGCCCGTGTTTTTAATTCAAGGTCACAAAAACTGAATGGCACGGATTGAATTTCGGAACTGCGGTGATTGTTTCCAACGATCAATAGGGGAAAGTCATTTTCCAACATATAGTCCAACAATTCATCAACAGTTTTCAGATCTGTAGAGGATGATGAGATAATCGTTAGATCAAAATCCGACAAATCTTCCTTGATGGCAGAAACATCAAAGAGTCCTGTTTTGGTGAGGGCAACATTCTCATTTTTGAAGCAATTTCGAATGCGGTCTGCAGGTTCATCGGAGATAACGAGGATATTTGCTGTGACTGACATGTGACTTCCCAGTTTTTGTGTATCCTGCCAGATAAGCAAAAATTTATTAAAATACTCTTCTACTTTTGAGGTTATTTGCGGCATCAGCAATGGGGACTTGCTTTTGGGACCTTATATGGAAATGATGGCATCCAATTATCAATAATCATAATTGGGAGAAGAAATCGCAATGACCCCCACATTTCTTGAAGGCAAACATGCTTTAGTAACAGGTGCATCTTCTGGGCTTGGTTGGCAGTTCGCCTTAACTCTGGCACGGGCTGGTGCCAAAGTAACGATCGCAGCTCGCAGCACCGATAAACTTGAAGAATTAGCAAAAGAAATTGAAAGTTTTGATGGGCGCGCATTCCCTGTGAGAATGGATGTTTGCGACAATTTAAGTATTCAAGAAGCCGTTGCCGCCGCAGAAACAGAATTGGGACCTGTGAATATCCTGGTAAACAATTCTGGCGTTAGCGCTCTTAGTCCTTCTGAAAGCATTAGTGAAGAGGACTTTGACAAGGTCATGGATACGAACGCTAAGGGTGCCTTCTTTGTCGCCCAAGCGGTTGCACAAAGTATGATCAAGCATGGTCATGGCGGTAAAATCATTAATATCGCCTCAGTCGCTGCCAACCGTGTTCTTCGGCAAAACATTGCTTATTGTATGTCAAAGGCTGCAGTGCAGCATATGACTTTAGCTTTGGCTGATGAATGGGGACGGTATAAAATTCAGGTCAATGGGATTAATCCCGGGTATATTGTGACTGGTATTAACCGTGACTATTGGGAAAGTGAACCTGGTAAGAAGCTCATTCAAAAACTTCCTGGTCGACGAGTTGGTGATCCCGAACATTTAGATGGGGTTTTGCTGCTGCTTGCGGGTCCAGGTTCCGACTTCATGAACGGAAGTATGATTGAAGTGGATGATGGCTTAACGGCCAGAGGTTTTTAATTAAACTGAGTGATAAACCCTGCCTCTCTTCGAAGATTACTTTTCGGAGAGTTGGGCAGGCCGTAAATTGAGGGCCACGACAGCTGACTTGGCTTCTTCATCTTCCATATTATTTAAGGAAGAAAGAAGCATAGCTGCACCTGTAACACCTTCTTTATGGGCGACAAGGTTGCTGTGACCAGCATTGAGGGCTTCCAGAACAGTTTCGAAGTAACACTCTTCGACCATGTCTTTGATGGCGGGATCCATTTAACACTCATACATAAGAGCTAACGTGCAGGTTGATGGTGTAGACATATTTCGTAAATTTTTTATGACCGGTTGAAATATCTGTTTAAAGTTGCGGAAAATGTTGAATTAAGCTTGTGTGATGTATCGCAAATTTATATAGTTACAAATAAAACTAATTTGGGAGTATTGGCATTGACTAAGCCTGTTGGAATTGTAGCTGGGGGTGGACTAGTTGGTCTGACACTAGCATTAGCCTTACATCAAAAAGGATTTAAAGTTACGGTTTATGAGGCTGTGCCTAAAATTATGCCACTTGGTGTGGGTATAAACCTTTTACCACACTCAGTTAAAAGTCTCGCTAAACTCGGCCTTCTAGAAGAATTGAGATCTGTTGCAATTGAAACTTCTTCTCTTGCATACTATTCCGAAGATGGAAAGCAGATCTGGAAGGAGCCACGTGGTATTGCTGGTGGATATGATGTGCCGCAATTCTCTATCCATCGTGGTGACTTTCATATGATTCTTCTCAAAGCTGTTCGGGAGAGGCTTGGTGATGATGCTGTAAAAACAAATCACCGCTTGGAGAATTTTGTTCAGGATGAAAATGGAGTTACTGCCACTTTTACTGACTCAGAAGGTCAGGAAACAGTTGCGGAAGTAACCGCAGACTATTTAATTGGAGCGGACGGCATCAATTCCCGAATGCGTCGGATCTTATACCCAGATGAAGGTCCTCCTCATTATTCTGGCCAAATGTTGTGGCGGGGTGTTTCAGAGATAGACCCGTATCTTGATGGACGGTCCATGTTCATGGCTGGGCATAATGATCTCAAGCTCGTGGCCTATCCTATTCGTAAAGAGGCTGCGGATCGCGGCAAGTCTTATGTGAATTGGATTGCTGAAAGACGAATTCCATCTGATCTTGCTGAACGTCAAGGTGACTGGAACAAGGAAGGGTTGCTCGAAGAGTTTGCCTCTCACTTCAGTGACTGGGATCTAGGGTGGTTGGATATTCAGAATCTTTATGAGAACGCTATTAGTATCCATAAATTCCCGATGATTGATCGTAATCCAATCCCTAAATGGACGTTTGATCGGATTACTTTGATGGGGGACGCTGCTCACGCCATGTACCCCAATGGATCAAACGGTGTTTCTCAGGGTGTCTTGGATGCCATGACTTTTGCGGATTTGATGGAAGAGGGCGGTGACATTACCGACATCCTCCAGAAATATGAGGATGAAAGGCGGGAAGTGACGTCTCGTATTGTCCTGGCAAATCGGGAAACGGGCCCTGAAAAAGTCATGCAAATGGTTCATGAGCAATGCCCAGGGACTTGTGGAGAAGTTCACACCTGCATTGATCCAGATACGTTAGAGGAAGTTGCTACAGCCTATAAAAAACTGGCTGGATTTCATGCTGGTACACTGAATACTTCAAAGTAGGCGTGCTCGACAGGCAAATAGAGAATGGGCCAGACGGCCCCTTTTTTACATCCCATTTTTGTATGATTTCAAATCCTGACATTTTTCTCTGACGGGTCCCATTGCTTCCGCCATTTCAACAAGGAAAGTTAGAGAATAATGTAGCCTTTGAGTGAGGCTCTCGTCCAATTCAGTCGGCTCTGGACTGGTAAACAGGTCCTTCACGTTTCGAAAAATCATATGATCCGGCAGCCACATCAAAAAGTTATTCTTGGTGCCGCTCATGTGAAGCTCAGCAATTGGATAGGCCCCCCCCATTCCAGAACTAACGCCTATCAGCATTCCTGGTTTATGGGCAACTTCGCCCGCATCACACATCAAGAGAAAGTTCTTAAGATGTGCCGGTGCCATTCCAGCCCATTCAGGGCAGACCACAACAAAGCCATCGCAGTCTGCCAGCCGTTTCGAGATTGGTGCCCATTGTTCTGACATTTCACTGTCTTTATCCCATTTCTCTTCCTGCCAGAGTGGGACATTGAGTTCCCTTAAAGAAAAGAAGTCTGTTGAAAGATTAGGATAAAGGGCAGAGACCTGCTCTCTTGCATAGTGGCCAATCCGTTCGGATTGTGCCTCGTCTCGATTGCTGCCTGTGATAATGCCTATTTTGGTCATGTATGCGTGTCCTGAAATCTGGTCTTATCTATTGAGCTAAAGACTACAGATTTCAGGTGGAACTTAAAGAGATTGAGATCACTATTTATAAATTAATGTTCCGTCCTCTAAATCCGTTGCAGGGATCTGGTCTTTTTCTTGATAGTAATCCTGATTGAAGACCCAAGGTTGCCTGTCCCCTTGTTTTGGCATCAGATGCATATCCCGCATTAGATAACCAGCATTAAAGTTCTCTGGATCCACAAATGGTAACTCCGGCATGTCTTTGTCTTCAGGACGAAGCTCCGGCACCACCATTGAAGCACCCTTGTCTTTCATGTGATTAAGCAGCCGACAAACAAAGTCAGAGACCAGTTCAGAGCGCATTGTCCAACTTGTTCTCAAATATCCAAAGACCCAAGCCAGATTTGGCAGGCCGGAGAAAAGGATACCCCGATGCGCCCAACTGTCAGAGAAATGATATGCCTTACCATCAATTGTGAAGTCTATGTCGCCAAGAGCGCATAGATTGAATCCGGTTGCCGTGATAATCACATCAGCATCCAGGTGAGCGCCAGATTTGAGGTCTATACCCGTTTCTGTAAACTGTTCAATCTGATCCGTAACTACAGAAGCATCGCCCCTGCGGATTGCAAGAAAGAGGTCGCCATCAGGGATCAAGGCAAGCCGTTGCCGCCAGGGTCGGTAAGATGGTGTGAAATGAGGATCTAGGGGAATGTCGTCGCCAAGATATTGCCGCGCGGCTTTAAAAAGATCTTCTTTCAAACCTTCAGGCTCTTCAAACGACCGGCGTGTGACTTCCTTTTGCTCTTTTAAAATGGACTGGCGGGCAATCTCGTGGATCCACTCCTCAGGAATGTCCAGCTCTTTAAGCTTTTCAACAATATCTTCCCGGTTAGGTCGGGCAGCGAAATAGGTTGGGGAGCGTTGCAACATCGTGATGTGTTTGCATTTTCCTGCCATTGCGGGCACTAACGTCGCAGCCGTGGCGCCAGATCCAATCACAACTACATTTTTATCAGTGTAATCAAAATCTTCTGGCCAGGTTTGAGGATGAATGATTTTGCCTTTGAAGTTATCGGCTCCTGGAAAATCAGGTGTATAGCCTTCGGAATGGCGATAGTATCCCTGACACATCCAGAGAAAATTGCAGCTATAGGTTTTTACGCCTTCGTCCCCGACCTCAACAGTCAAAGTCCAGGTTTTCTGCTCTGTATCCCAGTTAGCTTCCAATACTTTCTGCTTAAACTGGATATGCCGGCGAATATCCTGCTCATCCACACAGTCATTTAAGTATTTTAGAATTTCACCTGCTGAGGCAATAGGCGCATTTGTCCATGGCTTCCATTTGTATCCAAAAGTAAAGAGGTCACTATCAGAGCGTATGCCGGGATATTTATGGGTATGCCAAGTCCCACCCAGATCATCCTGTGTCTCTAGAAGTGTGAAGCTTCGCTCTGGGCAGCTTTTCTGAAGATGATAAGCCGCGTTAATCCCGGAGATCCCGGCTCCTACAATTATGACGTCAAAATAGTCGGTAGCAGTCTCAGCAATTGGCTTGCTTGTTGTTGCAATATTCAATTTTTCCTCCCCGATCGCTCATGCGATTTCTTCCTTATGCTTCTAATCATAAACCAGAATAGGGTTCAGGCAAGCCCATATAAACGCAAAAAGGCTGCGGTTCCTAACGCAGCCTTTTATACAATTTAATTTAAGTGAGGGACTAGGCTGCCTTCACTTTTTCAAGGAATGAACGAATTTCGACTGCAAACTGGCTAGTCACGTTACTCATGACATCTGCAGTATTTTTCAGCATGCCAGACGTTGTCGTTCCTTTTTGGGCATCGACACGAATTTCCTGCACACTTTGTGACACTTCATTCGCACCACTTGCAGCTTGCTGAACATTCATTGAAATCTCACCAGTTGCAGCACTTTGCTCCTCAATAGCAGAGGAGATGCCGGTGGTGATGTTGCTGATTTCGTCGATAACCTTGGAAATCGTGGACATTGCGTTCACAACTTCCCCAGTTACGCCCTGCATATCTCTAATCTGGGCACTAATTTCTTCAGTCGCCTTGGCTGTCTGATTAGCGAGTGACTTAACTTCAGAAGCCACAACGGCAAAGCCCTTACCAGCTTCACCCGCTCTTGCTGCCTCGATGGTTGCATTGAGGGCGAGGAGGTTTGTCTGGTTGGCAATATCCTGAATAAGATCCACAACCGTTTCAATATTATGGCTGGCACCTGATAGATCTTCTGCAAACTGTGCCGCCTTGTTGGCGTCATCCACAGCAGTCGTCGTAACCTGGACTGATTTATTAATTTGGCTGCTGATTTCGCGAATTGAACTGCTAAGCTCTTCCGTTGCAGACGCGACGGAATTAACGTTAGAAGACATATTGTCAGAACGCGAACTCACCATTCCAGCCAAATTATCCGTATTTTCAGCCTGAGAAGACATTTGGTTAGCAGCAGAACTGAGTTCTGTCGTTGCACCGCTCAAGGTTTCCATATTTTGGTTTACCTTGGCATCAAATTCAGAAATGAGGTCTGCAATGATTTGGGCACGGCGTGCCTGCTCAGCCATTGCGGCCTGCTTCTGTTCCGTTTCTTTTCGCTCTCGCTCAATTTCTTCCTGCTGTTGACGTTCTTTCTCAAGGCGCGCTTGCTCACGTGCTTTCTCTGTTTCTTCAGCCAAGCGTTTATTTTCAAGAGCATTGTTCTTAAAAATGTTCATTGCATTGGCCATGGCGCCCATTTCATCAGATCTTTCAGTTGCTGGAATATCGATCGATAGATCACCTTCAGCAAGTTGGGACATTGAATTGGTCATTCGCCGAATAAGACCGGCCAGTCCTTGAGCAAGCAATATTGAGATACCCACCATGATCAGGGCGGATACCACTATTGCAGAAATAATAGTAGTTTTAATTGTTTGAGAGACGGCTGCATTTTCGCTTGAAGCTTTATCCACTAACCCTTGAAAATATTCAACAACTTCTGCGTTCGCTGTAAAAACCGCTTCCGCGTTTTGATCAAGTGTCTTAATGGACTCCTGAACAGTAAGCCAAGAAGCGGCAAACTGACTAAAGGTGTCCTGGTAAATCTTCATTTTATCGGAAATGAGTGACTTCTTCTCTGCTGAGATATCGCTGGCCTTCAGTTGGGCAAGAAATTCTTCATGTCGCTTCGGCATCCGCGCTACATATTTAGGGTCGGAGCGGAGCATAAAATCCTTCTCATGGCGGCGCATCATTAGCATCGTCACTGTTAGGCCGTCATTCTTTTCCTTTTTCAGCGCTTCCTCGACTTCATGCACAGCAGAACGAAGAGTACCTTGTAGGCCTAACTTTTCAGTAAAGCCCAGCTTTTGATAATCGGCATACAATTTATCGAAAGAGCCTTGATAAGTCGAAATACTCGACGCAAGCTGGTCTACCTTTTCGTTTCCTTCAGGTGAATTCGTACGATCCTTGAGCAAGGACAAGTCTTTAATCATTTCTTCCAGCGTTAGGTTATGCTTTTCCTTAAAGGTTTCTTCGCGCTCGCGGAGAAAATCCTTCTCATATCCAATAGCTTCAAGAATGTTGCGATTTACAGATTTGGTCAGATCTACATTCTCTCGTGATGCTAGATAGCGCGCAATAACATCCGTTGTTTTTGAACTGCCAAAAAAGAAGATACCTGCAATGATGGCAAGGCCTAATACAGTGACAACGACAGGAATGCAGAGCTGAACTTTAAAAGGAAATTTTGTAAACATTTCTATCTCTTGAAATAACGTTTGATCATTTCCACTTAAAGTATTCGAATATCCTTACCGTTAGGTTAATTGCTAATTAAGTATACTAATAACCAACAAAATAGTGTTGGGTTGTATTTGCCAGAATTTAAATCAACTCAATTGTTACACTTTTATGACAGTAATGTTACAGTAATGAATAGAATAGTGCTGTCGGAAAATACAGAAAAGTACAACAACTCTGAGACTGAGTGGCAATGTTTCTAGGGTTAATAGGACTTGATTTTAGGGGAAGTGGCGGAAGGTCGGGGATTCGAACCCCGGAAGGGCTTGCACCCTTGCTGGTTTTCAAGACCAGTGCATTCAACCGCTCTGCCAACCTTCCGCAATATAGAGGAGAAGAACTCCCTCGGGTCAGTGCCCGAACACAGAGGATCGTTTAAAGTTACAGGTTGATCCTGTCAATAGCTTTGTCGATAAATTTGGGTTTATTCGAAACAGTGAAAGCCATTTTTCTCCTTCTCGGATTGAAAACGCCGTATTTTCACAAATTCTTATCTGAGAGGCATTGCACCAACATCTTGGGTGTGGCAAAAAAGAAAGCGGAAGATACAGGTGAGGTGAATGATAAAAATCGCTCTAAATTTTAAATTGATCATGGTGCTGGGCGCCATTTTGATGTTGGTTTCCCCTTCAGTACATGCGAACCAGAAAGCGTTTGGATTATGGCTTGAGGACCTGAAAGCTGAAGCCTTGGATAAAGGGATCCGCAAAAGCATCGTTGATGAAGCCTTTGCCAACGTGAAATTCAAAGAGAAAATCATTTCCCTCGACCGTAAGCAACCTGAGGTCACGCAAACTTTTCAGCAATATATGGAAAAGCGTCTTCCTCAGTCGCTGATCAATGATGGTCGGGCACAATTGAAGAAGCACCGGCCTCTTTTGGAAGAGGTTGGCAGGAAATTTGGTGTTCAACCCAGATTCATAGTTGCTTTGTGGGGCGTTGAAACCCGGTTCGGAAAATATACGGGTGGTTTTAATGTGGTCGAAGCTTTGACAACCCTCGCTTATGACAATCGGCGTGCTGAGTATTTTCGTGGAGAGCTTTTCACGGCGCTGCAAATTCTCAACGAAGATCATATCTCAGTGAAGAATATGAAAGGTTCTTGGGCCGGTGCGATGGGGCAGGCTCAATTTATGCCTTCCAGCTTCATTAATTTCTCAGTTGATTATAATGGTGATGGTCGTCGGGATATCTGGACAACCAAAGCAGATGTTTTCGCATCAGCAGCCAACTATCTGGCCAGAAGCGGTTGGCGTGATGATCAAACCTGGGGGCGTGAAGTTAAGCTTCCAAAAGGTTTTGATAAAAATCTTATTGATCTCAAAGTCGAACACCCAATGCAATTTTGGCAGAATTTAGGTGTGCGCAAATTAGATGGAACCGATTTACCTTCACGTCAGTTGATGGGATCTTTGGTGCAGCCAAAAGGTGGGAATGGTCAGACTTTCCTCGTATACAATAACTACCGGACCATCTTAAAATGGAACCGATCAACTTACTTTGCCATGTCAGTTGGTCATTTAGCTGACAAGTTGGCATATTGATAAGGGAGAAAAACACATGGATCGACGTTTGAACTTCCCCCGGTTCAGAAAGCAGTCTGTGATTGTGTCTCTTTTGTTGGCCCTACCAATCCTCTCTGGATGTGCTGAGATGAATTTATTGGGTTATGCGGCTTCCAGCGTCAGTGATCCAAATGCCTCTGATAAGCAGATCGCTGCTATCAGATCGAATACAAAGGTGGGTAAGCCCTATAAAATTGATGGGATCTGGTATTACCCAAAAGTTCAGCCAAATTACAATGAAACTGGAATAGCTTCCTGGTACGGAGATCCGTTTCATGGTCGCAAAACGGCAAACGGGGAAACTTATGATATGAACCAGCTGACAGCTGCTCATAAGACATTGCCAATGCCGACAGATGTTCGTGTGACAAATCTTGAAAATGGTCGTTCGCTTGTTGTGACGATTAATGATCGGGGCCCATTTGTGCATGGCCGAATAATTGATTTATCGCGCCGCTCAGCTCAGTTACTTGGAATTATCCAGAAGGGGACGGCAAAGGTTCGTGTTGAAGCCTTGGGTGCCGAAGATTCCAACGTTCGCTATCTTGCAGAAGCCAATACTGCTCCTGAAGAAAGACAAGTTGCCGCAGCAGCACCTGAAAATGGTTCAGTTAAATCCACGTCTCTTGCACCCCCGAGTAATATTCAAACAGCACCCAAACCGGATGCCGCACAGAAAATTGAACCTGTTGATACTAAAATTGGTAAAGTTCAAACAGCTAAAGTGGAGCAGGTGGTAGAGCAACTTCCTGTACAGTCGACAGAAATTTATATTCAGGCTGGAGCATTTATCGACTTTAATAATGCGAATAAGTTGAGCGCTCGTTTATCTCCATTAGGACCGGCCAAGGTTTATCAGGTTCTTGTTAATGGCCAGGATTTTTACCGTGTGCGCCTTGGACCTGTATATGATGTTGAAGAGGCGGATCAGCTACTTGCGAAGTTGATTAATAATGGTCACACAGAAGCCAGAATTGTGATCGAATGATTTTTTAAAGGGAATTGATCAGGTTTGCCATAATTGAAGCAATTTTTAAACTTATGACAATCTGATCACGAACTATCAGAAAACTGAATAACAGAAAATGTTGGGGAACCCGTTGTTATTAAAATCTGTCAAACATGCCATCGCTGGAATCTTCGCTCTCGCTATGATCTCTGGCGTCGCAAGTGCTCTGGAAACACCTGCAAAGCAAGCCATACTGTTGGATTATGATACGGGTGCTGTCCTTCTTGAAAAAGACGCTGACGTTTTAATGCCGCCTGCATCGATGAGTAAACTGATGACAGTGACCATGATGCTGGAGCGATTGAAAGATGGCTCCCTCAAGATGGAGGACACCTTTCCAGTCAGTGAGAAAGCCTGGCGAAAAGGTGGCTCCAAGATGTTTGTGGAGGTCAATAAGAGGGTCAAAGTAACGGACCTGCTTCGCGGGATTATTGTACAATCTGGAAATGACGCCTGTATCGTGGTTGCGGAAGCGCTAGGTGGATCAGAGGAAGCCTTTGCTCAATCCATGACCGATCGGGCACGTGAAATTGGTCTTACCCATAGCACTTTTCGAAATGCCACAGGCTGGCCCCATCCTGAGCATTTAATGACAGCGAGAGACTTGGCAACTCTTGCAGACTATATCATCCGAAACTTTCCCGAGTATTACGGTATCTTCAATGAAAAGAGCTTCACTTATTCTGGGATTAAGCAGGGAAATAGAAATCCGCTGCTCTACAGTAATTCGGGTGCTGATGGCCTGAAAACAGGTCATACCGAGGATTCAGGCTATGGCTTGGTAGCCTCAGCCAAACGGGGAGACCGAAGATTAATCCTCGTCTTCAACGGCCTTGGTAGTGCGAAGGAGCGGGGGCGCGAGGCTGAGCGCTTGATGGAATGGGGCTTCAGAGAATTCGACAACTATGCTCTGTATAAAGCCGGGCAGGAAGTTGCAAAGGCGCGGGTTTGGCTGGGAGCCAAGGACCTTGTTCCCCTTTATATCGAAAAAGACCTAAAGGTGACCATGTCCAGGAAGGACCGTCGGTCCATGCAGGTCAAGCTTGTTTATAATGAACCTATTCCGGCGCCAATTATCAAAGGGTCACCTGTCGCAAGGTTGGTAATTACTGCCCCTGAAATGGAAACCATCGAAGTTCCGCTGCTGGCTTCTGAAAATATAGAGCGTCCGGGTGTCGTTAAGCGCGTAATGGCCGCCATAAAATATGTGATTTTTGGTGCGACAGCCAATTAAGAGATCTGGAGATCCTGATGGGCGATAAGGTTGGGAGGTTCATTACCCTTGAGGGAGGTGATGGATCTGGAAAATCGAGCCAAGCCAAAGCATTGGGTGATTTTCTTGAGAGTATGGGTAAAGAGGTCGTTTTGACCCGTGAGCCAGGTGGATCGCCTGGTGCAGACGAAATTCGAAAACTCATTCTCACTGGTGATCCTGAACGCTGGGATGGTCTTGAGGAAACTCTGCTTTTTTATACAGCCCGTGTTAATCACCTAAGACTAACTGTAAAACCAGCCTTGGCGAGAGGGGCTTGGGTTATTTCAGATCGGTTTGCAGATAGTACCATGGCTTATCAGGGCTATGGTAATCAGTTGGGCGTTGAAACCGTCCGCAAGATCCATGACGTTGCGGTAGGAACATTTGAACCTGACTTAACTTTCATACTGGATCTGGATGTCGAAACAGGCCTCGCCAGAACTGAAGGGCGTGGGCATGATGAAGACCGGTTCGAGCGAATGAAATTGGCATTTCATGAAAGAATGCGGCAAGGCTTTTTAGAGATCGCTCGCCAAAATCCAGATAGATGTCAGGTCGTTGATGCGAGCCAGTCAATTGATGATATTCAAATGGAACTTCGAAGTTACCTTAAAGGCAGGTTCTTCTCTTGAGCGATTTGATTGACATAGATCGTCTGCCAGGTCTTGATCATCCAAGGGATTGCCAATCCCTGATCGGCCATGAGAGGGCGGAGCAGGAATTCCTCGATAGTTTCAATGGCGGCCGATTTCATCATGCATGGCTGATCTCAGGCATTCGCGGCGTGGGCAAGGCAAGCCTGGCTTATCGTATTGCCAAATTCCTTCTCAGTCAGGAAGGGAGCGGAGGGGGACTGTTTGGTCCGCCGGACTCACTGGATGTTTCGGATGGTCATCCGGCTATTTCTCGTATTAAAGCAGAAGCCCATCCAGGTTTAACTGTGTTGAAGCGGCGGTATGATGATAAGGGCAAAAAATACTTCAAAAACATCCGGATTGATGATGTTCGAGGGCTCACCAGTTTCTTCGGGATGACAGCTTCCGATGGGGGATGGCGTGTTGTCATTGTCGATGCTGCCGATGATATGAACGTAAATGCGGCCAATGCACTTTTGAAGATCCTGGAAGAGCCGCCCGCAAAAACGGTATTCCTTTTATTGTCTCATTCTCCTGCAGCCTTGTTGCCGACGATTAAATCCCGGTGTCGTCGCTTGATTCTTAATCCGCTATCTCAGAATGATGTGATGAGCGTTTTAAGCCGCTTGGATAATTCAATTCAACCTACAGACCTGGAGGTATTGGCATTGCTGGGGGAAGGAAGCCCCGGGAAAGCCGCGGCCTTGCATGCTGAAGGGGGTGTTCCCGCATTTCAAGCTCTGATGTCACTCTTTGCCGAGTATCCAGGATATGACCCGGAACAACTCCATGGGTTGGCGGATCAAGCCGGGCGAAAAGACGGAGAGGGCTTATATAGAGTTCTTTGTGAATTGATCCCCTGGTGGTTATCCCGGTTTGTAAGGGCAGCGAGTAGTGGTTTTGTCGATACAAGGCTTTTGCAAGGTGAAATGGAGATCATGGAGCATTTGTCTTCCAGGCAACCCCTTTCTTTTTGGATTGAAATGTGGGAAAAAGCGAACACGATCATCGAACGGGCAGATACAGTTAATCTGGATCGCAAGCAGGTCATCTTGAACCTGTTTTTGTCGCCCACCATAAAAACATAGTAATATTAACGAGTTGGTCATGTTAGTTGACAGTCATTGTCACTTAAATTTCGAACAATTATCAAGTCAGTTGGATGATGTGGTCCGGCGGGCTACGTTGGCCGATGTAGGGCATATGCTAACCATCGGAACCAAATTACGTGAGTTTGATACGGTTCTCAAAATTGCTGAGCAATATGACAATATTCATTGCTCGGTCGGTATTCATCCTCATGAAGCGGAGGAAGAGGGGCCTGATGTTACAGTTGAGAAGTTACTTGAACTTGCTAAACATCCGAAAGTCGTTGGCATAGGCGAGACTGGTCTAGATTATTTTTACGAGCATTCACCGCGTGACATTCAGAAGCAATCCTTTCGGATACATATTGAAGCAGCCAGAAAGTCAGGGTTACCGCTAATAGTCCATACACGCAATGCAGATGAAGATACAATCCAAATCCTGCAGGAAGAATATGTAAAAGGTCCTTTTACTGGCGTGATACATTGCTTTAGTTCAGGCTGGGATGTTGCTGAAAAATCAATGGAAATTGGATTTTATATTTCCATATCTGGAATTGTAACCTTTAAGGCGGCTACAGAGCTGCAGGATCATGTTAGGAAACTTCCGATCGAACGGTTACTGGTTGAGACGGATAGTCCTTATCTTGCCCCAGTTCCAAACAGAGGTAAAACCAACGAACCCTCTTTTGTGCGTCATACAGCCCAGAAAGTTGCGGAACTGATTGAAGTGTCAGAAGACCGACTAGAAGCAACGACAACAGATAACTTCTTCAAACTTTTCAGTAAGATAGAACGGAACGCTGCATGAAGGTCACAATATTAGGGTGCGGCACTTCTGGTGGTGTTCCACGCATTGGAAATGAATGGGGTGCCTGTGATCCCAATGAGCCGAAGAACCGTCGGAGAAGGTGTAGTATCATGGTTGAGGATCAGGGAACTCGTGTTCTCATAGACACCTCACCTGATATTCGAGAGCAATTGCTTGATGCAGGCGTCGATTATTTGGACGGTGTTGTCTGGACCCATGAGCATGCAGACCAGTGTCATGGCATTGATGAGCTGAGGGTTCTAGCTATTCGAAACCGGGAACGTGTAGATGTTTGGGGAGATGATGCAACGTTGAGCGTGTTGAAACGCCGATTTGATTATTGCTTTAAACAACTAGACGGAAGTCCGTACCCGGCTATTCTCAACGATCATCTTATCGAAGGGCCCTTTAAAGTTGGTAATATTGACTTTATTCCCTTTGAACAAGACCACGGAGCTATTCATAGCCTAGGTTTTCGGATGGGGAAAATCGGTTATTCAAATGACCTTGTTAATCTGGATGATCGCGGGTTTGAGATTCTGGAAGGAATTGATACCTGGATCGTTGATGCCATGCGCTATACCCCTCATCCAACCCATGTGAATGTGGAAACAGCTTTAAAGTGGATTGAACGCTTAAAGCCGCGCCGCGCTGTTTTGACAAATATGCATGTGGACCTGGACTATCAAACCCTCAAGCAGGAACTGCCTGATGGTGTTGAACCGGCTTATGATGGAATGGAGATAGTTGTCTGAGAAATGGAGAAAATTTCTTTCCGAAAGGCAACCATTTCTGATCTGCCGGATGTCATCAGTTTAATAGCAGATGACCAGCTTGGATCTACACGTGAAGACACCAAGCACCAGTTTCCACTAGTCTATCGCCAAGCCTTTGAGAGAATGACCAAGCAAGAAGGCAATGATATTTATGTGGCTATTCTGGGTGAGAGCCAAATTGTTGGCTGCATGCAACTCACCTTCATCGCAGGATTATCTCGAAAGGGCATGACCCGCCTTCAGATCGAAGCTGTTCGGGTTGCAAAAGAACTTCGGTCGAAGGGTATTGGCCGGAAGATGATGAAATATGCCATTTCTCTCGCAAAATCATCCGGTTGCGGCCTGGTTCAGCTAACCACCGATAAAAGCCGAGAAGATGCGCATCGGTTTTATGAAAGACTTGGGTTTGAAGACAGTCATATTGGAATGAAACTGTCGTTAATTCGAAAAAGCTGATCTTTCTGCCATTTCCAACTGGAGCGCTTATGGTTTTCGCGCTAAAACTGGAAAATAAACAAAAAAGCGCAGGGAGAATGAAAAATGAAAACCAAAATCACTGAACTTTTCGGTATTCAGCACCCGATTATTCAAGGCGGCATGCATTATGTTGGCTTTGCGGAGCTGGCTGCCGCAGTCTCCAATGCAGGAGGCCTCGGAATCATTACAGGATTAACGCAAAAGACGCCAGGTGATCTTGCCAACGAGATCGCAAGGTGCAAAGAAATGACGGACAAACCATTTGGTGTAAATTTGACTTTTCTGCCTGGTTTTACCGCTCCGCCTTATCCTGAATATATCAAAGCGATTATTGAGGGTGGTGTTAAGATCGTTGAGACCGCTGGTCGCAGTCCTGAGGCCTATATGCCTGCGCTCAAAGATGCCGGCATTAAAGTGATCCATAAATGTACATCGGTGCGACATTCACTCAAGGCGGAAAAAATTGGGTGTGATGCGGTTAGCGTTGATGGTTTTGAATGTGGCGGGCATCCCGGTGAAGACGATATTCCCAACATGATCCTGCTCCCTCGCGCTGCAGAAGAGCTTTCTATTCCGTTCGTCGCCTCTGGCGGTATGGGAAATGGAAAACAGCTTGCCGCCGCTCTTGCGCTTGGTGCTGACGGGATCAATATGGGAACACGTTTCATTGCAACCAAAGAGGCGCCAGTGCATCAGAATGTTAAAGACGCACTTGTCGCGGCTTCTGAATTGGATACCCGTCTTATCATGCGTCCCCTTCGCAATACTGAACGCGTGCTGAATAACGATGCTGTTGAAAAGATTATGGCAATGGAGCAAGGCAAAGGGCAGGGGCTTTCCATTGAAGATATCAAGGAGTTGGTGGCTGGTGTCTATCCAAAGGTGATGCAGGATGGGGACATGGAGGCCGGTGCCTGGAGCTGCGGCATGGTTGCAGGGCTAATCCATGATATTCCGACAGTTCAGGAACTTGTGGACGGGATTATGAAGGAGGCTGAGGATACAATCCGCGACCGGATGTCAGCTTTGCTCGCTTCCTGATTTCTGAAAGGCCTTAGCAATAGCGGAAGTCACATCCTGTCCATAGGAGATTTCCAAAGAATGGCCATCAGGATCTTTTAGAAAAATATAGTACCCAACGGGAGGACCTTCATCGATGGGTTCTCCCACCATTACTCCTTCAGCCCGCGCAAGGTCGGCAAAATGATCGACTTCCTCTCTGGAGGAGACGGCTATTCCAAGGTGGGCAAACGGCTTCAGAATAGGGTCCGCAGATTTGGCCTTTATCAGGACGATAACAAAAGGTCGGGTACCGTCAGACAGCCAAACTACACGGCCGTCATTTTCAATATCTGGACGATCATGGACTACCTTCATGCCAGCATATTTTTCGTAAAACTGAATGCTTGCATCCAAGTCAGTTGCAGCGAGAGCAATATGCGTAAATCCAAGATCTATTGACATTTCGGACCCTCCTTGAGCAGCTATCCCTCAGAATTTTACGTGATAACTTTAGTTATTACTTTTTCTAATATACCGACTTAAAATGGAAATCTAAAAATTGGCGTCAAACACAGGTATTTTACATAAAAATTCCTATACTTAAGCCTGTATTTTAGAAATACTAAGACTATGGCGCTCTGCCATCAAATAACAATGAAAATAAGCCTGGATCTCAAATCAAAAAGGTAGACCAGGTCAGATAAAAACTAGGGAGCGAGCATGTCAGACCCTTCAACCGAAAACGAGTTTCCAGAACCTGTTTATGAGACGGATGAGCCTATTCTCTATGATGTAAAAGAGGGTATCGCCAGCATTCGGATGAACCGTCCGCGTTACAACAATGCCCAGAACAACCAGATGACTTACGCGTTGGACGAGGCCTTTCAGAAAGCTGTGGCTGATGATGATGTCAAAGTCATCATTTTACGGGGGGAGGGTAAGCATTTCAGCGCCGGGCATGATATTGGCACACCGGGCAGGGATCATCATCTCTCTCAGGAGCGCAAAACGCTTTGGTATGATCATGCAAATAAACCGGGTGGTGAATTCCAGTATGTAAAAGAGCAGGAAGTATATTTAGGGATGTGCCGTCGCTGGCGGGATATTCCAAAACCAACAATTGCCATGGTGCAGGGGGCCTGTATCGCTGGCGGATTGATGCTTGCTTGGATTTGTGACTTGATCATAGCCTCTGATGATGCCTTTTTTGCAGATCCTGTCGTACGTATGGGAATTCCGGGAGTTGAGTATTTTGCTCACCCTTTTGAACTAAACCCAAGAATTGCAAAAGAATTTTTGTTTTTAGGTGAGCGTATGTCTGCAGAGCGTGCTTACCAGATGGGTATGCTCAATCGTGTTGTAGCGAGAGATCAGTTGGAAGCTGAAACCTATGCGATAGCAGAACGGATGGCGGGCATGCCCCGGTTGGGCCTGGCCTTGACAAAACAAGCCGTTAATCACATTGAGGATTTACAGGGTAAACGTACTGGAATGGACGCGGTCTTTGGCATGCACCATTTTGCCCATGCCCATAACTCCCTGATTAGTACAGACAAACTCGGCGGATTTGATGCCAAGTCAATGGCCGACTCTCAGCGTCAAAAAGATCAGAAATAACAGTGTTCTATTGACATTATGTTCTAGTAAATTATCAGGCTTTTCCCAAGATATAATCAGCAGACAATTGAGAGTTCTGCATTGGGATGAAATGAGTGAGTTCGGGATGGTAAGCATCCCGACCGTTTTGCACCTTACTTGCCAATTCCGGCCAAGCAGATGAGCAAAGAAAATCAACCTTTTGAGTTCTCTCATAATCGTAGGATTTCGCTCTGACGACTGTGAGAGGAACCTGAAGAGTAGGGAGCTGATCAGTAAGGTTGTAGGTATGGTGGGCCATATAAACGGAGGCTTCTGTGACAGGATTGCAGCAAAGTTGATAACCGTCGCCATCAGGCGCAGGCTTCAGGCCATAATGACAGTAGTCCTCCATCACCTGAGCTTCCCAATAAGAGTAGGGGCTTCGGTCTTTGTATCTCGCAACCATATCTTGCCAGCTGTCGAACTGGTTGCGGCGGCGAGACATGGGATTGTCTTCAGGACGACCAAGTTCAAAATCTGATTTTAGCTCATATCGACTGGGTTTGAAAATAACCGGATCCAGAAGGACAAGCCGTTCAAACCGTTCTTGAAGACCAAGAGCGGCCTGCATCATCATATGTCCGCCAACTGAATGTCCAACGCCAATTATATTATTTAGATCAAGCTTTAAGATAAACTCTTTTAAGTCATCTCCAAATTCTGACCAATGTTGAATATTGCCATTGAATTCCGTTCTACCATGACCGCGGCTTTCGATGGCAATTATGCGGAAACTTTTGGGTATATGCTTGATTGTCTCATCCCAAACGCGCGCATGCATTCCCGTCGCGTGAGCCAAAAGAATGACTTGGCCATTTGGATCTCCCCATTCGAAGTAGGAGAATTTAAGGTCTTTTACAGGGACAAAATGATGTGTAGGGCTCATTAGAAAATCAAACTCATTATTCTTTTTTGAGCAGAATAGCATGGCAGGAAGGAATGACAAGCTTCGGAAGTTCGCGTTTCATATGTACCGGGTGTGACTGCTTTCACAACACATGTATTCTCTATTGCGAAAGTGAAAGTCATTTCCTAAGTTGGATGGAGGCGCACTTCAATAAGCAAAGAGTAAAATCATAATGAACAAAGAATTGTTTGAGCCTTTAACGTTTAATCACGGAACTCAAATCAAGAACCGTTTGGCTGTAGCGCCCTTAACCAACATGCAAAGCCATGTCGATGGGACGTTGTCGGATGAAGAATACAAATGGCTCACCATGCGTTCCAGTGCTGGATACGGCCTGACAATGACATGCGGGGCTTTTACGGAAGTTGGCGGCAAGGGTTTCCCGGGTCAATTGGGTATTCATAGTGATGAAATGTTGCCTGGTCTGAGCCGCTTTGCTGAAGGTTTAAAAAAGGATGGATCACTGGCAATTGTTCAATTGATCCATGGTGGCATGCGGGCGCAGGAAAAATACACCGGTTTTCAACCAGTTTCAGCAAGCGATCAGCCAAAATACGATGCGCGGGCTCTGACAACGGCAGAAGTCGGTCATGTCATCGAGAATTTCATTGCTGCAGCAGAACGGGCTGAAAAGGCGGGTTTTGATGGTGTTGAGGTGCATGGTGCTCATGGATATCTTTTATGTCAGTTTTTGAGCCCTGAACTCAACCAGCGAACTGATCAATATGGCGGATCTGCAGAAAACAGATCTCGCATTATATTTGAGATTGTCGATGGGATCCGGGCTCGCTGCCGACCAGATTTCAATATAAGTGTTCGTTTATCGCCCGAACGCTTTGGCATGAAGCTTGGTGAAATCATTAACGTAGCCAAACGTCTAATGGCGGAAGAGAAAATTGATTTCCTTGATATGTCGCTATGGGATTGCAAAAAGGAACCGGAAGAAGAAGAGTTTAAAGGCAAACCTTTAATCAGTTATTTTGCAGAACTGGATCGTAAATCAGTCCGTCTTTGTGTCGCGGGTAAGATAATGTCCGCCAAAGATGTCAATGATGCATATGAAAATGGTGCTGACATTGTTATGGCTGGCCGAGCCGCAATCCTACATCATGACTTCATGCAGAAAATAAAAGAAGACGACGCGTTTACATCAATATCATTGCCTGTAACCAGAGCGTACCTTGAACAAGAAGGGTTGAGCGATGTGTTTGTAAATTACATGGCAACCTGGGATGGCTTTGTTGAGGGATAGAGGCATCTGACTTTATTAGAGAATTATCAAAGCCGTTTACGACTTCCGTAAACGGCTTTTGTTTTGTAGTGAAATTCTCCGAAAACCCTAGAAACTGAGCGCGTTCATATAACATAATTTTCCATAATATATATTATGCGTAAAAATGATGTTTTTCTTTTAGGTACCCTTTCAGATCAAAAACCTGAATTCCTCTTCTTCCCCCTTAGGTTTTACCAGGGATGAATTTCACCATTCCATTTATAGAAAGACCCTGTATCAGCGAGGCTGAACTTCTCTACTACCTTATAAAGGCCTGAAGCACTTTCGGCAGGTGTTATATCCGCAGCTGTACCGCCCATATCTGTTTGCACCCACCCAGGATGTGCGACTGCTACAGCAATCCCTTTTGGCTTCAGCTCTAAGGCTACACCCTGCATTCCTTTATTTACTGCGGCTTTAGAGGAGCAGTAAGCATGCGAAGCCGAATAAGGCAAAGACATGGATCCCATTTGACTTGATATCGTTAGGATTTTTGCTTGATCAGAAGCTTCAAGATTATCCAATAGGACCTTAATCATTCGAAACGGAGAAATGACATTTACTAGATATGTTTGTTCCCAAGCCTCAAAATCAGCATCTAAGACCCCTTTTCCCTTATCAACATATATTCCGGCGTTATTGATGAGGACATCAACAGGCTTTCCTTCTAAACTTTGAGCAAAAGTTTCCGCCGATTTTTGATCAGTTACGTCTAGGGCTTTAATTTCGAGATTACTATCTTCCTCGCCGAGCTTGGTAAGCTCAGTTGCTGCTTCAGGGTTTCGGCAACCGGCAATCACTGCATATTTTCCCGTGCTCAGGAATATCCGGGTCAGTTCTAATCCAATACCTCTGTTTGCACCTGTTATTACAACAGTTTTCACTTTAGTACTCCTTTGTAAATGATTGATATTATTTATCTTCTCCATAAATAATATCTTCGATCTCTTCAGTTGTTTCTAGGTCAATTAACTCTTCTGCAAGCTGGTAATTGAAACCGTTTCTCATCAGGGACATCAACTCTTTGTTTCGTTGATCTTCTTTGTTTTTATGACGTCGATAAGGCCCAAATCGTTTTTTTCGGATATATTTCGCAGCCCCTATTCGATCAGAATATCCTTCTTTTTCCTCGAGTTCCTGAACGGCATGATTTTTCTGGTCGTCGCTAAGGCCCAATGAAAAGAGTTTGCCATTTATCTGGCGAATAGATTTTCCTTGTCGCGCCATTGATCTGGCCTTGCTGTCAGCATAGAGCTGATCATCCAACACACCTGCCTGCTCCAACTTATTAACTTCCTCTTCAATGAGCGTTTCAACCATCTCTGGATCTTGATCATGATAGGAAATTGCGCGCCGATTTTTAGTTAGAAGATGTCGTTTTAACTTATGCGTCGTTGTGCCAAAGCGATCCAAATAGGACAAAGCTTGTTCCCGGATCAGAGCTGAAGTGACTGCCCGGGGTGGTTTCCTCTTTCGTTTGGCTGGCTTTTCGTCATCTGGATCAAACATGCCCCCTATTCTATTGAAAACTTACGGATTATCCAATCTAAACTCCCGGTTTTGATATTCTCGGACATAATGAATATTCTGATGAAAAAAAGTTCTATAACCCGGTAAGCTTAGTTCTGTCGGTACGTAACTCTGGATAAAAAAGCGCCATCTTCTTCTCAATCGGGGGCGGATGCCAATGACAACAGTCCTTTTATTGGCTGAAGCGTCATAATCATTGATTGGCTGAATTATATTGAAATGGAGATTTTGGTATAAGTTTCTCAGTCTAAATATGTGGCTTTGATTGTGATTTGCCGAGAGATGAAAGATTAGTTTCGGTTCTCCAGAACTGATTGCAAGACTGCTTCCTTGAAGTTCAGATGTAAAAAAGAACCGTCGTTGTTGTCCGAGCAGAATGGGCTTTAGATTTCTGTCACTTTGTGGTGCCCAATAGGCGCCAATTGGATGGGAGTTATCGTGAAGGGAACCTAATACTTCAGGCTCCTCCGAATAAATGGTGAGTTTGACAACTGGCAAAAACCGTTGCTGTTGTGTGTCAAATGCGCTTTTTGAGTAAACTGGTATGAAAGTATAATCCGAGGAAGGTTCTGTTCGTAAATTGGGAATTTCATCTGGAATCAGGATTAGATGATCTTGCAGAAAACGAGTTGGGTTTCTTAAAAACTTTTGGTTTAATCCACCGCTCATGCCCTGTCTCCTTGCTTACTATATCTCGGCAAAGACGGCTCTTAAAAATTGACTGTGAAAAACCAGTGCTGATCGGTTGCGCTTGTTTTCGATTTCACTAGACTGCGAATGCAGCAGAGAAAGAAAGGCAAAGAGCCTATGTCAGACACCCTTCCAGACCAGCCAATTGATAAACTTCTCAAGATTATGGAAAAGCTTCGTGATCCCGATGGGGGGTGCCCCTGGGATCTTGAGCAAACCTACGAGACGATTGCTCCTCATACGATTGAAGAAGCCTATGAGGTTGCAGATGCGATCGCTGAAAAAGATATGGAGGAATTAAAGTCAGAACTTGGGGACTTAATGTTTCAAACTGTTTTCTACGCCCAGATGGCGAAAGAAGAAGGACATTTTGAATTCAAGGACGTGATTGAGGGGATCAATGAAAAAATGATCCGCCGTCACCCACATGTGTTCGGTGATAAGTCTATTGAAACAGCAGAGGCTCAAACAATTGCTTGGGAAGAGACCAAAGCGATTGAGCGAGCCGAAAAATCCAAGGGAAAGCCTGTTCCGCAATCTGCACTTGACGGCATTGCTAAAACCCTCCCGTCCTTAACTCGAGCGTTAAAGCTTCAAAACCGGGCGGCACGTGTTGGGTTTGATTGGCCCGACATCTATCCGGTTTTTGATAAAATTCAGGAGGAGCTTGGTGAGTTTCGGGAAGAGGTAGACCTTCAGTCATCCAAAGACCGGTTAGAGGATGAGTTTGGTGACATACTTTTTGCTGTTGTTAACCTGGGACGCCATATGGGACTGGATCCAGAAACAGCATTGGCAAGGACGAACCGAAAGTTCACAACCCGGTTCATGCAGGTAGAGAAAACACTTCAAGAGACTGGAAAATCAATTGAAAACAGTTCACTAGAAGAAATGGATGAGATCTGGACTCAAGTTAAAACTCAAGAAAAGAAGGCCATCAACGAATAGAGACAGGCATTTTTTCAAGGCGTCCCAAATTCTCAGGTGTGAATTTTACTTCTAGCAACACCTCGTCGTCATCCTCACTCCGTCCAACAACAGTTCCGTGTCGATAGATCCAGCTTAGGCTGGCTCCGTCGTTATGAGGGACTGCGACTTTAAGGATCCTTTGGTTGTGCGTGATGAGCGCTTCAACCTTCTCAAGGAAGCTATCTACCCCCTCACCTGTAATTGCAGACATAGTCAGAACTTCGTCATGACGCTTGGCGTCGTTTTCGATTACCAGGCGATGCTCATCTTCCAATAAGTCGACTTTATTGAGTATTTCAAGATAACGGGTTTTATCGTCGATATTGATGCCCAAATGCTCTAGCACCTGGAATACATCCTGTTTTTGGGCTTCTGTATCGGGATGAGTAATGTCCCGAACATGCACTACAAGGTCGGCTTCTAGAACTTCCTCTAATGTCGCTCTGAAGGCAGCCACAAGTTCGGTTGGCAGATCAGAAATAAAGCCCACCGTGTCAGAAAGAATAACTGTTTGTCCGCCGGGAAGATCCAGTTTTCGCATGGTTGGATCCAAAGTGGCAAAGAGTAGGTCTTTGGCAAAAACGTCTGAACTGGTGAGCCGATTGAACAATGTTGATTTTCCGGCGTTCGTATATCCAACGAGGGCCACAATTGGATAAGGAACACGTTTGCGTTTAGAGCGATGCAGTTCGCGGGTGCGAACGACTGTTTCCAACTGGCGTTTCAGTTTTACAATCCGCTCATCAATCAGCCGGCGGTCAATCTCAAGCTGGGATTCACCAGGCCCACCAAGGAAGCCTGCACCACCCCTCTGACGTTCCAAATGGGTCCAGGATCTCACCAAACGGGTTCGCTGATAGGAGAGGTGCGCGAGTTCAACTTGAAGAACACCCTCCCTCGTCTGGGCACGATCACCAAAAATCTCAAGGATCAAACCTGTTCGGTCGATGACTTTGCATTTTATATGTCGTTCAATGTTCCGCTGCTGAACCGGCGTTAAAGCACCATCTACAACGACCACATCAATATGAGAGGCTTCAATGAAATCCCGGAGTTCGTCCAGCTTGCCAATTCCAAATAATGTTCCAGGTTTTGGAGCAGACAGCGAAACTGTTTCGCTGTGAATTACATCCAGCGAAATAGCTGCGGTCAAAGCAACGGCTTCTTCCAGACAAGATTCTGGAAGACGTGCCTTGCCACCACCTTTTTTTAGATACGGATGAAGAACAAGCGCCCGGTCCCCAGATTGGGGAGCCTCAGGTCCATTTACAATTTCCATGAGTTATAAATTGACCTTCAATTCAGAAAATCAAGCTTATTGTGCACTTGGATCGTATAATTGAATCGGAGTTGCAGGCATTACGGTTGAGATCGCATGCTTATAGACTAACTGATCTTGCTTATCCCGACGCAAGGTTACACAGAAATTATCAAATGCACTGATTGAGCCTTGAAGTTTTACCCCATTCACCAGGAATATGGTCACGGGAACGTTATCTTTACGGACTTTGTTTAAAAAAACGTCCTGAACGTTTAGTGATTTCTCTGTGGCCATCTACCAGTCTCTTTCTTGTATTTGAAATTATACGTCCAACTTTTAAGCCATTTAAAAAATCAAATATGGCCAATTTTTCCAAAAGGCAAAAAAGTTCCCCTCACTTAAAGTTCTCGCTTGAAAAATACAAGTGTTTTCAAACGAAAAAACAAAAATAACTCAAGTTTCCTTTAAGAGATACTAATAATTGACCATTTGGACGAATTTAATCCCATCAATTGTTCATAAAGTCTTTGAAAATGCCTCTCAAGTCGTTGGAGATACTGCCGGGATGGCCATTGCCGACTGGTTTTCCATCAACTTCAACGATGGGTAAAACATAGGAAGAAGAGCTTGTAAGAAAGACTTCTCTCGCATTTTGAAGTTCTTCAACTGTAAAAGGCCGCAGTTCCACCTTGTAATTTTTCTGCTCAAGCAACTTCAGTAGATCTGCACGAGTGATACCAGCAAGAATGTCATTACCTGTTGGACGGGTCACGAGCGTACCATCCTGGGTAATAATCCAGGCATTCGTGGAACTTCCTTCCGTGATAAAACCCTCTTCATCCACCTGGAATGCTTCGTAAGCACCCTTCTCCACAGCTTCCTGTTTGGCCAGGACGTTTGGCAATAATGATACGGATTTAATATCACGGCGCGCCCAGCGGATATCAGGGACAGTGATAATGGAAACCCCCTTTGCCGCTTTAGCCTCTGCTTTTTCAGGCGAAGTTTTCTTGGCCGTCATGACAAGTGAAGAAACCGCATCTCTGGGAAACGGATGATCGCGCGGTGCAACTCCACGTGTGACTTGAAGGTAGATAAGACCATTCTCAACCCCATTTTGGCGAAGAACCTCTCGCATCACCATTTCAAGGGGTTTGCGTTTCATCGGTTCAGCCATTTTTAGCTCTTCCATGCTCCGCCAAAGACGATCCAGGTGGCCCTCTTCCCCGATTAATTTATTGTTTACCACAGGAATGACTTCATACACCCCGTCCGCAAACTGATAGCCTCTATCTTCAATATGCACTGCTGCATCCAGGTGAGGAACATATTGACCATTTACATATGCAATTCGAGACATTTTAAACCTGTAAATATCTAAGGAAAGAGACTAGCGTTTCCATAACGCCGGGTTAAACAAGGCAAGAACGGCAAAAAACTCAAGCCGTCCCAAAATCATTGTTGCGCATAGTAATAATTTTGCCGCGTCCGGTAAACCACCATAACCATAAATTCCGTGCGCAGGATCTGTTTGACCAACCAGTTCTGGACTGACAGCGGCGCCAGCTGTGGCAAGTGTTGCTGTTGCCATTGCCAAAGCAGATTCAACTTCAACATCTGCAAGGGACAGACACAAGGTCACAATCGTGATTGTAAAGGCATAAAAGGTAACCAATGCCCAGACAGATAGAATATTATCGTTGGTAATTTTATCCTTGGAATAACGTAGCACGGATACCGCACTTGGATAGCTGAGGCTTCGGACTTCCTGAGTAAATAATTTGAACAGGATTGCTACCCGCATTAGTTTCAGTCCTCCTGCAGTGGAGCCTGTAGAGCCGCCAATCGTGATCGCAATCATCAAAAGTAATAACGCACCAATGGGCCAATAGATTTCACCCATACCGGCAACGGGGTCCATTTGATACCCTGTCGTTGAGAGGAAGGATATCACATTGAATACCGCGTATCGGAGTGATTGGATAAAGGTAAAATCAGTCTCCAGATAGAGCATGATCATCATGGTTACAAGAAGGATCAGGAATACATAGATGAAGTAACGATATTCAGGGTTATCGAAATATGCCCTGCGATTTCCATTAAAGAACGCCCAGTGCAGGGCAAAGTTGATTGATCCGATGAACATAAACACCATCAGCACCAGCTCGGTCATCCGGTTTTCGAATATTTCCGCACCGTGCGAGGAAACCGTAAATCCACCAGTCGAAATCGTTGAAAACGCATAGCAAAGGGCATTAAAGGCGGACAAGCCTGTAAACCATAAAAAGACAATGCAAAGCCCAGTCAATATTGCATAAACACTCAAAGTTGAGAGGATAGCATCCCTAACCCGGCGGGACATGCGACGTCTTGTGCTTCGGGCAAGTGCTTTACTGAGTGGACTGCTCCCCGGAATGCTGATTGCAGACACAAGAATAGACAGAAATATGATGAAAGCGAAACCGCCAAACCACTGCAGAAGAGCTCGCCAGAGGATAATAGATTTGGGAAGCTCTTCAATTAGAACAAAAACACTCGCACCATTCGTCGAAAAACCTGATAGCGCCTCAAAATAAGCATCTACTGGTGAGTTCAGTGTGCCGCTCAGGTAAAAGGGTAGAGCTGCAAACATCGGAATAACCACCCATACGAGAGTGGTTACCAGAAAGGTGTTTCGCCGATTAAGGACTGTTCTCTCCCCCCGGCTTGCGAAAATGAGAGCTCCACCGAAAAAGAGGGTGATTATCGCAGACACAAAAAAGGCTGTTGCGACACCAGTCGTGGATCGCTCTAAGGCAAATAGGCAGGGAATTGCCATCAAGGCTGCCAGCAAAGAGAGTGACCAGCCGAGGATGGTCATGACCGGATTGATGACCATTCTTAGAAGAACTCAAGGCTAACGGAGAACATTTCCTCAACCTTCCGAACAGCGTTATAAAGGGCAAAAATTACAACTCGATCGTTTGGTTTGATGACTGTACTGCCGCGGGGGATTATAACCTCCCCGTCCCTGAGGATCGCGCCGACAATTGTTCCCTTTGGAAGGCGAACATTTCTGAGTTCCTGTCCAACCAGCTTAGAGGTTTCAAGTGCTTCTCCTTCAACGACTTCAGCGGCACCATCCTGGAAGGAATGAAGACCACGAATTCGGCCGCGGCGAATATGGCGAAGAATTTCAGAAACTGTTGTTGCTCTTGGGTCTACAACAACGTCAATCCCATGATTAGTCATTAGTTGGGAAAAGACAGGGTTGTTGATCAAGGTGATAGCGCTTTCGCAGCCTTGGGATTTAGACAGCAATGATGAGAGGATATTAATCTCATCATCATTAGTGAGGGCAACTAAGGTTTCTGCCCTGTTCACTTTAGCCTCAGTCAGCAAGTCAGGATCAAGAGCATCACCCGCAAGTACAATCGCCTTGTGCAAGTGTTCTTGAATATTTTCTGCCCGTTCTCTGTTCTGCTCAATCAGCTTCAGGGTGATATTGGGCATTTCCTCTTCGATAAGCTGCGCTAAGTGTAATCCGATATTGCCACCACCAACGATCACAACGCTTCTGGCTTCCTGCTCTTCATGACCAAACAGCGGCATGGCCCGGCTAACATGATCAATGTCGGCGCTAAAATAGACTTCATCCCCCGGAAACATTTGATCATTACTGGTTGGAACAAGCATTTTCTCGTTCCTGTAAATTCCAACGACAACAATGTTCAGGTCTGGAAACAGTTCAGTGAGTTGGCGCAACGGCGTGTTTACGATTGGACAACTTTCGTCCAGTCGCACGCCAATAACTTGTACTTTACCGTCAGCAAACGACACCATGTCAATGGCACCTGGTACTTTCAGACGACGGTTGATGGCATGGGCGACTTCGACTTCCGGTGATATCACCACGTCGATTGGCAGATGGTCTCTGGAATAAAGGTCAGACCACATTGGTAGGAGATATTCTTGAGAACGTATCCGAGCGACCTTCTTCGGTACGTCAAATAATGAATGTGCAACCTGACAAGCAATCATGTTGACTTCGTCGCTGTAGGTAACAGCAATGATCATGTCGGCTTCTCTGGCCCCTGCAGCCTCAAGCACATCCGGGTGCGAGGCATGTCCAACCATTCCACGAACGTCAAGATCATCGCCGATTTTACGAACGAGTTCAGGGTCCTGGTCAATCAGGGTGATATCATTTCCCTCGCGGGAAAGCTGTCGGGCTATATTTGAGCCAACCTGCCCGGCACCGCAGACAATCACTTTCATGTGTTACATTCCTTTGCAACTGTCAGTCTGGTTATACCTTACTCGGCTTCCTTGACCTTGTCATTGTTATGAATGCCAAGGGATTTCAATTTCCGATGCAGTGCAGAACGCTCCATTCCTACAAATGTGGCTGTTCGGGAGATATTTCCGCCAAACCGGTTCACTTGGGCTTCCAGATACTCTTTTTCAAATCTTTCGCGAGCTTCTCGAAGGGAGAGGGTCATAATCTCTGTGTTATCTGTGCTGCGGGACATGACTGAACTTGTCGCACCGGCATCCGTCGGGATCATCTCAGATGTGATCGGGGCGGTTCTGTCCCCGGTCTCTAAGATCATGATCTGTTCAATCACATTCTTGAGCTGCCGAACATTTCCAGGCCAGTTTGAGGCTTGCAAGGTTGCAATGGCGTCTTCCCCAATTTTTCTCAACGGCATTCCAGCACTTTTTGAAAAGCGTTCAATAAAATGGCGGGCCAGTGGCGCTATATCTTCTGCCCTTTCCCTAAGTGGAGGAATGCTCAAGGGAACAACTGCAAGACGGTGATACAAATCCTCCCGAAACTTCCCTTGGCTCATGGCTTCAGTCAAGTTCTGGCTGGATGAAGAGACAACTCGTGCATCGATTTTGACTTTTTCGCTACCGCCAACACGTTGAAAGGACTGGTCAACTAAAACTCGCAGGATCTTTCCTTGTGTTTCAAGTGGCATGTCTGCAACTTCATCCAGGAAGATCGTTCCACCATGCGCTTGCTCCAACAGGCCGCGGCGGGCACCTTTGGTGGAATTCAGATGTCCTTCCTCTACGCCAAAGAGCTGAATTTCTAATAACTCCGGGGCAAGGGTAGCTGCATTGAGGACAACAAAGGGTCCGTTTGCCCTAAGTGAATTCGCGTGGATCATTCTTGCGACAACTTCTTTCCCGCATCCTGAAGGGCCTGTGATCATGACCCGGCTATTGGTTGGCGCGACTCTTTTAATCGCTTGCGCCAAATTCATCATAACGTTTGAGCGACAGACAAGCTCTGGGGTGGCACCGTCCGTTTTCAGGCGAAGTTCAGCGATTTCTCTTTTGAGCCTGTCTGCTTCAAGGGCCCGTTCGACAACCTGAATGAGTCGATCGGCTTTGAACGGTTTTTCAATGAAATCATAAGCCCCAACCTTGATTGCATTGACAGCTGTTTCAATGTTGCCATGGCCAGAAATCATAACGACTGGAAGATCAGCATGTTTCTTCTTAATCTCCTGAAGGATTTCAATACCGTCAAGCTCACTTCCCCTCAGCCAAATATCCAAAATTACCAGGCTGGGGCGACGGTTACTGATTGCAGCGAAACATTCCGTGCTATTAGCCGCTTCCCGGGTTTCATACCCTTCGTCTTCCATGATACCGGAAATTAAATCGCGAATATCAGCTTCATCATCAACAATTAGGATGTCCGCAGACATGTTACACGTTCCCTGCTGTTTCTTTTAATTCAATCTTATAAAACGCAACTTGTACTCTGGCTCCGGGGTTGTTTTCTCTGTCAAGCAGCGACAGAGAACCCCCATGTTCTTCCATGATCTTACTTACGATTGCAAGTCCCAATCCGGTTCCCTTTTCACGGTGCGTTACGTAGGGCTCTGTAAGTCTGTTTCGGTTCTCAACAGGTAACCCTTTTCCGTTATCCTTGATCTCAATAATAAGCTGAGATTCTGTCTCTTTAACATCGATTTCAATCTGTCCGGGATTGTTAAGCGCTTCGTCCTCATCTCTACCGGCAATCGCGTCCGCTGCATTTTGCAGTAAATTCGTAAACACGCGTGTCACTTGCGGGACATCGACCTTACAGAGATCCTGTGGAAGGTCATTTGGGATGACATAATTGATTTCTGGATGGGCAATTTTTTGAAGGAAAACGGCTTCTTCTAGAATTGAGCTCAAAACTTCTGGCTGGAAATCCGGGGCTGGCATTCGAGCAAAGGACGAAAACTCATCTACCATCTGCCCGATGTCACCCACATGCCGAATTATCGTATCTGTACACTTGTTAAACGTATCAATATCATCCGTTATCTGTTTGGAATATTTGCGCTTTATACGTTCCGCTGCCAGCTGGATCGGGGTAAGTGGGTTTTTGATCTCATGCGCTATTCTACGCGCAATGTCACCCCATGCCGCCATCCTTTGAGCCGCTACGAGTTCCGTAATTTCATCTAAAGTGACAACATATCCATCTATCCCGCTTTCAGAAATCTGAGCCGCTATTCGAACCAATAAATGATGATGTCCAGCGGATGTTTGCAGATGAATTTGCGATTGTCCTATCCTAAAGGGGCGTTCTCTTACCTCTTCAAGTAAATCTTTAAACTGAGGTGCAACCTCAATAAGTTTTCGACCAATGATTTCGGTACTGTCCAAATTTAACAGCTTCAAGGCGGTTCTGTTCGGAAGTGTTACAATGCCTTTTGTATCCAGGCCAATCACACCAGCCGTCACACCTGACAAGACAGTTTCAGTAAATCTCCGTCTTTCATCCAATTCCTGATTGGTTTGCTCTAACTCTTGACGCTGAGATGCCAATTCGCCTGTCATTCTATTAAAGGACCGGCTAAGGAGCGCCATCTCATCATAGGCCGTCTGTTCGTCAACCTTAGTATCAAGATCACCATCCCTAACCCGTTCGGCTGCATTGACCAAACCTTCAATCGGTTTGACAAGCCTCGATGAAATGGCGAGGGCAAACCAGACCGCAGCCAACACAACCAGCAACGAGATAATAACAAAGATAACAGCAAACTGGACCTGGATGCCAAAACCCTCTTCTTTCAGCTCTTTATAATCCTGCGTTGCTTTTCGGGTCCGCTCCAGATGTTCCAAGACGCGAGGGTCAATGTACCGGCTGACAAAAAGGTAACCATCCAGCAAACGATCTAACCGAATGAGGGCCCTCACCCGGTCATCATTTTGATTGGCAACTACCACCACATCAGTCGCCGTCGCCCGATCAAAAAGATTGGTTGGAATTTGGTCAAACTCAACAGCAAAGCTTAGGTTGGATTGGGCTATGATTTCCCGATTACCATTGACGATAATCGCTTCACTGAGATTGCGCGAAGCAACCTGATCGGTCAAAAATTGGTTAAAAACCTCACGGTTTTGAAGCATCCTGGTTGGTATTCGGCTAATGTCAGCGGCCATTCCCAAAATATCAGCCCGAATATTTTGAATATGTTCTTTAATATACCGATCAGCAACAGCCATTGATTCGGAAACAGCGACGTTCACTGGCTCCGAAAAATGCCGTTGAAAATAGATATTGAAGAAAAGTGCTGAAAAGATTGCGACCATCAGCGCAGGCGCGACGGCTATAAGCATAAACAGCCTGACCACGCGGCGATGCATATTACTGCCTGCTTTGCCAATTTTCTGCCGCCGCCACATACGGGTTAGTCGCTGAGCAATAATTAGCGCCATTATGCCAATGAGAATTAAGTCTGC
The DNA here is from genome assembly GCF_012932565.1 of Sneathiella limimaris. Taxonomy (NCBI): domain Bacteria; kingdom Pseudomonadati; phylum Pseudomonadota; class Alphaproteobacteria; order Sneathiellales; family Sneathiellaceae; genus Sneathiella; species Sneathiella limimaris. The sequence continues at coordinate 2,489,826 of NZ_JABBYJ010000001.1, forward strand.
GATCACCAAAAGTCTGGTTATGCGAATATCATCACCGGTCAAAGAGCCATATGTCGCAAGCCCAGCAGCGAATGAAAGCAGTGCAATTGCAAACGAGCTTTTGGGTCCCAAGCCAATTTTTCGGGCCCACCGCAAAATTGCCGTCGGAGATTTTTGGCTGTTTTGGTGCGTTTGCATCACATATCTATCCGAGATATGCGATGGTGCAAACCTTTGAAATGTCTAATTTCTGCCCCTCATTCGCGGTGTGAATTTCTTAAACGCCACATTTGTGGCATTTAAGCATCACTTTATGCCGCGAACAACCTGAATATCAAGTTCTCTGATTTTTTTTCGCAGGGTATTTCGATTGAGGCCCAACAAATCGGCAGTTCTTATCTGGTTGCCATTTGTCGCATCAAGGGAAAGCGTGATCAAAGGTCGCTCCATTTCCCGCAAAACCCGCTCATATAGACCTGGCGGCGGAAGCGAGCCTGGATGGGCTGCAAAGTATTTCGCAATATGGCGCTCAATCGCTTCACTTAAGCTTTCGTCGCTCGGAGCTGCCTCAATGGGTTGCGACGTTGAAGACGGCTGGAGTTCTGCTGCAACCATCTTGGCGTCGATCATTTCTTCTGAATAAAGGGCAACCAATCGCTGAACAAGGTTTTCAAGCTCACGGACATTACCTGGCCACTTATGTTTTTTCAGAATCTCTAAAGCTTCATTGTCGATGCTTTTAATTGCATGTTGACTATCTTCCTGGGCAAGTGCGAGGAAGTGGCGAACAAGATCAGGAACGTCTTCTGTTCTCTCCCTCAAAGGAGGAAGACGGATAGGAACAACATTCAGTCGGTAAAAGAGATCTTCGCGAAACAGTCCCTGGCGCACAAACTGGCGTAAATCCCGGTTAGTCGCTGCAATGATACGAACATCAGTTTTCATTGGGGTGCGTCCCCCAACTGTTGTGTATTCACCTTGCTGTAAAACACGGAGAAGCCTTGTTTGGGCTTCTAATGGCATGTCACCAATTTCGTCAAGAAACAGTGTGCCCCCTTGTGCTTGCTCAAAGCGACCAACTGCGCGAGATTCTGCGCCTGTGAACGCACCTTTTTCGTGGCCAAACAATTCACTCTCAATGAGTTCTTTGGGGATAGCTGCCATGTTAACCGGCACGAATGGGCCATTTTTCCGTTTGCCATATTCATGGAGCGCGCGGGCAACCAATTCCTTACCAGTTCCGCTTTCACCAGTAATCATAACCGTCAGATCGGTACCCATCAGGCGGGCAAGAACTCTATAGATCTCCTGCATAGCCGGAGAGCGACCAATCAGCGGGATCTTGGTCTCTTCGTCCTCTGCGTCATCCAAATCGTTAGAGCGAACTTTCTTTGGCTTGGAGAGGGCTCTTTCGACAACCTGGAGCATTTCTTTCAGATCAAAAGGCTTTGGAAGGTAATCGTAGGCGCCGCGCTCAGTCGCTTTAATAGCAGTCAAAAGCGTATTTTGAGCGCTCATAACAATAACAGGTAATTCTGGACGAACCTTTTTGAGCCTGGGAAGCATATCCAGGCCATTCTCATCTGGCATGACAACATCTGTCAGGACAAGATCCCCTGCCCCTTCCAAAACCCAGTTATAGAGGGTCGCGGCATTTCCAGTTGAGCGGACAGTATAATTGGCGCGACTAAGTGCCTGATCCAGAACTGTTCTGATGCCTTGATCGTCGTCTGCGACTAAGATGGTTCCAGCCATTACGCTTCTTCTTTCGATTTTGGTACATTGTAAACAGGAAGGCGGATAAGAAAATGTCCACCCTCTGACGCTGTGTCATACTCAACGATGCCGCCATGGTCCCCGACAATTTTGGCAACTAAAGCCAAGCCAAGGCCGCTACCCCCTTTCTTTGTTGTGACAAAGGGGTCGAAAATGTGCGGCAGAATTTCGTCTGAAATACCGGGGCCGTTGTCTTTAACTCCAACTTCTAAAGGCAATTGCACCCGATTTGAATTCCCTGGGACCGCAAGGCGAACACCTGGCCGATAAGCTGTCGTAAACGTAATCTCTCCCCCTTCTTCAGGGACAGACTCTGCAGCGTTCTTGACCAAGTTTAATAGAACCTGAACCAACTGATCCCGGTTTCCATAAACATATGGCAGAGATGGATCATATTCTTCTGAGAATTTTACCTTCTTCGCGAAACCGTTTTTGGCTAGAAGCCTTACATGCTCCAGTACTTCATGGATGTTCACAGCTTCCCGTTCAATGGGGCGGTCGTCTGAAAATGCTTCCATGCGATCAACGATGGCACAAATCCTATCTGTTTCATCACAGATGAGACGGGTTAAGGCGCGATCAGCATCAGATGCATTCATTTCCAATAATTGTGCAGATCCCCGAATACCTGAAAGAGGGTTTTTAACTTCATGCGCAAGCATGGCTGCCATTGCAGTAACCGAGCGGGCTGCGCCCCTGTGAGTTAATTGTCGATCCATTTTTGAGGCCATGGTCCGTTCCTCAATTTGGACGACGACCATATTTTTGTGAAACAAAGAAGAGACTTGGATATTTACATTCTTGACCCCGGTCTTTGGGGTTCCAAGGTCAACACCATATTCAGATACGCGATCGTTACTTTCCCTGACTTGCTCAATGAGCGAAAGAAGCGGACTGCCGAAAGGGACAAGCTGATCAATTGTGGTTCGCCGGAGCATGTTAATGGAGGATGTGAAAAACTCCTCCCCCGCCGGATTTGCGTATGGGATATAGCCATTTGCATCCACAACGATAATGGGATCCGGCAAAACCATTAGGACGCTGTAGGGGTTCACATCCTCTGACTTGTGTTTTTCGATAACCGCGTTTTTGACCATGTCAGGCGACTTTCTGTTTTTCTGCCAAAGACGAATAGAAGGATCTGATTTCCTTTTCGACCTGCCGATGATCCTCCAAACGAATAATTCGATTTCGAAACTCTTTGCCCCCTTCCAGACGTTCCGAATACCAGGTCAAGTGTTTGCGGGCTACACGAGCTCCGACAACTTCTCCATAAAGTTTTATAAGTCCTTGATAATGTTCAAGAACAATTTGCATTTGTTCTGCTGCACCAGGGTCTGGCTTATGAGTACCTTCAAGCAGGAATGTCCCAACTTGTGAGACAAACCAAGGACGTCCATAGGCACCGCGGCCAATCATCACGCCATCAGCTCCAGACATATTCAGCGCTGTTCTGGCGTCCTCTACAGTTTGAATATCGCCATTTGCAATGACCGGGATGGAGACGGCTTTTTTGACTTCGTTTATAAAAGACCAATCGGCCGATCCTTTAAAAAATTGGCATCGGGTGCGACCGTGTACGGTCAACATTTGAATTCCAAGATCTTCAGCGATCTTTGCGAGCTCTGGGGCGTTACGGCTGTCCTCATCCCATCCTGTTCTCATTTTGAGAGTTACAGGGATTTTGACCGCCTCGACTGTCGCTTTAATAATTTTTGCAGCGTGATCCAAATCCCGCATTAAGGAGGATCCAGCCATACCAGACGTCACTTTTTTGACCGGGCAGCCCATATTGATATCGATAATTTTGGCACCCATATCCGCATTTAGCTTGGCAGCCTCAGCCATAATTTCCGGCTCACATCCAGCAAGCTGAACAGCAAGTACATTTTCGGCTTCTCTGTCAGTTTTGACGATACGTAATGATCTTTTTGTTTCATTGACCATTGACTTACTCGCCACCATTTCGGAAAACACAAGTCCAGCACCATAGCGGGATACAATCCGCCGAAAAGGCAAATCTGTTATTCCAGCCATGGGAGCCAGTAATACTGGCATTTCAATGGATATGTCACCGATCGTAATGGTCATTTTTTGTGCAAATTATTTATTGCTTAAGATTTGTGCATTTTAGGAGTTTTTTTGTTGCAACGCAACCTATTCCTATCGAGTTCTGCATTTTTATTGAACTCCCTATTTCCTGGGCTTAAGGTCACGCTATGACTACCGCCGCCCTTATTGTCGCCGCTGGATCTGGCAGCCGAACCGGACTAGATTTTCCCAAACAATACTTGAAGTTGGGTGAGAAAACAGTTCTTAGAAAAACACTGGAACAGTTCCTGGACCATGCAAAGGTCGACAAGGTTCAGGTGGTCTATAATGCGGCTGATCAAGATCTATATGATGACGCCGTTAGTGGACTTGAATTGTTACCACCAGTTGCGGGGGGAGTGACCCGCCAGGAAAGCGTTTTAAACGGGCTTTCAGCGTTAAACATGTCTTGCGAGAATTTGGAATATGTTCTTATTCATGACGCCGCAAGGCCATTCGTGTCAAAAGACCTGATCAATAGATGTGTTGAGGCACTGGAAAGTTGTGATGCCGTTTTGCCAGCTATCCCGGCAACCGATACGCTTAAAAGCATAAATGATGGCAGAGTGACTGGTACTCTCAACCGGGATGAAATCGTTGCAGCTCAAACCCCTCAATCCTTCAGCTTTCCAGTAATTTTAAAAGCACATGAAGACTTCAAGGATCAAAATGTAACGGACGATATTGCCCTTGCTGAATTAGCTGGGATAGACGTTGCATGGGTCATGGGGGATATACGAAATCAAAAAATTACCACAAAAGCAGATATTGATACTTTGATGAGCCAATCTTTGACAGATATTCGAACTGGACTTGGGTTTGATGTGCATGCATTCGATAGCAACTCAAACCTATGGTTAGGAGGGGTTGAGATCCCCCATCATCAGGGGTTGAAGGGACATTCCGATGCAGATGTGGCGCTCCATGCCCTGACCGATGCAATACTGGGAGCGATTGGTGAAGGTGATATTGGAACCCATTTCCCCCCAAGCGAAGCGAAATGGAAAGGCGCACCTTCTTCGCTCTTTTTGGAACATGCCGCTTCATTGGTGGCGCAAAAAAGTGGAAAAATAGCGAACGTGGATTTGACCATTATTTGTGAGGCCCCCAAAATTTCACCTCACCGTGACGCGATGCGGGCAAAAATTGCGGAGATACTTGGTATTGCCATCGACCGCGTTTCTGTAAAAGGAACAACGACTGAAAAGCTTGGCTTTACTGGACGCAGTGAAGGGATCGCAGCCCAGGCTGTTGCAACCATCAAACTCCCTGAGATTTTTTGATGAGCGGTTCTATTTCTAAGCTGCATCCCGCAACGATCTTATCCACCTGGTTTTGGTCAGGCTTAAGCCCTAAGGCCCCAGGAACAGTGGGCTCACTGGCCGCGCTTCCATTTGGGTTTGTCATCTTAGTTTATGGTGGGCAGATCCATTTACTTTTGGCAACAGTAGTTGTTTTCCTACTGGGAACTTTCACCACTCATATCTATGTGACGCGTACGGGTAAATCAGATCCAAAAGAAGTGGTTATTGATGAAGTTGCGGGGCAATGGCTCGCAATTTTAGTGGCAGGTACTTCTCCCCTCGCCTTATTGCTTGGATTTCTGTTCTTCAGATTGTTTGACATCTGGAAACCTTGGCCCATAAGTTGGATGGATAAAAATATAAAGGGAGCTATAGGTGTGATGCTAGACGATCTCGTTGCTGGCCTATTTGCCCTCGGCGCTGTAATTATTGTTCTAAAGGTGATCGCTTGAGTATTTTGCCAGAAAAAATTTACGAACTTGCAGCGCAGGTTATTGAACAGGCGAAAGCCAAAGGCATTTCGATTGCAACGGCTGAAAGCTGTACCGGTGGCTTGATCGGCGGTGCTCTTACAGATGTTTCTGGCTCTTCCGCAGTCGTGGACCGAGGATTTATCACCTATACCAACAAAGCGAAGATGCAAGTTCTTGGAGTGAGCGCTGAAACATTACGAGAAGTTGGTGCAGTCGCAGAAAAAACAGCCCGCGAAATGGCAATTGGGGCAATTCGAAAATCAGCTTCAGAACTCAGTGTTGCCGTGACCGGGATCGCGGGGCCTGGTGGCAGTGATTATAAGCCTGGCGGCCGCGTTCATTTGGCAACAGCAAACTTAAATGGTGTGCTTGAACACCGCAAAATGGATTATGGGGACATTGGACGGGACAAGGTGCGCATTGCAACCATTATCACAGCATTAGAGATGCTATTGAATGCGATAGACGGGGCCTAATCAGGCTTGCCGTAAAGAACTTCTGCACGATGTTCAAAGGCCGCAATCATGCGCTGCACGGCTTCGTTGAACAGCAGTCCGATGGTTTTTTGCAGCAAGGCTGATTTAAACTCAAAATCCACATAGAAATCGATTTCACATCCATCTGGATGGGGCATGAAGATCCAGTGATTGTTGAGGTATTTAAACGGCCCATCCATATATTCCACATCAATCCGCGGGGTTTCAGGGTCCAAGGTTACTCGGGATGTGAAACGTTCACGAAACATCTTATATCCAATTACCAGATCGGCCAGTATCAACCGATCTGTTTTTTCCTTGATCCGGGCGCCAACACACCAGGGAAGAAATTCAGGATAGGTTTCAACAGAAGCAACCAAATCATAAAGCTGCTTCTGGCTAAAGGGTAAGACACGTTGTTCGGCATGTGTGGGCATGTCGGAAGCTCGTTACTTAAACGCTGAACTTAAGATTTCTGGGCCTGCTTTTTTTCCCGCGCCTCTTTCAAACGGGCGAAGTCTTCACCCGCATGATGGCTAGAGCGGGTCAGCGGTGATGAAGATACCATCAAGAAGCCCTTGTTATAGGCCTGACGCTCAAATGCATTAAACTCATCTGGGGTCACAAACCGATCAATCGCGTGATGCTTTACGGTTGGCTGCAGGTATTGCCCGATGGTGAGAAAATCAATATCGGCAACCCGCATATCGTCCATGACCTGCGTCACTTCATCTTTAGTCTCACCCAAACCGACCATAATCCCAGACTTGGTGAAGATGGTTGGATCCAGTTCTTTAACCCGCTGCAACAGCCGCAAAGAATGGAAATACCGGGCGCCGGGGCGCACTGTTGGGTAAAGCTTTGGAACTGTTTCAAGGTTATGGTTGAACACATCTGGCTTCGCCGCAACAACTACTTCCAAGGCCCCATCCTTCTTCAAAAAGTCGGGAGTCAGGATCTCAATAGTCGTGTTTGGAGCAGCTTCACGAATGGCTTGGATCACTTCCGCAAAATGTTGAGCGCCGCCATCGTCCAGATCGTCCCGGTCAACGGATGTAATCACAACGTGATTTAAGCCCATTGTGCTGACTGCCTTGGCAACATTGAAAGGCTCAAATGGATCAAGCGCATTTGGCTTACCTGTTGAGACATTACAAAACGCACAGGCACGGGTACAGATTTCCCCCATGATCATCATGGTCGCATGTTTCTTGGACCAGCATTCCCCGATATTTGGGCAGGAAGCTTCCTCACACACAGTTGTAAGGTTGAGCCCTCGCATCAGTTCTCGTGTCTCGTTATATGTCTTAGAGACAGGTGCCTTGACCCTAATCCAGGAGGGTTTTCGCTGGATGGGGTTATCCGGACGATTACGTTTCTCCGGATGGCGGATACGAGGTGTGTTCTCAGCTGCTTCGGTCATGGGTAACAACTCTTGCAAAAAGGGGTGCCCTAGATATGGATAACCTTCCCATACGCATCAAGGACGGATTCGTGCATCATCTCGGACAAAGTTGGATGTGGGAAGACAGTATGCATCAACTCCACCTCCGTTGTTTCAAGGGTTTTAGCAATGCCGTAGCCCTGAATCAACTCTGTAACTTCAGCCCCGATCATATGGGCGCCCAGAAGTTCACCGGTTTTTGCATCAAATATGGTCTTAATCAGACCTTCCGGCTCTCCGAGAGCGATCGCCTTCCCGTTGCCGATAAAGGGGAATTTCCCGACTTTGAGCTCTTTTCCGGTTTTCTTGGCTTCCTCTTCGGTTAGCCCAACAGAAGCTACCTGAGGATGGCAATAAGTACAGCCGGGAATATTTTTTGGCTCCAACGGATGTACATCTTTTAAACCAGCTATTTTTTCAACGCAGATTACGCCCTCATGAGAGGCTTTGTGTGCAAGCCAGGGTGGACCCGTCAAATCACCGATTGCATATACACCCGGCTCACCTGTTCTTGAATATTCATCCACCTCGATATGGGTTCGATCGACCTTAATCTTAGTGCCTTCAAGTCCGATATCTTCCACATTACCGACAATACCAACGGCCATAATCACTCGATCAAAGCTTGCGGTAGACGTTTTGTCTTTGGAATCCTTAAAAGTCGCAGTGACTTCGCTTGCCGACTTCTTAAGCTCGGTAACAGTCGTTCCTTTCAGGATCTTCATTCCCTGTTTCTTAAAGGATTTTTCTGCAAGGGCTGATATATCTGCATCTTCGACAGGAAGTACGCGCTCCATCACCTCAACAACGGTAACTTCGCTGCCAAGCGCATTAAAGAAACTCGCAAACTCGATGCCGATAGCGCCTGATCCGACCACAAGTAAGCGCTTGGGTGTGGTATCTGGAACTAGGGCTTCCTTATATGACCAGATGAACTTGCCGTCAGGTTCCATTCCGGGGAGCGTTCTTGCACGGGCTCCCGTCGCCAGAATAATATGATCTGCAGAATAGGCTGTCTTTTTGCCGTCCGCCTCGACTTCGACAGTTTTTGAACCAGCGAGCCTTCCTTTACCCATTAGGACCGTGACTTTATTTTTTTTCAACAGACCCGAGACACCGCCTGATAACTGGGCGGCGACCTGACGGGATCTCTTGACTGTCGCCTCAAGATCGACCGACGCCTGATCCACTTTAATCCCGTATCCAGCAGCATGTTGAATGTTGCGGTAAATATCTGCAGTGCGGAGCAAGGCTTTGGTCGGAATACAGCCCCAGTTCAGGCAAATCCCCCCCAAATGTTCTCTCTCTACAATGGCAGATTTAAGTCCTAATTGAGCCGCACGAATAGCGGCAACATATCCACCTGGACCTGAACCAACGACAATTACATCAAATTTTGTATCAGCCATAATTTCCCCCTTACAGCATCATTGTCAGTGGCTCTTCGATATAGCCTTTGAAATATTTCAGGAGTTCGGCACCAAGCGCTCCGTCGATAACTCTGTGGTCGCAAGAAAGGGTGACTTTCATGGTTGTCGCAATGGCAACAGCGCCATCCTTGATGACGGGCTTCTGTTCCCCTGCCCCAACCGCAAGAATTGCAGATTGCGGCGGGTTGATCACAGCGGAAAATTCCTGAATTCCAAACATCCCTAGATTGGAAATGGAGAAACAGCCTCCCTGATACTCCTCAGGCATAAGCTTTCCATCTTTAGCTTTACCCGCGAGTTCTTTCATTTCGTTTGAAATGCTGGCAAGCCCTTTTCCATCGGCGCCTTTGACAACCGGTGTTATCAATCCACCATCAACGGCAACAGCAACGGCAATATCAATATTTTTATATTGCAGGATCTTATCACCGCCCCAGATTGCGTTAGCTGTCGGCAGTTTTTTCAGGGACAACGCGCTGGCCCGGATAATAAAATCATTCACTGAAATTTTGTAGTCGTCCGAGCGGGAATTCAGCTCTTTACGCATTTCCAGCAGATTATCGAGCTCGCATTCAATAGTGAGATAGAAATGCGGAATTGTCTGCTTAGCCTCCGTTAGGCGGCGGGCAATGGTTTTCCGCATACCATTAAGCGGAATTTCCTCGTAGTCACCTGCTGGAGGCGGAGTAACTGGTTGTGGAGCGACGGCAGCCGTCGCGGCCGGTGCATCAGATGGTGCGCTTTGAGAGGCTTTTGCTTTTCCACCTGAAGCCAGGAACCCTTCGACATCGGCTTTTACAATACGGCCATGAGGTCCAGTTCCTGAAATATCGGTGAGGTTCAACCCTTCGTTGGCGGCAATGCGCCGCGCTAATGGGCTAGAGAAGATCCTACCCCCATCTCCCGATTTCGGCGCTGCAGGTGCAGGAGAAGCTGGCTTGCTGTTCTCCGCTTGAGTTGCTGGTGGATTGTCTGCTGATGGTGCTTTGCTTTCTGCAGGTTTTTCTGCAGGCGCTGCTCCTTCCAGAGCAGAGGCATCTTCGCCCTCTTCCAGCAATAAGGCTATGGGCGTATTCACCTCCACATTATCAGTTCCAGCCGCTACCAGAATTTTTCCAACAACGCCTTCATCGACGGCTTCCACCTCCATTGTAGCTTTATCTGTCTCAATTTCGGCCAGCACGTCACCAGAGGAGACGGTATCCCCTTCTTTAACCTGCCATGTTGCTAGTTTTCCCTCTGTCATGGTTGGGGACAGAGCCGGCATCGTAATGGTAATTGGCATCTTCTTTCCCCTCCCTTACCGGTATGTCACAGCATTAACGGCGCTAATCACATCCTGAACACTTGGCAAGGCCAGTTTTTCAAGATTGGCCGCATATGGCATTGGCACGTCTTTGCCAGTTACTCTGAGGACCGGTGCATCTAAATAATCAAACGCTTTTTCCATGATTTGAGCACTCAATTCAGCGCCCACGCCATGTTGTGGCCACCCTTCCTCAACCGTGACGCAGCGATTGGTTTTTTGCACAGATGCTATGATTGTATCCATATCAAGTGGACGGATTGTCCGAAGATCAATAACTTCCGCGTTTACGCCATCTTCAGCCAGTTTTTCGGCAGCTTGCAGTGCGTAAGTCATACCCATTCCAAATGAAACAATAGTCACATCATCACCTGCCCTTGCGATTTTTGCCTTGCCAAGGGGGATCGTGAAATCGTCCAGAACAGGGACATCAAAGCTCTGCCCATAGAGGATTTCGTTTTCCAGGAAAATGACAGGGTTTGGATCGCGAATTGCTGACTTTAAAAGTCCCTTGGCGTCCGATGCAGTATGAGGGGCAACAACGATAAGCCCTGGAACATGGGCGTACCATGCTGCAAAACACTGAGAATGCTGGGCAGCAACACGAGAGGCTGCACCGTTTGGACCCCTGAACACGATCGGGCTTCCCATCTGTCCCCCGGACATATATCGGGTTTTAGCAGCGGAATTGACGATTTGGTCGATTGCCTGCATGGCAAAGTTAAATGTCATGAACTCAACGATTGGTTTCAGTCCGTGAAAAGCGGCTCCAACACCAACGCCGGCAAAGCCATGTTCGGTAATTGGAGTGTCGATGACACGCCGGGCTCCAAACTCATCCAGTAAGCCCTGAGTAACCTTATACGCACCTTGGTATTCGGCAACTTCCTCACCCATTATGAAGACTTTGTCGTCACCGCGCATTTCTTCTGCCATGGCGTCCCGAAGTGCTTCACGCACACTCATTTTCACCATTTCAGTGCCTGCCGGTATTTCTTCACTTGCATCATAGGCAGAAGCGGATTGAGGCTGAGGAGAAGCCGCACTTGTTGTCGCGTTTGAATCACTTGCCTCTGAGGCCTCAGGCGCAGCTTCGGCAGGCTGATTGTTGCCTGATGATGCTGAATAACTATCTAGAGCGCTGGCGTCTTCCCCTTCTTCTAAGAGAAGGGCAATTGGCGTGTTGACGGCAACATTGTCTGTATCCCCAGCAATCAAGATTTTACCGATGGTGCCTTCATCAACGGCTTCTACTTCCATGGTAGCTTTATCGGTTTCGATTTCGGCCAATACGTCACCAGAGGAAACTGTATCGCCTTCTTTTACAGTCCAACGCGCTAACTTCCCTTCGGTCATCGTCGGTGAAAGCGCTGGCATGAGAATTTCTGTAGGCATTTATATCTTCCTTTATCCCTTGTCTTGCGCTTGATTAGGCGAGAATATCTGTCATCAGTTCATCTGGATGTGGTTCCGGACTTTCCTGCGCAAATTCAACGGCTTCAGCCACGATGGATTTGACGTCCCGATCAATTTCTTTCAGTTCGTCCTCTGTGTAGATTTTTTCATTGAGGAGCTTTTCACGAACCCGTTCAATCGGATCACTTTCGGCCCGCTTTTTATTGACCTCTTCTTTAGATCGGTATTTCGCTGGATCAGACATGGAGTGTCCGCGATAGCGGTAGGTCTTCATTTCCAGGATGTAGGGACCCTTTCCGCTTTTGGCCCACTCAACAGCTTTTCGGCCCGCTTCTGCAACAGCAAGCACGTCCATGCCATCCACCTGTTCACCTGGCACACCGAAACTTTCGCCTCGACGGAAAAGTTCTGTCTGGGCTGAGGCCCGTTTAACAGAGGTTCCCATGGCGTATTCGTTATTTTCAATCACGTACACAACAGGAAGTGACCATAACTCTGCCATGTTAAAGCTTTCATAGACTTGGCCCTGATTGACTGTACCATCGCCCATGTAACAGAGAGTTGCCTGACCATTGTCCTGATATTTTTGGCTAAATGCGAGCCCGGTTCCAAGGGGTACACAGGCCCCGACGATACCATGCCCGCCATAGAAGTTCTTTTCTTTGGAGAACATATGCATGGAGCCACCCTTACCTTTGGAGTAGCCCCCTTCCCGGCCAGTCAATTCCGCCATAACACCTTTTGGGTCCATACCGCAGGCCAGCATATGACCATGATCGCGATAGGATGTGATCACTGCATCATCGTCTGTGATTGTCGATTGCATGCCAACGACAACAGCTTCTTGTCCAATGTAGAGATGACAAAAACCGCCAATGAGGCCCATGCCATAGATTTGACCGGCTTTTTCTTCAAAACGTCGGATCAATAACATGTCCCGGTAATATTTTTGGATTTGGTCCTTGTCGACCTTCGGCGATTTTCGGCGAGTGGTAGAGGCTTTTCGTGCCATGATAACTCCCTTGTTGAAAAGTCTGCCGTCTCCCTGTGGCGGCAGAAATTTGTCGAAATTCTTATTCGAACTGTGGCTTCTAATTAGTTAAGAAACAAGGGAATCCAATAAATTAACTCAATTATAGTTATCTGGGTTAATTATGACGCATTGCAGCATCAAGCTAAAGAAAATGCAATTATCAACGATATAAGTAATTATATTTTTCTTAGATAATTGAAATTTGTAATTTTTGAAAATCAGATGGACAATCTGCAACATAAATTGTCGTTTGTTACAGTTGTAAGCAACTATTTAGTATAGATGATGATCTCATCAGGATGTGCAAGCCCTAAGACTTCCCGGGCCCGTTCCTCCAACATATCCAAGTCGAGATTCTCTGGATCTAACAGCTGAACCCTTTTTTCGAGACGATTTTTCTCAAGTTCAGTGAGTTGAAGCTGAGCTGTTTCCTGCCGAACCTGCTGTTGCAGTTTCAGATAAGCAAACAATCCCCTATCTCCTTCGATCAGGTGATAGCTGAAATAGCAAACCATCAGCAACCCAAGAATGGGTGCTGTACTCGCTTTAATGCGTTTGCGTATTTCGTAACTGAGATTCATAGCTAAGAGTGAATCAAATTCGACTGCCAGGGTCAATAAGTAAATCGCTTATATGGTTAATAATTTAGGGACTTAAACTTATTTGCATCGATCATAAAAAAAGCGGACCTTTTTCAGAGGTCCGCTTCTAAAGACTTATTGAAAGTACCTATTTCAGGATGGAACGACCTGCATATTCAGCTGCTTGCCCCAGTTCCTCTTCGATCCGGATAAGCTGGTTATATTTTGCCAACCGATCCGAACGGGCAAGAGAACCTGTTTTAATCTGTCCACAGTTTGTTGCAACAGCCAGGTCTGCAATAGTTGAATCTTCAGTTTCACCTGAGCGATGTGACATTACTGCGGTGTAAGCAGCTTTGTGAGCCATTTCAACAGCTTCCATTGTTTCGGTCAGGCTACCAATCTGGTTTACTTTGACGAGGATAGAGTTCGCAACCCCCTGCTCAATGCCATCAGCAAGGCGAACAGGATTTGTAACGAAAAGGTCATCACCGACCAACTGGACTTTATCTCCAATTTTATCGGTGAGTAGTTTCCAGCCAGCCCAGTCGTCCTCTGACATACCATCCTCGATTGAGATAATTGGGTAATCGCCAACGAGTGAGGCGTAATATTCAACCATCTCCTCCGCAGAGAGGACTTTATTTTCTCCTTTTAGGGAGTATTTTCCATCTGCGTAGAATTCAGTGGAGGCTGCATCAAGAGCCAGATAGATATCTTCGCCAGGTTTATATCCGGCAACTTCAATAGATTTCATAATGAAATCCAAAGCATCCCTTGTGCCACCGATATTTGGAGCAAAGCCGCCTTCGTCACCAACGTTGGTGTTATGACCAGCTTCGCTCAGTTGTTTTTTGAGTGTATGGAATACCTCTGCGCCCATGCGGACCGCATCCCGAATATTACCGGCGGATACCGGCATGATCATGAATTCTTGAATATCAATTGGGTTGTCAGCATGTTCACCACCGTTGATGATATTCATCATCGGAACCGGTAGCGTCCGGGCTGACGCCCCACCAACATAGCGATATAGAGGCAGGTTCGCATCAATCGCGGCGGCTTTCGCCAACGCCAGGCTAACCCCCAAAATGGCATTGGCGCCAAGACGGCCTTTGTTTGATGTGCCATCCAACTCAATCATTGCCCGATCAATGGCAATCTGGTTTTCAGCATCCCAGCCAGAGATCGTGTCGAAAATCTCTCCATTAACGCTTTCAACCGCTTGCAAAACACCTTTGCCTTTGTAGCGATCTCCACCATCACGCAGTTCAACGGCTTCGTGAGCGCCAGTAGAGGCACCTGATGGAACCGCAGCGCGGCCAAAAGCACCACTTTCCAATACCACATCAACTTCAACAGTCGGATTTCCGCGGCTATCGAGAATTTCCCGGGCTAAAATATCAAGAATGGCACTCATGGCTTATAGGTTCCTGTATTTCTAAGTTTGTTTCAAATTTATCAAAGGTTTTTGGCAAGCTTATCGAATCCCTGCAGTCTTTTTAGCAAGTCTTCCATTTGATCAACGGGCACCATATTTGGACCATCAGAAGGTGCATTATCTGGATCTTCATGGGTCTCCATAAAGACCATGGCCACGCCCACAGCAACAGCCGCTCGCGCAAGAACGGGCACAAATTCCCGTTGCCCGCCAGAGGTTGCCCCCTGCCCACCAGGCTGTTGAACTGAATGAGTTGCATCAAAAACGATGGGAAGACCGGTTTGCTCGGCCATAATTGGAAGCCCCCGCATATCGGAGACAAGTGTGTTATATCCAAAACTAGTCCCGCGATCGGTCAAAAGGACTTGGCTAGTGCCACTTTCCTGCATTTTGATCGCAACATTTTTCATGTCCCAAGGGGCAAGAAACTGGCCTTTTTTAACATTCACGACTTTGCCAGTCTTGGCCGCGGCGACTAGAAGATCGGTCTGGCGACACAAAAATGCAGGGATTTGCAAGACATCGACAACAGATCCAACTTCAGCGCATTGGCTGCTTTCGTGAACGTCGGTCAGAACAGGAACAGAAAATTCCTTCTGGATCTTTTCAAAAATCGGCAGGGCTTTTTCGATCCCTAATCCCCGTTGCGTATGAATAGAAGACCGATTTGCCTTATCAAAAGAAGATTTATAGACAAAATTCATTCCAAGACGCTGGGTTATCTCAACAAGACGCCCTGCCATCTCCATCGCATGGGTCTCGCTTTCCATCTGGCATGGACCTGCGATCAACGCGAGCGGAAGATCATTGCCAACTTGAAAATTGCCGATCGTGACTTTTGAATTTGCCGTCATCTTGAAGTCCAGTCTCTATTCACAGCCATCACACAAGCCGAGATTTGTCAATTGCAGCTTTGATAAAGCTTTTGAACAGGGGGTGTGGGTCAAAGGGTTTGGATTTTAATTCGGGGTGGAATTGAACGCCTATGAACCAAGGATGATCTGGAATTTCAACAATTTCCGGTAATCCCCCATCCGGAGACATACCAGAGAATTTATACCCAACTTTTTCAAGAGCATCACGATACTGAACGTTCACTTCATAACGATGGCGATGGCGCTCTTCGATCCGTTCTTTTCCGTAGATTTCCCGAACCTTTGTTCCTTCAACCAAATCACAAGGGTATGCGCCAAGACGCATGGTTCCACCCAGGTCACCTTCTTCTGAGCGAACTTCAGTTGCATTTCCGCGGGTCCATTCCGTCATCAAACCAACAACGTTTGGATCTCCATGTCCGAATTCTGATGTGCCTGCATTTGCGAGACCAGCAAGTGAGCGACAGCCCTCGATTACAGCCATCTGCATACCGTAGCAAATGCCGAAATAAGGAATCTTGTGTTCACGAGCATAACGTGCGGCTTTGATCTTTCCTTCTGCACCTCGTTCCCCAAATCCGCCGGGAACCAGGATCGCATGAACATCTTCAAGTCTTTCAGCGAGTAGACTTTCGTCTTTTTCAAAAACTTCAGATTCAAACCAGTCGATATGTACTTTAACCCGGTTAGCAATGCCGCCATGGACAAGGGATTCAGTCAAAGATTTGTATGCATCCTGTAGCTCGATATATTTACCAACCACAGCAACTTTGACTTCTCCTTCCGGATGCACAATCCGATCGACGATATCTTGCCAAATAGTGAGATCCGGATCTGGCGCATCATCAATACCAAACGCATTTAATACTGCTTCATCAAGACCCTCAGCGTGATAGCTCAAAGGGACTTCATAGATGGTCCGAACATCCAGAGCCTGAATCACTGCTTTTTCTGGAACATTACAGAAGAGACCGATTTTGGCTCTTTGCCCAGCTGGGATTTCATGCTCACTCCGGCAAAGGAGAATATCAGGCTGAATACCAATGGATTGGAGTTCTTTTACAGAATGCTGGGTTGGTTTGGTTTTTAGCTCACCAGCCGCTGCGATATAGGGAACAAGGGTAAGATGCATAAAAATAGCGTCTTTGCCCAATTCGTTACCAAGCTGACGTATGGCTTCAAGGAACGGCAAACTTTCGATGTCACCAACAGTTCCGCCAATTTCAACAAGGACGAAATCCTCGTCTACGATATCGGCTGTCGCAAATTCTTTAATTGCATTGGTAATATGAGGGATCACCTGAACAGTTGCACCCAGGTAGTCACCCCGGCGCTCTTTACGGATAACTGTCTGGTAGATCCGACCTGTTGTGACGTTATCACTTTGTTTGGAGGAAACACCTGTGAAGCGTTCATAGTGACCAAGATCCAGATCCGTCTCTGCACCATCATCAGTCACATAACATTCCCCATGTTCATAGGGATTCATCGTGCCGGGATCGACATTGATATAAGGATCCAGTTTGCGCATCCGCACTTTATAGCCACGCGCTTGCAACAGGGAAGCCAACGCTGCCCCTGCAAGGCCTTTGCCAAGTGAGGATACCACACCACCGGTAATGAAAATAAACCGAGCCATGGGATTACACTATATTAAAACTAAACAGGTTCGTGAAGTAAAAGAGACGGTAAATTTACCGTCTCTCGAAAATTCTTTACTGGGTTGATAGAGGAGCCGCTGGTTCTGCGGGTTTGGCGGGTGCTTCCTCGGTCTGCGTCGCTCCCCCAGCCTCGTCCAATATGGATGTGGGACTGGTGTGAACACCACTCATGATCGCAAGTAAGATGCTTGTCGCAAAGAAAGCTGCTGCCAAAATCGCTGTTGTCCGCGTTAACAGATTAGCCGCACCACGGCCTGTCATAAGACCGCCGCCTGTTCCGCCGCCAATACCAAGCGCACCACCTTCGGAACGCTGCAGCAAAACAACACCGATCAGGAAGACCGCAATCAATACATGTATGACCAAAAGGATAGTTTCCATGATCCTCTAATTCCCGGGTGTTTGACGGCAATGCCGCCAGTAGTTCAAAGCAATTGCAACGGCTTCTACACCAAAGCCAAACGAATTACCAGACATATATCCTTTAAATTCCGGTTTCAATGATTGGCCAGAAATCTTCTGCTGTTAGACTGGCCCCACCGACCAGACCACCGTCCACATTTTCGAGACCCATCAGCTCTGGCGCATTAGATCCTTTTACAGATCCACCATATAAAAGACGAACGCCATTAGCATCAGTCATCAGCGCAGATAACTCTGCCCTCATGTGCGCGTGAACCTCGGCAACATCCTGAGGAGTTGGTGTTTTGCCGGTGCCAATTGCCCAAACAGGCTCATAAGCGATTACAGTGTTTTCCGCAGTAGCGCCTTCAGGTAGGCTGTTTTTAACCTGCTCGGAAATCACATTGAGGGTTTTACCACCTTCGCGTTCCTCTAAAGTTTCACCAACGCATACAATGGCGATCAAGCCAGCGCGAATTGCGGCCTCTGCCTTGGCCTTGACTGTTTCATTGCTCTCACCGTGATCCGTGCGACGTTCGGAATGACCAACAATGCAGTATGATGCGCCAGCATCTTTCAGCATTTCTGCGCTGATATCGCCAGTGTGGGCACCAGAAACATTTGGATGACAATCTTGCCCTCCTATAGAAATCGAAGTTCCTTCGCATAAAGCAGCTAGCTCATTCACTACAAGGGCTGGAGGGCAGATCAGAATATCACAGCCAGGATTGGCAACTGTGCTCACTTTAGCCAACAGCTCCCTGATCACTTCAGATGATTCCCCTTTTAGGCCATTCATCTTCCAGTTACCGGCAATTAATGGTCTGATCGACATGCTCTTCCCCTCACTTCTTGGACTAGGACAGGTTCTTTACGAATATTTCCCGCTCATATGCCATTTTTTTTAGGAGAAAGATACCTCTTTGAGAATTTCCGTGTTGAGCGAGGAGGTCTTAGCTCATATCATGGCGCGCTCTAGCGGGGGTAAGTCCCTGATAACGGTTAAATAAAGACATTAAGTGTTGGGAAAATATGCTTCATTCCATGCGTAAAGGAGCCAGTGGGTGGCTCGCCAAAGGATTGCTATTACTGTTGGTCGCAAGTTTCGGCCTTTGGGGTATTGGCGGTGACATGCTGGGAAGTTCTGTGGGCAGTGATGTTATCGAAGTTGGTGACCAGACCGTCTCCTTAGGTGAATTTCAAAGAGAATACCGGAACCGTCTAAATCAGGTCTCCGCTTATTTTGGACGTCAGATAACAACAGAAGAAGCGAAACAGTTCGGTGTTACCCGAAGCACCATTGCAAGTATGAAAACGCGACTTCTGGAACAGGAACGTGTGCGGGAGCTCCATCTTGGTGTAACCGATGATCAGGTTGTCTCAGAAATTCAAACAAATCCAAACTTCAAAAATGCAGCTGGAAATTTTGACCGTTTAAGATTTGAAACTTTGCTTCGCCAAAACGGATATTCAGAAGCTGAGTATGTAAATATCTTGAAAGATGAAATCCGTCGTCGGCAATTGATGCAAACAGTGTCCTTGTACAAAGATACAGCCCCAGCTTTCGCAGTCGATCAACTGTTCAATCACTATCTTGAAAAAAGAGTGGCAACCTACGTGGAAGTTTCTGATAGTACCGCTGGTGACGCTCCTACCCCGACAACTGAGCAGCTACAGGCGTATATCGACGAAAACAAAGATGCTTTTATGGCTCCAGAATACCGTAAAGCCGTTTTCCTCTATATTTCTCCTGAAGATTTTACGGATCAAGTCAATGTAACTGAAGAGCAGATCAAAGCGGAATATGAGGCTCGCTCTAGTGAGTTCATTTTGCCAGAAAAACGGGAAGTCTTCCAAATGATCTTCGATACTGAAGAACAGGCACAGGAAGCAACGGCCCGGCTGACAGGCGGCTCCGACTTCGCTGCAGTAGCAAGTGAAATGCTTCAGTTGACAGAAGCTGACATCAATCTTGGGAGTTTAACGAAAACAGAATTGCTTGATGAGTTGCAGGAACCTGTTTTTGCAACCCCCGCAGGCGGCTCAACGGCTCCTGTGAAAACCATCCTTGGCTGGCACATTCTGAAGGTCAATAAGGTTGAAGAAGGCCGGACCCGACCAATAAGTGAGGTCAAAGCAGAGCTTGAGAAAGACATTGCCCTGCGCGGGGCGGCAGACATTGTCTATGATAAATCCATTGCTTTACAAGATGAGTTTGCAGGCGGCGCTTCAATTGAAGAAGCTGCCAACGCAATCGGGGTAAAAGCCAAGACAATTGACTGGACCGATGCGAACGGATTGAACTTGCAGGGACAACCGTCAAACAATCTTCCAGCCCTAAATGAATTTACGGCCACCCTATTTTCCACAGAAACAGGAGTAGAGGCAGAGCTGAAAGAAGCCGGAACCGGTATTCATTATGCCTTGGAAGTAACTGATATTAAGGCTGCTGCAGTAAAAGATCTGGAGACCGTAAAAGATCAAGTTACCGAAGCCTGGCAAGCAAATTGGCTGCATGAAGAAAACCAAAAGCAAGTCACAGCCTTACTTGAAAAAGTCAAAGGTGGAAGTTCACTTGAAAGCCTGGGTTATGCAGTTAAGACCACTGTTCCAGGCACACGAACTGGTAAGATTGCAGGTCTTGCACCTGCAGCAGTTGACAGTCTTTTCTCCCTTAAAGAGGGGGAATTCGCTATGGGTGAGAATGATAGCAAAAATGGGTATGTCATCTTTACCGTTCGTGAAATCGTGCCTGCTGATAAAAGTAAGGACAAGGCTGTATACAGCCAGCTAACAACTGAGCTTACCGAAGGTATGAGCCGGGATCTAAACGAGCAGTATATGTCCTATCTGGAAAAGGAAATCGGTTTCTCCGTAAAAACCGGCCTGATTGAGGAATATTTCTAATTATGTCAATTCAGCCCGCCTTTTCAGATTTTAGTGAAGGCTTCGATCAAGGAAAATCCCAAGTCCTTTGGACAACCCTTGTTGCAGATCTGGAAACGCCAGTTTCCGCGATGATGAAGCTGGCAGAAGGAAAGGCAAATTCTTTTCTTCTTGAATCCGTGGAGGGCGGAGCTGTAAGGGGCCGCTATTCCATTATTGGTATGAAGCCGGATTTGATTTGGCGGTGTGACGGCAAACAGGCACGTATAAACCGAACGGCTCGATTTGACCCTGAAGCGTTTGTTGCGATCGAAGAGCCGGTCCTGGAAAGCCTGCAAAACCTTATCGACGAAAGTCACATAGATCTTCCTCCTCATCTGCCCCCAATGGCAGCTGGCCTGGTTGGTTATATGTCATATGATACGGTTCGATTGATGGAGAACATTCCAGATTCAAATCCCGATGATATGAACTTGCCAGACGGAATGTTCATCCGCCCAACTGTGATGGCTATCTTTGATAGCATTTTGGATGTGGTGACCATCGTAACGCCTGTTTGGGTTGGAGATGGACGTTCCGCTCAGACTGCCTATAACCACGCGGCCGAGCGTCTTTCCGACGCCGTTAATGATTTTTCCAGAAGCCTGCCACATTCGGTATCTATGGATGTTCAGGAAATGGAGATGCCTGAGCCAAGTTCCAATACCACCCGGGAAGAATTTCACTCGATGGTAGAAAAGGCAAAGGACTACATCAGAGCCGGTGATATTTTCCAGGTTGTTCCAAGCCAGCGTTTTGAACTTCCTTTTACCCTTCCATCGCTTTCTCTATATCGGGCGCTACGCCGGACCAACCCCTCCCCGTTTATGTTTTACTTGAACTTTGGGGACTTCTCAGTAGTGGGGTCCAGTCCCGAAATTCTGGTTCGATTGCGCGATGAGACGGTTACAATCCGACCACTTGCAGGCACCCGTCCTCGCGGCTCAACTGCGGCCGAAGATAAAGCGTTGGCTGATGATCTGCTTAATGATCCAAAAGAGTTGGCCGAACATTTGATGTTGTTGGATTTGGGGCGAAATGATGTTGGTCGCGTAGCCCGTATTGGCAGCATCAATGTGACAGAAAAATTCGTCATCGAAAACTATTCCCATGTGATGCATATCGTCTCCAACGTTGAAGGGAAGATCCAGGAAGGCTTGACCGCGATTGATGCGCTAAAGGCTGGTTTTCCAGCAGGTACAGTCTCCGGTGCGCCAAAGGTGCGTGCTATGGAAATTATTGATGAACTGGAAAAGTCGCGCCGTAGTGTTTATGCCGGTGCCGTTGGATATTTCTCTGCAAACGGAACAATGGATACCTGTATTGCTCTTCGGACGGCTGTCGTTAAAGATAATAAAATCTACATTCAGGCTGGTGCCGGCATCGTTGCAGATAGCGACCCTGAATCTGAGTACCAGGAAACTGTGAATAAAGCCAAAGCAATGGTTCGCGCGGCTCAAGAGGCTGTCCGTTTTGCAAGTGAAGGAAGCGGAAACCGCTAATCTGATCAACCTTCTAGTTCAGTTTTAAAGCTGTTTGGTAGATAAGAGCTGTCGAAACAGGAACAAACTGGAACCCAGCCGCATTCACTTTGGGCATCCATTGGGAAAGGGCTGCTATCGTTTCCGGATAGGGATGTCCGATCGCGATAGCAATTCCATTTTTGGCCGCCAGTTTTTCTACTTTTGAAAGCTGATTTAGGATCTTCGCGACATTAATTTCATTATCAATAAAGACATCCCGATTTCCCGTTGGAAGCTGTCGGGACTTGGCAAAGGAATAACCGACGCTTTTGGCTGTCGTCCGGCTATCTAGAAATAGAAGCCCCCGCTTAGCAATCTCGTCCATGACAATAGTCATTCCAGGGGCATATGCTGTAAACTTGCTTCCCATGTGATTATTGACACCAACATAACCTGTAAAACTATCCAGGTTCTTCTGCGTCCGCCGCCGGATTTCTTCTTCAGAAAGCTCAGTTAGCAAGGCATCTGGCCCAGGGTCCACAGATGCACTCGATGGTTCCATCGGCAAGTGGAGCATAACTTCATGCCCTCTACTACGTGTCTTCTTTGTATTCTCGTCCAGTTGATGCGCATAAGGTAAATAAGACAGTGTAATCGGTGTCGGAAGGTCAATCAGTTTGTTGACCCGGTCCGTATTCAATCCAACGTCATCAATCACAATAGCAATGAGGGGTTTGTTCGGCTCTAGCTGAACTGGAACTGCATAACGAACCCAAGCTTTCGAGGGGTCCGAAAGGCTTGGTGCTGAAATCTCGCCAGGGGAAAGTGCCGCTAAGTCCAGTTTATTGGAAGAAGGCGTTTGCGGATGCTGATCTAAAGGTTCCTCATACTGGGGAACTTTTTTGGGGTTGGAAGGGTCATAATTAAGGGCATCAATTGGTCGGCTTCCTGAATTATTTGGAGAATTCCGCTTTTCTACATCTCCAATTTCAGCCGTACCTACCGGTTTTTCTTTCGTCCAACTTGGTTGAAATACCTCTGTTGGCTGATCGGACTCTGCAGTTATGTTTTCCTTATCATCCTTCAGTAAAGTTCCAATCAGCATACCCGTGGTCAAGCTGAACATAAGAACGGCAACACAGAATATCAGCAAACGAACTGGTGAATTAAACAGCGTTTCAAAAACTGAGCTTTCAGCCTTCTCCTGTTTTTTCTTTTGATTTTTTCGCGACATTCTTGAGTTATCCTGACCTCATCATTTGGCCCTGCAAAATCGGTTTTAGAAGATAGTCGAACGAACTTCCATTCTTTTATTTAATTTCTAAAAATCCCCTATCTACCTCTCAGCCTATGGTAAAATTCTGACTGAACAATGGCGATAGATCGAAAACTCTTTAAATCTCCAGAATATCCGCAAATGAAGCCTTGACGGGACAGAAAAACCATTGAAACTAATCGTTTAAATCATTAAGCCCTTATTTCAGGGAAATTAGGCTAGCCTCAAGTGCCAGAGGGCAGGAAACCGAAATGATAATACTGATCGATAACTATGATAGTTTTACCTACAACCTCTACCATTTCTTGGGAGATTTGGGAGCTGATGTAAAAGTCTATCGCAATGACGTTGTTTCGGTTGATCAAATCTTGAATGAAAGTCCCACTGGGATTGTTCTTTCTCCTGGTCCCTGTACGCCTGATAAAGCTGGCATTTGTTTGAATATGGTAAAATCTGCAGCGGCAACAAAACTTCCCTTATTGGGAGTTTGCCTTGGGCACCAATCTTTGGGGCAGGCTCTAGGTGGAAGGGTCATTCGGGCAGGAGAATTAATGCATGGCAAGACATCTCCTATTCATCATACCGGTAAAGGTGTGTTTAAAGATCTTTCAAGTCCCCTCACCTGTACCCGTTATCATTCATTGATTGTTGAGCGTGAGACATTGCCAGACTGCTTTGAAGTGACCGCAGAAACGTCAGATGGAACGATCATGGGAATGCAGCATAAAGAATTACCGCTCCACGGCGTTCAATTTCATCCAGAAAGCATTGCCTCCGAGCAAGGACATGCACTGTTACATAATTTCCTGAAAATGACAGGCGAAAATCTGAAAGCGGTTGCGTAAAATGGATGCTATGACGAGTTTCAAATCCCTGATTGCCAAAATAGCGAGTGGGAAATCCCTTAGCCAACAAGAAGCCAAAGAAGCGTTCAACATAATCCTTTCTGGTGATGCAACCCCTTCACAAATGGGTGGTTTTTTGATGGGTTTGCACATACGCGGTGAGACAGCCGATGAAATGATCGGGGGTGTTTCTGTTCTTCGGGAAAAAGCCAAGTATATTACAGCACCTGAGGGAGCGATTGATCTTGTTGGAACGGGTGGTGATGGCTTTGGAACTTTGAATATTTCGACGGCTGCCGCATTTGTCGTAGCCGGGGCTGGCGTGCCAGTTGCCAAGCATGGCAATAAAGCCGCTTCTTCCCGTTCAGGAACAGCAGACGTGCAGGCAGAGCTTGGTATCAACACCGAATGTGACCTCTCTTTGACCGAAAAAGCAGTTCATGAGGCGGGGATCGGATTTATGGTCGCCTATCGTCATCACGGTGCCATGCGTCATGTGGGACCTACCCGGACAGAACTTGGTATTCGGACAATTTTCAATCTGCTAGGCGTGATGTCAAATCCTGCTGCCGTCAAAAGGCAATTGACAGGCGTTTATGATCCCCGCTGGATGCTGCCGATGGCAGAGACATTGAAAGAACTGGGATCTGAACATGTGTGGATCATGCATGGCACAGATGGTCTGGATGAGCTAACAACGACGGCCCCTTCCCTTGTGGCTGAGTTGAAAGACGGCAAGATCACTGAGTTTGAAATCAATCCAGAAGATGTTGGGCTCCCCAAGGCTAAAATGGAAGATCTCATCGGAGGCACACCTGAACAGAACGCGAAAGCTCTTATGGCCTTGTTACAGGGAGAGAAAGGTCCCTATCGCGACATTACTTTATTGAACGCTGCGGCAGGCCTCATCGTGGGGGGTAAATGCACCGATCTGAAAGATGGTATTGAGCTGGCATCGGCTTCTATAGATAGCGGCAAAGCATTGAACGCCATGAATGAATTGAAACGTATCACAAACATGACTGTATCCTGATTATGAGTATTCTTGCAAAAATTTGTGCAGACAAAGAAGAGCACATTGCCGCTTGTAAACAGCGGAAGTCTTATGCAGACCTTGAAGAAGCTGCCAAGCAGGCGTCTGCCCCTCGCGGGTTTCTAAATGCCCTTCGAAAAGCCAGGCAGGATGGTCGTTACGGGTTGATTGCGGAAGTCAAAAAAGCTTCCCCTTCAAAAGGCTTGATCCGCGCAGATTTCAATCCTCCAGCTCTAGCAAAAGCCTATGAAGAAGGCGGAGCAACCTGTATGTCTGTGCTCACTGACATTCCCTATTTCCAAGGTGCTGACGAATATTTAGTTGCGGCCAGAGAGGCTGTATCCCTACCTGCCCTTCGCAAGGACTTCATGCTGGATACTTATCAAGTGATGGAGGCTAGAGCTCTGGGAGCAGATTGTATTCTTCTGATTATGGCTGCATTGTCTGATGCGCAGGCGCAGGAGCTTGAAGCCGCGGCGTTTGAACTTGGTATGGATGTACTGATTGAGGTTCATGACGCAGAGGAATTGGATCGCACTGCTGTTTTGAAAAGCCCTCTCATCGGAATTAACAACCGAAATCTTAAAACGCTGGAAGTGGATATTGCTACGACAGAAAAGTTAGCAAGTGGACTGCCTCCAGAATGTGTCGCCGTTAGTGAAAGCGGCCTTTATACACCAGCAGATCTTGCTCGAATGGAAAAAGCCGGTTGCGGATGCTTCCTCGTTGGAGAGAGTCTTATGCGACAAGAAGATGTGGCAGCGGCAGTACGCAACCTTTTAACCAAGGAATAGTCATATGTCTGGCCTCACTCACTTTGATGAAAACGGTGCTGCACATATGGTTGATGTTGGGGATAAAGACATCACAAAGCGCTCCGCGACAGCAACAGCCCGTGTTTTGATGAAGCCGGAAACCTTCGACTTGATTGTCGAGGGAAAGGCAGCAAAAGGAGATGTTCTAGGTGTCGCCAGATTGGCCGGGATTATGGCGGCAAAGAAGACATCTGATTTGATCCCTCTATGCCATCCATTAGCCCTCACAAAGGTCGCCGTAGAGTTTGAACTACACAAAGAAGAAGCCGCGGTAGATGTATTTGCGACCTGCGAGTTGAAAGGTAAGACAGGAGTAGAAATGGAGGCTTTGACCGCCGTGAGTGTAGCTTCTCTTACCATTTATGATATGTGCAAAGCTGTTGACAAAGGAATGGTGATTACGCAAACCCGCCTTTTGGAAAAAACAGGTGGAAAATCAGGAACCTATAAAGCGTTATGATATCAGTAGATGAAGCTCGCTCGAATATCCTGAAGACTATAAAGCCGGTTGCGACGGAAACAGTTTCTATTGCAGATGCTGTCGGACGGGTTCTTGCAGAACAAGTGAGAGCAAGACGAACGCAACCCCCTCAGGACTTATCTGCGATGGATGGCTATGCGGTTAAAGCAGAGGATGTTCAAGCTGTCCCTGTTGAGTTGACAGTTATTGGTGAAGCAGCGGCAGGTGGACATTATGCTGGTACTGTTTCAAAAGGTGAAGCCGTTCGCATTTTTACCGGCGCACCGCTTCCTGCTGGTACAGATACAATTATTATCCAAGAGGATACAGAGCGAACTGAGAACAAAGTCTTGATAAAAGAGGCTGCACCTTATGGCTGTTATGTTCGTAAAGCAGGTATTGATTTCTCCGAAGGCCAGCTTGGCCCTATACCGGGTACAAAACTCTCCCCCAGAGACATCGGGCTTTTAGCTGCAATGAATATTCCTTGGGTCACAGTCCGGCGAAAACCAAGAATTGCCTTGCTATCGACCGGCGATGAACTCGTTCGCCCTGGGGAACCGATTGGCGCTAACCAAATTATTTCAACGAACAGTCTTGTTGTCGCTGCCATGGTCCGTCAGGCAGGCGGCGAGCCTATAGATCTTGGTATAGCAAAAGATAACGAAGACTCGCTTCGCCAGATGGCAAGCGGGGCAAATTCAGCTGATATGTTGGTTACTTTAGGCGGTGCATCAGTAGGAGATCATGATCTAGTTCAAACAGTTCTTGGAAAAGAAGGCTTAAAAGTCGATTTTTGGCGAATTGCCATGCGGCCTGGTAAACCACTGATGTTTGGGGATTTGCAAGGAACACCTATGCTGGGAATGCCGGGAAATCCTGTTTCCAGCATGATCTGTAGCTATATATTCCTTTATCCTGCCCTTTATGCTTTGATGGGAATGAAACTTTCTAAACCTCCTGTTGTTCCCGCAATTCTGGCACATGATCTTAAAGAGAATGATCGCCGTGAAGATTACATGCGTGCTCGGATTGTAGGTGAGCAAGATGGCTTGCCAGTAGTTGAATTGTTTAATAATCAAGACAGTTCTCTTCTCTCGTCTTTATCAACAGCAAACTGCCTCATCAGAAGAGAGCCTTTTGCTGAACCTGCCGCGAAAGGGAGTGTTGTTGGCCTCATTCATCTTTCAAGAGAATATCCGGATTGCTAAAATCCTTTTTGGCGATTTTTCAATAAAATCTTGACCTCTTGATAGAACCTTTGTAGAACATTTATAAATGTTTTTGTTTTGTTCTGAAGGGGCGAGGACAGATGCTCACCAAAAAACAACATGAACTTCTCATGTATATTCACACTTATCTTGAAGATAGAGGTGTTTGCCCATCATTTGATGAAATGAAAGAAGCATTAGATCTGAAGTCCAAATCTGGCATTCATCGATTGATTACGGCCCTTACCGAACGCGGCTTTATTCGAAGACTTCCGCATAGAGCGCGAGCTTTGGAAGTGTTGAAACTTCCAGATGCAGTTCTCCCGGAAGGAATTGCAAAGCGGCACCATCGTTCTTTGCCCCCTAGCAGTGAAGGAACCGTTGTAAAAGGCGACTTTGGTGGCAAAAATCAAGTTCATGGACAAAGCCCGTCATCACCTGAGAGTGAGCATGCGAGTGTCAGTTTGCCATTGTTTGGTCGCATTGCGGCCGGCATGGGAATTGAGGCCCTCTCAGATCCAAACAGTTTTGTTGATATTCCGCCGGCTCTGTTGGGAAATGGCGATCACTACTGTTTGGAAGTTGATGGCGACAGTATGATTGAGGCTGGTATTAATGATGGCGATACGGTTATCATTAATGAATGTAAAACAGCTGAAAATGGCGCAATAGTTGTTGCTCTCATCGACGATGAAGAAGTTACGCTAAAGCGTATACGGCGCAAAGGAAATACTGTAGCGCTGGAAGCTGCAAACCCTAAATATGAAACTCGGATTTTTGGGCCAGATAGGATCAAGGTTCAAGGAAAGTTGGTCGGTCTTTTTCGGAAATATTAATTTCCATTCCTGTCTGAAGATGTGCTCCCAACATGTCTGACCCAGGGCCGATCACCCCTACCCCCGTTTACAGTCTGTAGACGGGGTTTTTCTGTGTTTAAGTAAATCGCATGTGCTCCATTTCGCCAGAAATCAAAATAATCAATTATCAGCTCCGGTTTTTCGCAGCCTCTAAACACAGGTTTACTTGAAATTAGAATATTTGAAAAATTGCAGTCACTTCTATGAGAAGTCTTGTTTTCAGAATAGGTAACCCTGTAATCCTTTTGCTTCCAACTACAGCCCAATGGATCACAATTACCTTTTAGGTCATTGAACTTTTTGTCTTTCAAAAAAGCCGTTAGAGAAGCTGTTCCATAATAGGATTGCCAACGGTCCTGTTCAAATCTGTCATGACGCCGGGAATTTACCAAAGTCGCATTATCAGTATGGATGAGAACTAGTTTTCCACTTTCAGAGACCAGTATATCCGGAAGTTTATTTTGTATCTGCAGGACGAAAGCGAATGACATTGGGAGAACCATCAGATATTGAACCCTACTTTTCATGGCCAGGAACCCTAATCCAGACAGGGAAATAAGAACAACGATTTCAGTTGAAAAAGGGACAACTTTCAAACTTGCGTAAGGAAGAGAGGCCCCCCAGCTTGCCAACTCAACCACTTTCTCAACACCCATCGCAGAGAGGTTTAAAGCGATTGAGGAAAGATCAAATGGCATCAACAGGAACCCGAGAATAGCCCAGGGCATGATCCAAAACCCCATTAGGGGTATTGCGATTAGGTTCGTCACAACACCTGCTACTGCTAACTGGCCGAAATGGTGAATTGAAAATGGTGCCGTTGCAGCAGAAGCCACCAAGGATGTAAAAGCGACACCCGATAGGTACAGAACCGGACGCAAAGCAAAGTGGCTCTTACCATGGAGGATGAATAGCTTTTCGCCCCATTTTTCATAGACCGCTATCAGGCAGAAAACCGCAGCGAATGACATTTGAAAACTCGGCCCTAACATACTTTCTGGCATAATAAGAAGGATCAAGAGGGCTGCTATGGAGAGGTTTCGAAGGGAGATCGCACGTCTGTCCAAGCAAATCGCCAAGAAGACCAATGTAATCATCAAATAAGCCCGTATGGCTGATATCGACAGGCCACTGATTGCCAGATACCCTGTGACAGCAGTTATAGCAATACAGGCAGATATTTTCTTTATTGGATAATTTAAGGCAATTGGGGGAATACAACTCAAAACTAGCCTTGTAAGGAAGAATATAAAACCACCCAACATCATCATGTGAAGCCCCGAGATGGCCAGCAAATGGGCAAGGCCAGAATTGCGCATGTCGTCTTTGAGCTTGTCTGTCAGTTTACTTTTTTCGCCCACCATGATGGCAAGAAGAAAACCCGTTTGTTCATCAGGGGTATTATTCTCAATATGCCGGGCGATCTGATGACGGATGGTTTCGACATCAACCAAAGATCCTTGTTTTTTAAGAATGTCTGGTTTTGAGACAGCATATCCAACGGCCCCTATTCCCTGGAAATACAGATCTCGCTGAAAGTCGTATGACCCGGGATAGACAGGTGCTGGGGGTGGCAACAATACTGCTTTTATCTCGATGATATCGCCTGGAGCTAAATCATCCACTCCGGTGCGAACAGTTAGTCGTATTTTGACAAGAGTATCAATGGAAGCATCATTTGAACGCACATTTTGTAAAACCACCCTTGGCGCTTTCTTGTCCAACTCCACATGGGCCACTGTTGCTGTCAGGGTGCCAAAGCTTCTTTTTTGAAGAACGGGTGAAGAAACAAGGGTCTCCCGTATTTTTGCACTGGAAAAACCGATGGATAGTGAGACTGAGATAACAAGTAATAACAGAAGGTAATAACTTGCCCGTAGCTTAAGAGCTATCACCACTAAGGGCAAAAAAAACACGGGTAATAAGGCCCATATAAAATCAGGCTCGTTTTTTAAGCGAGAAATAAATCCCGATCCCTGCCCCAACAAGAACAGGCAAAAAATAAAAGAACTGTTCCCGCTCTTCCTCAAGAGTGGCCATTAGTTGCCGTATGAATTCTCTGATAATGCCCCCCTTAATCGCAAGCCCGGACTTGCTCTTGTCTTAAACAACGAGTAAAAATGCCCGGGAATCAGAGTTTAGGTACTATTCTAAACCAGGAATTGAATTTTTAATAAAGTAATTTGCCATGACTGTTGTGACCCGCTTTGCTCCGTCTCCTACCGGTTTTCTCCATATTGGAGGAGCTCGTACTGCCTTGTTCAACTGGCTGTTTGCAAAACACCATCAGGGAAAGTTTCTGCTACGGATTGAAGACACTGATCGGGAACGCTCTACTGAAGAAGCAATTGACGCCATTTTGGCTGGCATGAAATGGCTAGGCTTGGATTGGGACGGGGAACCAACTTATCAGTTCTCCAGAAAAGATAGACACATTGAAATCGCCAAACAGCTCATTGATGAGGGAAAAGCCTATTATTGCTATGCCTCCAAGGAAGAGTTGCAAGAGATGCGTGAAAAAGCGCGCGAAGAAGGCCGGGCACCGGGGTATGATGGCCGTTGGCGGGACAGAGATCCATCTGAAGCTCCTGAGGGTGTTGATCCGGTTGTTCGCTTTAAATCACCAAATGAAGGCGAAACCGTTATTCGGGATCAGGTTCAAGGCGACGTTACAATTAAAAACAGTCAACTGGATGATCTGATCCTCCTTCGGGCTGACGGCACGCCGACATATATGTTGTCAGTAATCGTTGATGATCACGATATGGGCGTAACACATATAATTCGAGGCGATGATCACCTGACAAATGCGGCTCGTCAGATACAGCTTTATAACGCGCTGGGATGGGAAGTGCCTGTCATGGCCCATATTCCCCTAATTCATGGCCCAGACGGTGCTAAGCTGTCTAAACGCCATGGCGCTCTTGGCGTTGAGGCTTATCAGGAAATGGGATACTTGCCAGAAGCCTTGCGCAATTATCTTCTGCGGCTGGGTTGGTCACATGGAGATGATGAAATTATCTCTACTGAACAGGCGATCGAATGGTTCAACCTGGAAGCGATTGGGAAATCTGCCGCGCGATTTGACTTTGCAAAACTGGAAAATCTGAATGGAACCTATATCCGAAATGCAGAAGATCGCTATTTGACAGAGCTGATTAAACCCCTTCTAGAAAAGAAATTTGATTGTAAAATCAACGACCAACAGTTTACAGCCATCGAAAATGCGATGAACGGCTTGAAAGAGAGAGCAAAATCAGTAATATCCCTTGCAGATAGCGCAGCTTTCTTACTGGCCAAACGGCCCCTGACAATGGATGAGAAGGCGTCTAAGCTATTAGATGACAATTCAATTCTGGTCCTGCAGAAACTAGCAGATCGACTGGAAGCTCTTGGTAATTGGGATAAAGATCACATCGAAGGGGTGGTGCGGGAGACTGCCGACTTGGAAGACCTGAAGCTGGGCAAAATTGCGCAACCCTTAAGGGCAGCTTTGACAGGAACAACAGTATCTCCCGGTATCTTTGACGTATTGGAGGTTTTGGGCAAAGAAGAGTCCATAGGCCGGATCAGAGATACAAATAAAACAGAGAGTTAAGGCAAATTGCCAATTTCGTAAGTATTTACGAAGCCTTTTAGCCCCCTATTCCTTGGGGGGTGTCAATATAGTCGAGACCAGCACCTATCCGTTGGTTTCCAATACAGAGGAATATTTTTATGAGTGGCTCTAAAGAAAACGGTACAGTCCAACTCAATGAAGGCTCTTCCAATACGGATTTGCCTATGCTTGAAGGAACTGTAGGCCCGAAAGTAATCGATATCCGCAAGTTGTATGCGCAAACAGGTCACTTTACCTACGATCCTGGTTTTACCTCCACCGCTTCTTGTGACTCAGCAATTACCTTTATTGACGGTGAAAAAGGTATCCTGATGCATCGGGGATACAAAATTGAAGAGCTAGCTTCTCAGAGCGATTTTACTGAGGTCTGCTACCTTCTGTTGAAAGGCGAGTTGCCAAACGCTGAGCAGAAAGCAAAATTCTCAAAAGACATCACCTATCACACCATGTTGCATGAGCAGCTGACACAATTCTTTAAAGGATTCCGTCGGGATGCGCATCCAATGGCCATTATGGTTGGTGTTGTTGGTGCACTGTCAGCCTTCTATCACGATAGCACTGACATTAATGATCCACATCAGCGGATGATTGCAAGCTATCGCCTGATTGCGAAGATGCCAACGATTGCTGCAATGGCCTACAAATACTCTGTTGGTCAGCCATTTATCTATCCAAATAATGAACTGTCATATGCAGAAAATTTCTTGCACATGACGTTTAGCGTTCCTGCAGAAAACTATAAACTTTCCCCAACTTTGGCGAAAGCA